>NZ_JBFBGL010000146.1:0-1253 GCF_040684635.1 Amycolatopsis sp. NPDC089917 | reverse complement strand
GGCGGATTCACCTGGTGGTTGCAACGTTGGTTGTTTCGTTCGGGAAGAGTAGTCGTCGTAGGCACTCGGCTGGTGTTTGCCAGCCGAGTGTTTTGCGTGGTCGTTCGTTGAGTTGTGCGGCAGCGGCGGCGAGGTACTGGGCGGTGTAGGTCGAGAGGTCGGTTCCCTTGGGGAAGTACTGTCGCAGTAGTCCGTTGGTGTTCTCGTTGGTCCCTCGCTGCCATGGTGAGTGAGGATCAGCGAAGTAGATCTGCACTCCGGTCTCGGCGGTGATCCTGGTGTGGTGAGCCATTTCCTTGCCCTGGTCCCATGTCAGCGACGCCATCATCCGTTCGGGCAGGGTCGCGATTGTCGCCGACATCGCCTCGGCCACCGTCGCTGCGTCACGCCCGTCGGGCAGGTGCAGCAGCATCACGAACCGGGTGGTGCGTTCCACCAGCGTCCCGATCGCCGAGCCGTGCCCGGTCCCGCAGATCAGGTCACCTTCCCAGTGCCCCGGCACTGCCCGGTCCTCGACCTCGGCGGGACGGGTGGAGATGTTGACCATGTCCTGGATCCGTCCCGGCGCCCGCTCCCGGCGCACGTGGGCCTGACGCTGGGGTTTACGTAACGTCCGCCCTGTTCTCAGGCACGCGGTGAGTTCACGGCGCAGCGCACCGCGGGATTGCACGTAGAGCGCTTGGTAGATCGTTTCGTGCGACACCTGCAACTCCGGGTGGTCCGCATAGTTCTCCCGCAGGACCTTACTGACCTGCTGCGGCGACCATCTCTGCAGCAACCCGTCCTGCACCAGGTCCCGCAGATGACCGTCAGCAGCGAGTTTCGCGACCTTCGGCCGCTGAGCCCGCCTCGCAGCCGCGGCCTGCGCCACGCTGGCCCGATACTCCTGACCCGCCACAGTGTTGCGGGCCAGCTCCCGAGAGATCGTCCCAGCGCTGCGCCCCAGAATCCGGCCGATCTCCGCCTGAGACTCACCCCGCGCCCGCAGAACCATGATCTCTTCACGCTCAGCCAGCGACAGGAACCGGCCCGACAGCCGACGGGGCGCGTTGCTCATCACCCCGCCAGCCTCACGAAACCACCGTGAACACGTCGTATGACCAATCCCAAGCACCTGGGCCGCCGGCTTCGCCGGCAACCCAGCCCGCACCAACTCCCAAAACCGGACCCTCACCTCACGCGGCAACTCCCCAACACCCCGCACCCGCAACACCCACTCACTCAAAGCGTTGCAACCACCCCATGAACCCAAG
>NZ_JBFBGL010000145.1:0-1261 GCF_040684635.1 Amycolatopsis sp. NPDC089917 | reverse complement strand
GTGGAGTTGCCCCTGTGGTGCGGACACCTTGATTCCAGACAGTGGTCTGGAGGGAGGATGTCCTGGTGTCTCGTTCGAAGTATCCGGAGCAGTTCCGCCGTGACGCGATCGAGCTGGTCAACTCTAGTGACCGGCCGTTGCGGCAGATCGCCCGTGAGCTCGGTGTCAATCACGAAACCCTGCGATCGTGGGTCAACGTAGCCAAACAGGCCGCCGAGGCAGGGCCGCCGGTGGAGGACCCGGCCACCCTCGATGAGGTGCAGCGGTTGCGGAAACAGGTCGCCGAGCTGCAGAAAGAGAAGGAGATCCTGCGTAAAGCGGCCGCCTATTTTGCCAAAGAGATGGATCGATGATCTACCGCTATCGGTTCATCTCCGAGCATCGCGCCGAGTTCGGCGTGAAGCGGTTGTGCCAGGTCCTGGGCCTGCGCCGGCAGGGCTTCCATGAGTGGGTCGCCGCCGAAGCCGACCGGGCCCGGCGGGCGGAGACCGAAGCCGAGCTAGTCACCGTGATCACCGGCATCCACGCCGAACACCGTGGCGCCTACGGCGTCCCGCGGATCACCGCCGAACTGCGCCGGCGCGGGCGGGTGGTGAACCACAAACGGGTCGAGCGGCTGATGCGCGAACACGGCCTGGCCGGGATCACCCGCCGCAAACGCCGGTCACTCACCAAGGCCGATCCGTCACCAGCCCTGGTGGTCCAGGATCTGATCCGCCGCGATTTCACCGCCGAGCACCCTGGCCGGCGGTTCGTCGGGGACATCACCTACCTGCCCACCTTCCAGGGCTGGCTCTACCTGGCCACGGTGATCGACCTGCACAACCGTGAGGTCGTCGGGCACGCCATGGCCGATCACCTGCGCGCCGACCTGGTCTGCGACGCGATCACCCTGGCCACCACGCGCGGCCTGATCCGCCCCGCCGCGGTGTTCCACTCCGACCGCGGCGTCCAGTACACCTCCGGCCAATTCCGCGCCGCGCTCACCGAACACCGGATCCACCCGTCGATCGGACGGACCGGATCCTGCTACGACAACGCCGTCGCCGAAGCGTTCTTCGCCACCCTCAAAACCGAGATCGGCACCACCATCTGGCACACCCGCGACCAGGCACGACACGACCTATACCGCTACCTCCACTACTACAACCACAACCGTCTACATTCGACACTCAGCCACCGAACACCCCACGAAACCCGAACCAGCTACCATCACCAAGCCGCGTGAAAACCCCGTGTCCGCCATCCGGGGGCAACTCCA
>NZ_JBFBGL010000144.1:0-1298 GCF_040684635.1 Amycolatopsis sp. NPDC089917 | reverse complement strand
CGAAAGAAGCTTCTATGTCAAGTCTGCTTTGAGTGCTTGGTAGATGGTGTTGGTGAGGTGTCGTTTGAGTGCTCGGAGTGCGGCTTTGGTGGTGGCGTGTGGGTGGTTTGTGGTCCAGGTGTCGCGGTAGTGGCGGGCTGGTGGGTGGTGGGCGAGTTGGGTGATGGCGATGCGGTGGATGCAGGTGTTGAGTTGTCGGTTGCCGCCGCGGTTGAGGCGGTAGTGGGGTTTGTTGCTGGACCAGACGGGGATGGGTGCGGTGCCGGCGTGCATGGCGTAGGCGGCTGGTGAGCGGAATCGGGTGATGCCGGCGGTTTCGCCGATGATTTTCGCGGCGGTGATCGTGCCGACGCCGGTGATGGACAGGAGTGTGGGGGCCAGGGGCTGGACTCGTTCGGTGAGCTGGTGGTCGAGCTGGGTGATCTGCTGGCCGAGGGTGGTGATCTCGGCGAGGAGGTCGAGGGCGAGGTCGCGGCGGACGCTGGGATCGAGGGTGGTGACCGCGCTGGTGAGGGTGGCCAGTGTGCGTGGCCTGGTCAGGTCGTGGTGGTCCTGGCCGAGGGCGGGGTCGAGGTCGTGCAGGTGCCAGCGCAGCTGGTTGATGCCGGCGGTGCGGCGGTGGACCAGGTCCTCGCGCCGGTCGGTCAGCAGCCGCAGGTCCAGGGCCTGCTGGTCCAGGTGCGCGGTCGGCAGGCCGGGTTCGCGCAGGACGGCGCGGGCGACGGCGAGCGCGTCGATCGGGTCGGACTTCCCGCGGGTGCGGGCCGAGGCCCGGCAGGCGGCCATCAGTTTCGGGGGCACCCATTTCACCGTGGCGCCGGTGCCGATCAGAGCGCGGACCAGCCGCCCGGCGACGCCGCGGCCGTCCTCGACCGCCCAGACCAGCTCGGTCCCGAACCGCGCGGCCCAGGCCCGCAGCCGGAGGTGTCCGTCGTTGTCGGAGCGGACGGTTTTGCAGGCCAGTTTCCGCCCGGCCTGATCGACAGCGACCGCGGTGTGACTGGACTTGTGCGGATCGATCCCGATGACCACCATGGACACGCGCGTGTTCCTTCCCTAGCCGGAGAACAAGTGCACCTTTCCGGGCCGGGCTGGTCGGACACACCTCAGTTGAGGTCGATGGCGTCTAGTCCACGCTTCTATCAAGTCAGGCCAGCCAGGCCCGGACCTTGATCACGCTGGACAGTTCTTTCACAAGCCAGCAAGGCAGTGGCTTTCTGAGTCACCACGCGACCAAGACCGGACCCTAACCACTCACACGAGCAGCACAACCACCCTGACACTGAGTGGCTTTCGCG
>NZ_JBFBGL010000143.1:0-1317 GCF_040684635.1 Amycolatopsis sp. NPDC089917 | reverse complement strand
CATGTCTGAGTTCAGGACATCGTGAACAGTTGATGTTTCAGGACATCGTGAACACTTGACCGGCCTGTCGGCGTGGTGACCAGGGGGTTCGTGGTGATCATGCGGCGATGGGCAGTACAGGGTTTTCGATGGATCCTGAGTTCGTCGCCGCGGTCGCGAGGGTGGCCGCGGGCGAGAAGATCAACATTTCGGGGTTCTGCCGCGAACGTGGCATCTCCCGGGGCGTGTTCCACAAATACGTCACGCGGGTCCGCGCGGAGGGTGCGGACGGGTTCGTCCGCCGCAGCACCGCCCCGCGTCACCGCCCGGCCGCGTTCGGGGCCAAGGTGACCGAGGCGGTGCTGCGGGCCCGCAAGGAACTCGCGGACGAGGGCTGGGACAACGGGCCGATCTCGATCCACTGGCGGCTGGAAGACGCCGGGTTCGAGCCGTTGCCGTCACGGTCGGCGGTCTACCGGATCCTGCGTGATCACGGCCAGATCACCCCGGAGCCGCGAAAGCGGCCCCGCACGAGGCGCCGGTTCGAATACGCCGACCCCAACGGCTGCTGGCAGATCGATGGCATGGAGTACTACCTGGCCGACGGCGTCAAGGTCTGCATCATCCAGATCCTCGATGACCACTCCCGCCTCGACGTCGGCACTTACGCCGCGGCCAGTGAGAACGGCACCGACGCCTGGGCTGCGTTGCAACAGGCGTTCGCCGGCCACGGGGTTCCGGTGAAGGTGCTGTCCGACAACGGTTTGTCCTTCTCCGGGAAGCACCGCGGCCGCATGGTCGAGCTGGAACGCCACCTCGCCGGAGAGGGTGTCACCGCGATCGCCTCCTCGGTCTATCACCCGCAAACCTGCGGCAAGAACGAACGCGTCCACCAAACCCTGCAGAAATGGCTCGCCGCCCGGCCTCCGGCAGAGGATCTCGTTGCCCTGCAACACCTTCTCGACGACTACCGGAAGATCTACAACACCCGGCGACGCCACCAGAGCCTCAACGGCCAAACCCCGCAGCAACGCTACGACGCCCGCCGCAAAGCCGCCCCTGCCAGCACAGGCCACCAGCCCGGCGGCGTCACCCAGCGCCCGGTCTCAGCCACCGGCGTCATCGCCTTCTCCGGCTGTTCCATCGTCCTCGGCCGCCGCTGGGCCGGCCACACCGCGACCGTGTTCTGGCAAGGCGACCGCGTCACCATCACGATCAGCGACACAGTCGCCCGCCAGCTCACCCTCGACAGATCAGTACGCTACCAACGACTGACCAAACAGAAACTGTTCACGAAGTCCTGAAACACATCTGTTCACGAAGTCCTGAAACATGACA
>NZ_JBFBGL010000142.1:0-1840 GCF_040684635.1 Amycolatopsis sp. NPDC089917 | reverse complement strand
CGAGGCGGCGGTGGTCGCTGATTCCGGTGCTGGCCTCTCGCTGGGGCCGTCGTCGCGGCGCGGCGGGTGACCGGTTGTGGGCGACGGTCGCCAAGACGTCGACGACTGTGAGCGCCTGATGATGAAGCCGTGCGACGAGGGCTGGCGTCAGGGCTGGTCGGCGTAGCTGGTGCTGGGCGGGTTGTCCAGCGGCGGGCAGACGGGCAGACCGAGCGTGGTTCGGGCGTCGGCGACGGTCGCGACGATGTCGAGGTCGTTGTCGAGGCCGAGCAGGTGAAGGGGGAGCAGGACGGCGTAGGCGTCGGTGGCCAGGATCAGCCGTTGCTGGTAGCCGAGGCGATGGTGGTGGGCGGTGTGGATCAGTCCGGCCGCTGCGGCGCTGCAGAAGGTGGCGTGGACGAGGTCGAGGATCACCGGCAGGTGTTCGTCGGCCGCGGCGAGGGTGGTCGCGAACGCGGGGACGTAGGCGGCGTCGAGTTCGCCGGTGACGGTGATCAGCGTGGCGCTGGTTTCGGCGCGGCTGAGAATCATGCAGGACATGGAGCCGAGCACCCCCTTACGGGGTTTCGGGTCGCTCACCCGTGTGGATCGGAGCGGGTGGGCTGATGAGCCGGGCCTGGCAGTGGTCAGGCCGGTGTACCTGGGGTGAGCGTGTCGCCGGGCAGCCCGAGCTGCTGCAACGCGGTTGCCAGATCGGGTGCGAGGCCGAGGTGGTCCTCCAGCCGCAGCAGCATCAACGGCCGCAGCACCATCCGCTGAGTGGTGGCCACCACCAGCTGCCGCCCCTGCAAGGTGAGCCGCTGGGCGGCGCGGGCCAGGTGCCCGAGGATGCAGGAGGCGCAGAAGCTGACCTCGGTCATGTCCAGCACCACCGGTGTCCCGGTGGCTTCGGCTTCGGCGAGAAGCTCGCCGAATTGTCTGTCGACTGCCAGGTCCAGTTCACCGGTCACCCGCACCACCGCGACTTGTGGCGCCAGGGTGAGGTCGATCGTGAAGCCCGGCAGGGAATCCTGGCCGGACACGATGGGGTACTGCATGAGGTCGCTCTACTCTCGGTGGAGGCGACTCCCCTGTGAAACGGAAGCCTACGGCCGACCTGCCGACGATATCGGCGGATCTTGGTCCGGACGCTGCTTCTCAACCTCCGCGATCACTCACCCTACGCGCCGGTGTCGGCAAAACGGTGACCCCACCCTGAACCGAGACCCAGGTGGGTGGGTGACCGTCACCACCCACCTGCACGCTCGTCGCTCAGGAGAGCACTCACGAAGAGGTGGTCGCGGGGGTGAGTTCGGCCCAGACGACTTTGCCGGTCTCGCGCTGGTCCTGGCCCCAGAGCATCGCGCAGGACTCGATCAAGGTCAGGCCCCGCCCACCAGTGTCCGACGCCGGACGCGGGCACGCCGCGTCCACGCACGAATCCTCGACCTCGATCCGCAGCCAGTCGGTCTTGCGCATCAGCCGGACCCGGCGTGGCGGGGTCCCATGCCTCAGCGCGTTGGACACCAGCTCGTCCAGCACGAGGATCACCTCGTCCAGCTCCCACCCGGGAACATCCTCGAGCGCGGTGCGGGCCCAGCGGCGCACCCGAGCCAACTCGGCGAGATCGTCGGCGACCTCCAGCACCGCCTCGATCACCTGCTCATCCGCCGCGACATCCTGATCGGCCACACTCATCCTCTACCCCCATCGGGTCACCTGGCGTGACCACATCGAAGAGGTGATACCCCCGAATGCCACCGGCGACACCTCGGCGAGCTGTGACATCACCCGCCACCACACACAGGGGTGCCGCGGGTTTCCGTTGCGGCGGAAACGGCTATGTCCCGAACATCAGCCG
>NZ_JBFBGL010000141.1:0-3102 GCF_040684635.1 Amycolatopsis sp. NPDC089917 | reverse complement strand
GACCTCGTGAAGCGCTAGTCCGTCAAGTGTCAGGAAAGGGTCGTTCAGGACGTTTTTCGTCCTGAACGACCCTTTCCTGACATCCAGGGGTCCAGTGGCCTTGCTCACAACGTTCGGATTGTGCATACTCGTGCGCATCGCGAACACAGCTGGAGGTCTCCATGTCCCCTGCCGAGGCTCGTTCGTGGGTGGTCCCGCTCGCCTGGACGGCGGTGCTGCTCGACGGATTCGACCTGGTCGTCCTGGGTACGGTGCTGCCCGCGCTGCTGCGTGACCACGTCTGGGGCCTGACGCCCGGCACGGCGTCGGTGATCTCGACGGTCGGCCTGATCGGCATGACGATCGGCGCGCTGGCGATCGGCACGATCACCGACCTCATCGGCCGCCGGAAGGCGCTGATCATCGCGGTCACCGCCTTCTCGGCGTTCACCGCGCTCTGCGCGATCTCGCCGTCGGCCTTCGTCTTCGGCCTGCTGCGCTTCCTGGCCGGGCTGGGGCTGGGCGGCTGCCTCCCGACGGCGATCGCGCTGGTCACCGAGTACGCCCGCAAGGGGAAGGGCGGCAGCGCGACCACCACGGTGATGACCGGCTACCACGTCGGCGCGGTGCTCACCGCCCTGCTCGGCATCTGGCTGATCCAGCCGCTCGGCTGGCGCGCGATGTTCGTCGCGGGCGCGCTGCCCGCGCTCGTCCTGGTGCCGTTGATGATCAAGTACCTGCCCGAATCCGAATCCTTCGAGCAGGCGCGGGAGACGCAGGCGAAGTCGGCGACGGACGTCGTCGGCGGGCTGTTCCGCGGCGGGCTCCTGCGCGCCACCATCGCGTTCTGGGTGACGTCGTTCATGGGCCTGCTGCTGGTCTACGGGCTCAACACCTGGCTGCCGGAGATCATGCGCCAGGCCGGGTACCCGCTCGGCGCGGCGCTGGGGCTGCTGCTCACGCTGAACCTCGGCGGTGTCGTCGGCCTGCTCGTCGCGGGCCGGGTGGCGGACAAGGCCGGCGTACGGCCGGCGGTGATCTTCTGGTTCCTCGGCGCGGCCGTGTTCCTGGCCCTGCTGAGCGTGAAACTGCCCGCGGCCGGGCTGTACGTGGCCGTGTTCCTCACCGGCGGGTTCGTGTTCAGCGCGCAGGTCCTCGTGTACGCCTATATCGGCAAGACGTACCCGGACGCTATGCGCGCCACCGGAATCGGCTGGGCGGCCGGAGTCGGCCGGATCGGCGCGATCTGCGGGCCGATCCTCGGCGGCGCGCTGCTGAGCGCCGGGATCGCGTACCCGTGGGGTTTCTACGCGTTCGCCGGGGTCGGGGCGGTGGGCGCGGCCGCCGTGACCGGAGTCCGCGCCGGCCGCGCCCGGGAGGCCGCTACCCCAGTTCCTTGAGTTCCTTTTCCACCGCGGCGAGTTCTGCCTCGGAGCCCTGCACCTTCGGACCCGTGAACCACTTGCGCGCCGAGGCGAACCACCACACCGCCGCACCACCGAGTACGACGAGGAAGGCGATCGGCGTGTAGTTGAAACTGTCGATGGTGATCGGCGACCCCTGCGGGAGCATGAACAGCACGAAGATGAAGCACACCCAGACGGTCGCGACGGTCCCGACGAGCTTGCCCCAGCGGCCGAGGTTCCACGGTCCGGGTTCGAAGTCGTCGCCCTTGCGCACCCGCAGGAACACCGGGATCACGTAGGCCACGTAAAGGCCGACGACCGCGATCGAGGTCACCGCCGCGTAGGCGGTCGCGCTCCACAGGTACGGCAGGGCGAGCAGGAGCGCGCCGCCCGCGGCCAGCCACACCGCGTTGGTCGGCGTCTGCGTGCGCTTGTTGATGCGGTGCCAGAACCCCGAACCCGGGATCGCGCCGTCGCGGGCGAAGGCGTAGATCATCCGCGAGTTCGCGGTCACCGAGGCCATCCCGCAGAACAGCTGCGCGCCGATGCAGATCAGCAGCAGGAACTTACCGGTCGTCGCGCCGGTCGCGTCGATGAAGATCTGCGCGGGCGGCACCCCGGTCGCGGAGTCCACGGCGCCGTCGTAGTTCTGGATGGCGAAAGTGAGGCCGATCAGCAGGATCCACCCGGCGACCAGGGAGACGAGGATCGAGTTGATGATGCCGCGCGGTCCGGCCTTCGCCGCGTTCTTGGTCTCCTCGGTCATATGCGCGGAGGCGTCGTAGCCGGTCAGCGTGTACTGCGCGACGAGCAACCCCAGTAAGAAGACGTAGACCGGTGACGCCCAGCCTGTCTTGTTCACGAACTCGCCGAAGACGAAGGAAGCGTCCTGGTGCTTGGCGGGCACGATGATCAGCACCCCGACGATGACCAGCACACCCACCAGATGCCACCACACGCTGATGCTGTTCAGCAGCGCCACGATCTTCACGCCGAAGGTGTTCAGCAGGCCGTGGATCACCAGGATGATCGCCAGCAGCAGGATCGTGTGGCCCGGCGTCGCCTCGAAACCGAACTGCAGGTCGAGGAAGGCGTTGAGGAACAGCGCCGCGCCGAAGTCGATGCCCGCGGTGACCGCGATCTGCCCGATGAGGTTGAACCAGCCGGTGAACCACGACCACGCCGCGCCGTTGCGCGGGGCGAGCTTCGCGGCCCAGTAGTAGAGGCCGCCCGCGGTCGGATAGCTGGAGCAGACCTCGGCCATGCCCAGCCCGACCAGGATGACGAACAGGCCGACGAGCGGCCAGCCCCAGATCATCGCGGCGGGCCCGCCGGTCTTCATGCCGAACCCGTAGAGGGTCAGGCAGCCGGAGAGGATCGAGATGATCGTGAACGAGACGGCGAAGTTGGAGAAGGTCGACATCGTGCGCCGGAGTTCCTGCGCGTAGCCGAGCTGGTGGAGCCGGGCACTGTCTTCGTCGGCGGGTTCGGCCTGCTTGTCTGAGACATCCATCGGGCACCCACTTAAAAGGTATGCGGACAGACCATTGAGATCCGCCGAAATTAGGCCCGCCCACCTGCGGATGTCAAGGTCCCGTCAAGAACTGCCCCCGGATGTCATGAGGGGTCCCCATGGGACGGAAACCGTCCCATGGGGTGCACCCAAAAAAAATAACAAAATCCCGCGGGGCGGAAACGAAATGGAGGTCGGGCGACC
>NZ_JBFBGL010000140.1:1744-3529 GCF_040684635.1 Amycolatopsis sp. NPDC089917 | reverse complement strand
TCGGTCTACACGCTTACACCAGTACTACCACTCACTGGCGGAGCTACCTTCCTGCGTCACCCCATCACTCGACTACTACGGAATCAGATCCCACGCTCCACACAGAAACCTCCATCCGAAGATATCGGTAACTGGCTTTGGGTGGTTAGTATCAACCGCCTCATCCTGGGCGCACGTGCTCGGGTACGGGAATATCAACCCGTTATCCATCGACTACGCCTGTCGGCCTCGCCTTAGGTCCCGACTTACCCTGGGCGGATTAGCCTGGCCCAGGAACCCTTGGTCATCCGGCGGCAGAGTTTCTCACTCTGCATTCGCTACTCATGCCTGCATTCTCACTCCCACACCCTCCACGACTGGCTTCCGCCGCCGCTTCCCTGGATGCAGGACGCTCCCCTACCCATCAACACGACTAGACGCTTCCACGAAGAAAGCGCCGATCTACATGTGTCAATGACACAGCTTCGGCGGTGTGCTTAAGCCCCGCTACATTGTCGGCGCAGGACCACTTGACCAGTGAGCTATTACGCACTCTTTCAAGGGTGGCTGCTTCTAAGCCAACCTCCTGGTTGTCTGGGCAATCCCACATCCTTTCCCACTGAGCACACACTTAGGGGCCTTAGCTGGTGTTCTGGGCTGTTTCCCTCTCGACGACGAAGCTTATCCCCCGCCGTCTCACTGCCACACTCTCACACCACGGTATTCGGAGTTTGGTTGATTTCGGTAACCCGGTAAGGCCCCTAGACCATCCAGTAGCTCTACCCCCGCGGAGAAACATGTGACGCTGCACCTAAATGCATTTCGGGGAGAACCAGCTATCACGGAGTTTGATTGGCCTTTCACCCCTACCCACAGCTCATCCCCTCAGTTTTCAACCTAAGTGGGTTCGGCCCTCCACGTCGTCTTACCGACGCTTCAGCCTGGCCATGGGTAGATCACTCCGCTTCGGGTCTAGACCACGCGACTCAATCGCCCTATTCAGACTCGCTTTCGCTACGGCTACCCCACACGGGTTAACCTCGCCACGCAGCACTAACTCGCAGGCTCATTCTTCAAAAGGCACGCCATCACCGTAAACATCAAAGATGTTGCTCGGGCTCTGACGGCTTGTAGGCACACGGTTTCAGGTACTCTTTCACTCCCCTCCCGGGGTACTTTTCATCTTTCCCTCACGGTACTAGTCCGCTATCGGTCTTCAGGAAGTATTTAGGCTTACCGGGTGGTCCCGGCAGATTCACAGCAAATTCCACGAGCTCGCTGCTACTCGGGAACACCACCAAGATCCACAAACATGTGTTTTCGCGTACGGGACTCTCACCCACTCCGGTCGCCCATCCCAAGGCGTTCCACTAACACACGCGTAAACCCGAAGAAATGTCAGTCTCTTCAAGGTGGGTCCCACAACACCGCTTATACAACGCCTGACAGCTTGACATACAAACGGTTTAGCCTCTTCCGCTTTCGCTCGCCACTACTCACGGAATCACGGTTGTTTTCTCTTCCTACGGGTACTGAGATGTTTCACTTCCCCGCGTTCCCTCCACACACCCTATATATTCAGATGCGGGTAACACCACATAACTGGTGCTGGGTTTCCCCATTCGGAAATCCTCGGATCACAGCTCGGTTGACAGCTCCCCGAGGCATATCGCAGCCTCCCACGTCCTTCATCGGCTCCTGAAGCCAAGACATCCACCATGTGCCCTTAACAACTTGACCACAAAGATGCTCGCATCCACTCTACAGTTCTCAAACACCACACCAGAAACAAACTCCCAGGGCGTC
>NZ_JBFBGL010000139.1:0-3623 GCF_040684635.1 Amycolatopsis sp. NPDC089917 | reverse complement strand
CCACCACCAAAGCCGCACTCCGAGCACTCAAACGACACCTCACCAACACCATCTACCAAGCACTCAAAGCAGACTTGACATAGAAGCTTCTTTCGGGGCATCTGATGTCCCGAAAGTGGCTTTCGCGACACCGAGGCCGGCGTGCGGGCGAGCCACTCACGAGACATGACGCTTACGGACGCGCGGGGCGCTTCGCGGGCTCGCAGCACCCGACCGCGCAAGGCGCTCCGTTGATCGTGCACCCGGCCGACGGGAACGGCGACAGCTTCCGCGCCGGCACCCCTTCCGTGTGTTCCCGGACCAGTTCCACGACGAGCTCCGCGAACCGCGGGTCGGTGTCCGGCGTCGCGGCCCGCGCGAAGCCCATGCCGTGTTCCGCGGCCCGCTCGGCGGCCTCGTTGTCGAGGTCCCAGATCACTTCGAGGTGATCGGACACGAAGCCGACCGGGCAGACGACCACCGAGGTGACGCCGTCCGCGTGCAGCGCGTCGATGTGGTCGACGATGTCCGGCTCCAGCCACGGCACCTGCGGCGGGCCGGAGCGCGACTGCCAGACGACGTCATAGGTCTCGATGCCCGCTTCGGCCGCGACGAGACGCGCAGCCTCGGCGATCTGGCGCGAGTAGCGGCGACCGCCTTCCGACGGCGGCCCGGACGCGGTGTCGGCGGACTCGGGCACCGAGTGGGCGCAGAAGACCGTCCGGGTCCCGGGCCGGTCGCCCAGCTCCGCGTGCGCGGCGCGGACGGCGTCGGCGAAGGCCGCGATGAACAGCGGGTGGTCGAAGAACTGGCGCAGCTTCACCAGTTCCGGCGCGCCGTCGCCGACGGCCGCGCGGGCGCGCTCGATGTCCTCGTCGTACTGACGGCAGGCGGAGTAGCCGCCGTACGCGCTCGTGGGGAAGACCAGGACACGCTGAGCGCCCGCCTTGGTGATCTCGGCGAGGGTGTCCTCGACCATCGGCCGCCAGTTGCGGTTGCCGAAGTGGACGGGCAGGTCGATGCCGGCGGCCGCGAGCCGCTTCTCCACCGCGGAGATCGCGTCCCGGTTCAGGCTGTTGATCGGCGAGACCCCGCCGAAGTGCTGGTAATGCTCGGAGACCTCGAGCAGCCGTTCCCGGGGGACTCCCCGACCCCGGGTGACGTTCTCCAGGAACGGCATCACCTCGTCGGGTCCCTCGGGACCACCGAACGAAAGCCAAAGCAGCGCGTCGTAACCCACCCCGTCATCTTGCCGTTGTGGCGGCCCGCACGCTGACCCGGCCCGTTTTGAACCGATCGATCCAAAACCTGGTACGGTCGCTTCCATGGCCAGGCCGAAGGAATTCGACGAGCGCGCGGCGATCGGGCGCGCCATGGACGCGTTCTGGGTCCGCGGCTACGAGGGCACGTCGACACAGGCCCTCTGCGAAGCCACCGGTCTGGGCCGCAGCAGCATCTACAACACCTTCACCAGCAAGCACGAACTGTTCATGCGCGCGCTCGACCACTACGCCGAGCGCGGGATCGTGGCGAGAACGGCCCTGCTGGAGGAATCCGAGACCGGGATCGAGCGGTTCCGGACCCTGTTCTCGTACACGATCGAAGAGGAAGTCGAGCACCACGGCCGAGGCTGCCTCGTGGTCAACACGGTGGCCGAGTTCGGCGACCGCGATCCCGAGATCAAGGCGCGGATCGACGCCGACACCGGACGGCACCTCACCCTTCTCGCGTCCTGCGCCAGAGAAGGACAGCTCGACGGGACGATCGACAGTGCCCGCGAGCCCGGCGACATCGCCGAGTTCGCGCACAGCACCGTCGCCGGCCTCCGGCTCATGTCCCGCCGCGGCGCCGGACGGGCGGCCATGGAGGCCGTCGCCGACATCGCGGTGAACGCGATCGCCGCGAAGTAGACCGAACGAAGCCTCGTACGCGGCGCTGCCCATATTTTGGACTGATCGATACAAAACTGGAGGGAATTCCCGTGCCTTTGGCAGTCTGCGTACTCGGACTGAGCGTGTTCGCGCTCGGCACGTCCGAGTTCATGATCACCGGCCTGCTGCCGGGGATGGCGGCCGATCTGAACGTCGGCATCCCGGAGGCGGGGCTCCTCATCTCGGCCTTCGCGATCGGCATGGTTGTCGGCGCTCCCCTGCTCGCGATCGCGACGCTGCGGGTGCCGAGGCGCGCCACCCTGATGGCCCTGCTCGTCGTCTTCGGGATCTCGCACGTCGTCGGCGCGCTGGGGTCCGGATACGCCCTGCTCTTCGCGACCCGCGTCGTCAGCGCCGTCGCCTGCGCCGGGTTCTGGGCGGTCGCGGCCGCCACCGCCGTCGCGCTGGTCCCGGTCGAACGCCGCGGCCGCGCGCTGGCCATCCTGGTCGGCGGGCTCACCGTCGCGAACATCGCCGGCGTGCCCGCAGGGACCTTCCTCGGCCAGCACGCGGGCTGGCGCGCGGCGTTCTGGGCGGTCACGGCGCTGACCGTCATCGCGCTGATCGGCGTCTTCGCCCTCGTCCCGGAAACCCAGAACGGCGAGGGCAAGACCGACATCGCCACCGAACTGCGGCTCTACCGCGGCGGCCGGTTCTGGCTGGCGCTCGGCGTGATCGCGCTCGCCCAGGCGATGATCTTCGCGACCTTCAGCTACCTCGCGCCCTTGCTGACCGAGATCGCCGGACTGCCCGAAAGCTGGGTGCCGGGGGTGCTGTCGCTGTTCGGGCTCGGCGCGCTCATCGGCATCACCGGCGGCGGGCGGCTCGCCGACGCGCACCCCTTCGCGACTCTCTACGGCGGCCTCGGCCTCGCGCTGCTCGCCCTGGTGCTGCTCGCGCTCTCCGGCCCGGCGACCCCGGTCGCGATCTTCGCCGTGTTCCTGTTCGGCGTCGCCGGGTTCGGGATCAATCCGGCCCTGAACGTCCGCGCCTTCGCCGTGGCGGGCAACGCGCCCACCCTCGTCGGCGCGAGCACGACCGCCGCCTTCAACGTCGGCAACACCGTCGGTCCCTGGCTCGGCGGCGAGTCGATCGACGCCGGTCTCGGCTATCCCAGCGTCGCGTGGGTGAGCGTCGGACTCGGGGCCGCCACCGTGCTCGTCCTCACTCTCGCCGCCGGCGTCCAGCGCACCGACGACACTCGCCTGCTTCACGAACCCGTTACCCAGTAGAGAGAATCATGTCCGACCGAACACAAGCGACACTCACCGAGTTCTTCCGCCGAATGTCCACAGGAGACACCGACAGCGTCATCGAGCTCTTCGCCGACTGCGTCGCGTGGGACATTCCCGGCGCGACCGAACTGGTCCCGTGGATCGGCCCGCGCCGGAACCCGGCGGAGATCCGCGAGTTCTACGACCTGCTCGACAAGGGGCTAGTCAAGGGCCGGTTCGATGTCGAGCGAATCCTCGTCGACGGGCCGCACGCGGTCGCGATCGGCCGCCTGCTTTCGACGATCCGCAGCACCGGCAAGGTCATCGACTCGGCGTTCACCATCGAGTTCGAGGTGAACGACGATGGCCTGATCACCAAGTACCTGCTGCTCGAAGACTCCTGGCACGTCGCGAACGCCGTCCTCCCCTGAAGTACATGAAGGCCCCCTTCCTTGCGCCTGGCGCAAGGAAGGGGGCCTTCATTTTATCTCTGTCTCAG
>NZ_JBFBGL010000138.1:0-4660 GCF_040684635.1 Amycolatopsis sp. NPDC089917 | reverse complement strand
ATTCGGGTTCTAACCCGAATCGCCACTCACGACCCGCTCAGCCCACCGCTCACCGCCGCTTCGGCTGCTGGGGCCGGGACCTACGCCTTGGCCGTCTCCACGAGCAACTTCGCCGCCACAGTCGCCCCGTCGGTCCGGATCGTGTCGGCCACGGCCTTCGCGCGCGCCTGGGTCTCGGGGGACAGGACCGTCGCGAGCGCGGCCGACAGCGACTCGACGGTCGGCACCGGATCCTGGTGCGCCACACCGATTCCCAGTTCCGCCACGCGCGACGCCCAGTACGGCTGGTCCGCGATCCGGGGGACGACCACCTGGGGCGCGCCCGCCCGCGACGCCGTCGTCGTGGTGCCGGCGCCACCGTGGTGCACGACGGCGGCCACCCGGGGGAAAAGCGCCTGCTGATTGACTTCGCCGACGACGAAACAGTCGTCCGCGTCGTCGATCGAGGCCAACCCCGCCCAGCCGCGCGCGAGCAGGATCCGCCGTCCCAGCGCCCGCAGCGACTCGATGCTCACCCGGGCGATGTCCTTCGGCGCGTACGCGGCCATGCTGCCGAAGCCCACGTACACCGGCGGCTCACCGGCTTCCAGGAACTTTTCGAGGTCGTCGGGGAGCGGTCGGTCGTCGGGCTGGAGCCACGCTCCCGTTTGGACGATGCCGAGATCCGTCATCCCCTCCGACGGGCACAAGACCGCGTCGGCCGCCAGCCACGGACTGCCGGTGAAGACGTGGTCGCGGACGTTGTCCACCGGCGGCAGCCCGATCGCCGCGCGGTGCTCGTTGAGCGCGCCGCCGTACAGCGCGTTCACCCGTTGGGCGTCCTGCTGCCACAGCACCCGGTTGTCGGTCTCGCCCTCCGGGGACGGCGTGCCCGGCCGCGATCCTGGCGCGAAATGCCGCGACGGCAGCCCGAAAATGTGGAAACACGCGTACACGTAAGGGATTCCGCGTTTCTCGGCCACGTCCCGCGCACCGGCGGGCAGCAGTCCGGTCGCCAGGATCGCGTCGCAGTCCTCCGCCGCGGCGGCGAGCGTCTCGAACCGGGCTGCGACCAGCGCCGGAGCGAGCTTCAGCGCGTCTTCCCCCGTCGGCGGCTTCGGTCCGGCGACCACCGAGTGCACCGTCGGGCCGAGCGGCGCCAGCGGCACCCCGGCCCGCTCCAGCAACGTCACGAACTCTTCGTCCGGTGGCGCGGCCACCACCGCTTCCGCGCCCAGTTCCCGTAATCCCCTCGCGAGCCCCACCAAGGGTTCGACGTCCCCGCGAGATCCCCACGTCGTCAGCAAAACACGCACTTCGCGACTCCCGTTTCCGCAGCTTCCGGCCTTCGGCGCGCAATTCTGCGGGACGACCCGGGTCTTGCCGCAAGCCCCGGTGTCCGCTATAAGTTGAAGGGGGCGGGAAAGCCCCGCTTCTCTCTCGTCCAATCTGGACGGAACTCTTCGGATCGACCCGGTGCTTCAGATCGACCCGGTGCGCAGCGCGAAGGCGACAGCGTGCGTGCGGTTGTGGAGGCCGTAGCGCGACATCACCCGGTGGAGGACGTTCTTCACCGTGCTCTCCGAATAGGCGAGTTTGGCCGCGATCTCCTCCGTGCCGTGGCCGTCGGCCAGCAGGCGGAGGACCTCTCGTTCCCGGTCGGACAGGCCGGAAAGCGCGAGCCCGTTGGGTACCAGCAGATCCTCCTGGATCCGTTCGAGCTGCGAGAGCAGGCTGCCCTGCAGGCGCGGCGGCAGGGCGCCGGCGCCCTGGCTGACCGCGAGAATCGTCCGCACCAGGTGTTCGCTGTCGAGGTCGCGCCGCGGCAGCAACGCGGCCATACCGCATTCGATCGCCGTCATCAGGACCTGGACCGGGAAGTGATCGGTGACGATCACGCATCTCGGTGGCGACGCGAGCGACGACGCGGCACGCACTTGGCGCAGGAACGCGAAAACCCCGTCACCGATGGAATCCCCGACCGTCACGATCACTTCGGCCGGCCCCAGGTCGGTGTCGGCGAGCACATCCAGCCGTTCGTCGGCGCCGAGAATGCTCGTCGTGCCGAGCCCGGCCAGGAGATCCGGGGCATGCACGGCGACTCTGACGCGATCGGTCCTCCTGGCGGTCTTCTCCCCTTGAATCAACATCGAAGTCCCTATCCGAAGCGCTCGGAAACCCGGAAACGGGTGGAGTGAATAGTTATCGCACTACTTAGAACCTATAACGTTACAACGTTGCATGTCAACCTCGGGAGCCTCGTCTCCCACGGATGGCGGCAACACAGGGCAAGACGCCCGAAGCACGGAAAAGGTTCAGTGCGAAGGCGATCGGGCTTGGCGGACGCTGGTCAGCGCGTCGTGAGATCGTCCAGTTCGTCCGCGATCAGCAGATCGGGGTCGAACTTCATCCCGGTGAAGTGGCCGGCGAGTTCGAGCGAGAGCACGCCGTGCAGACGCGTCCAGAAGGCGATCGCGCGGTGCAGCGTCGCGGACGGGGCCCGCTCGTCGCCCGCCCAGTCACGGTGGGCGTCCAGATGCTGGTCGAACGGGGTTTCCGGCTTGTCCACGGTGATCGCGCGGCACGCGTCGAGCAGCACCGCCATGACTTCGCGCGAGATGGCGGTGGTGTCGTCGGGCGCGTGGTAGCCGGGGACGGGCGTGCCGTAGATGAGGAAGTAGCGCTGCGGGTCGCTGCGGGCCCAGTCCCGGATGGTGACGGCGAGCCCGGCCAGGTCGGCGCCCGCTTCGAACGCCGTCCGGACGGTGTCGGCGAGGCTGCGGTAGGCGTCGCGGATGAGCGCGGTGATGAGGTCGTCGCGGCTGGCGAAGTACCGGTACAGCGCCGGACCGCTCATCCCGACCTGTTTGGCGATCGCGTTGAGCGACAGCGCGGGGACCCCGGCGGCGGCGATCTGCTCCCAGGCGTGCTGCTTGATCTCCGCGCGCACCTGGTCGCGGTAGCGCTCCCGCGGGCTCTGCCCGTCCGCGTCCGTCATCGGCCCTCCCGCTCCATCGGCCCGAAGCTTAGTTGGCGGTCCGGACGACGAGGAACCGAAGGGGCATGATCCGTTGCACGAACCGCCCTGATCGAGCGGAATCGGCGGAACCCCTGGCGCGACTGCTCGACAATGGCCGCATGGCTGGCGATGATTTCACCTGGTTGGACGCGACGGCTCAGGCGGAGCTGGTCCGCACGGGACAGGTGTCGCCGCTGGAGCTGCTCGACGCGGCGATCGCGCGGATCGAAAAGCTCGACGTCGAGCTCAACGCCGTGGTCAGCACCCGGTTCGACCAGGCCCGGCGGGAAGCGGTGACGGCACGGGGGGACGGGCCGTTCCGCGGCGTGCCGATGCTGCTGAAGGACTTCCTCTGCCACGCCGCGGGCGATCCGGTGCACGGCGGCATGCGCGTCCTCCGGGACCGCGACTGGCGTGCCCCGTCGGATTCGTATCTGGCCGCGCGCCTGCGGGCCGCGGGATTCCTGTTCTGCGGCCGCACGAACACACCGGAACTCGCGACCAGCATCACCACCGAACCGCTCTCGAACGGCGCGACCCGGAACCCGTGGAACCCGGCGCTGTCGCCGGGCGGATCGAGCGGCGGGTCGGCCGCGGCCGTGGCTTCGGGCATGGTCCCCGTCGCGCACGGCAACGACATGGCGGGCTCGATCCGGATCCCGGCGTCGGCCTGCGGACTGGTCGGGCTGAAGCCGAGCCGGGCGCGGACCAGCCTCGGCCCGGAGTTCGGCGAATACTGGGGCCAGGTCACCCACGAACACGTCCTGACCCGCTCGGTCCGGGACACGGCGGCGATTCTCGACGTCACCGCTGGTGCCGCGCCGGGGGACCCCTACAGCGCCGCGCCACCGGACCGTCCCTATCGGACAGAGGTCGGCGCGGATCCCGGCTCCCTGCGGATCGGGTTCCGGATCACCTCCCCGGGCACCTGCGAAACCGCGCACGCGGACAGCGTCGCCGCCGTCGAACGGACCGCCCGGCTGCTCGAATCCCTCGGCCACCAGGTCACCCCGACCGCGGCCGCCGTGCTGGACGCGCCCGGGATGTTCGACACCATGCCCGCGCTGCTCGCGGCCGTCGTCACCTGGGAACTCGACGCCTGGTCCGAGCGGCTCGGCGAACAGCTGCCGTCGTCGGTGCTGGAGCCGATGAACGCGATGCTCGCCGAAGCGGGCCGTTCGGTCACCGCCGTGCAGTGGGTCGCCGCGTCGCTCTCGTCGCAGCGATGGGCCCGCGGTGTCGCGGCGCTGTGGGAGGACGAGCTGGACGTCCTCCTCACGCCGACGTCCCCCGCGCCGCCCGCCGAACTCGGCTACCTCGCCCCGGACGCGAAGTCGCCCGAAGAACTGGCGGCCGGGATCGCCGTCGGCGCGGCCTTCACGGCGCCGTTCAACATCACCGGACAGCCCGCGATCTCGTTGCCGCTGCACTGGAACGCCGACGGCCTGCCGATCGGCGTGCAGCTCGTCGCCGCCCAGGACGGCGAGGACGTCCTCATCCGGCTCGCCGCTCAGCTGGAGGAGGCGGCGCCCTGGTCGGAGAGGCGTCCCGCGCCGGTCTCGTGAGGGTCGCGAAAGCCACTCAGTGTCAGGGTGGTTGTGCTGCTCGTGTGAGTGGTTAGGGTCCGGTCTTGGTCGCGTGGTGACTCAGAAAGCCACTGCC
>NZ_JBFBGL010000137.1:0-5174 GCF_040684635.1 Amycolatopsis sp. NPDC089917 | reverse complement strand
TCGAGGTATTCGAGGTTGAGCGCGAAGTTGAGCACCGCGGCGTCGCTGACGCCCTCGGCCGCGGCCTCCGTAGCCGAGGACCGCGTGGTGGCCGCCGAGTAGTTCGCTCAGCGGTTTGTCGGCCAGCGAACCCAGGACGAGATCCGCGTGGTCGAAGTTCAGTACCGCCGTGATCGGGTTCGGCACCGCGACGCAGTGCAGCCCGGCCGCCTTCGCCGCGGTGACACCGTGCGGCGAGTCTTCGAACGCGATCGCCTCGGCCGCCGGGACGTCCAGCGCGGCGAGCGCGGCCAGATAGAGGTCCGGGCTCGGCTTCGCCTGGTGGAGGTCGCCGGTAAGGACGGCCTCGAACGCGTCCGCGAGGCCCAGCCGGTTCAGATGCGTGGAGACCCAGTCGCCGGTCGAACTGGACGCGATGGCCAGCCGCAGGCCCTGTTCCCTCGCGTCGTCGAGGTACTCCTGGACGCCGGGACGCGGCCCCACGGATTCCAGCAGTTCGGTGACCCGGGCGCGGACGCCGGTGCGGACCGCGATCCGGTCGAGGTGCTCGTCGTCCTTCTCCAGCAGTTCGAACATCGCGATCGCGGTGTTCTGCGTGCCGATCACGGTGTGCCAGACCTCGAGGGGGAGTTCGCCGCCGCGTTCGCGGAAGGTCTCCTGCCAGGCCACGAGGACGGCCGCCTCGGTGTCCACCAGCGTTCCGTCGAAGTCGAAGATCAAGGCGCCGGTCATGGGATGAGTCTATGTCTTGACTCACTGAGTGGTACGGATTACGGTACGCATTCGTTAGGAAAGTTACCAAACGAACAAGTGTACTCGAAGTGAACGCCGCGCACCCGTCCCTCTCAACCCGCCGCCACGGATTCCCGGGGAGATCGATGTGAAGGCCCGAACCCGACTACTGCCACTTGGCGCGGCCGCGATCCTGTTGCCGACGCTGCTCAGCGGCAACGCGCAAGCCGCTGATGTCCTTCTGTCCCAAGGTAAACCCGTCATCGTCTCCTCGGTGGAGTCCTCCTCCTACGCCGGCGCGCTCGCCGTCGACGGGAAGACCACCACCCGCTGGGCGAGTGCCGAAGGCGCGGACCCGCAGTTCATCCGCGTCGACCTGGGTGGCCCGTCCGCCGTCAACCGGGTCAAGCTGAACTGGGAGGCCGCGTACGCCACCGCGTACAAACTGGAAGTCTCCAACGACGGCACGTCGTGGACCTCGGTCAAGTCCGTCACCAACGGGGACGGCGGAACCGACGACCTCACCGGCCTGTCCGCCCGGGGCCGCTACCTGCGTCTCGTCGGGACCAAGCGCGCCACCAGTTACGGCTACTCCCTTTGGGAGATGCAGGTCTACGGCACGTCGGACTCGTCCAGCGACACCCAGGCGCCCACCGCGCCCGCGAACCTCAAGGCCGGTTCGATCACCGCGTCCACGGTGGACCTGACGTGGACCGCGTCGACGGACAACGTCGGCGTCACCGGGTACGAGGTGCTGCGCAACGGACAGGTCGCCGGCACCACGGAAAGCGCTTCCTTCACCGACACCGGCCTGACCGCGGCGACCGCGTACACCTACAGCGTCCGGGCGAAGGACGCCGCGGGCAACACCTCGGCCGCCAGTGGCGCGATCCAGGCGACCACGCAGGCGGGCGGCGGCTCGTCGTTCGTGCTCGCCGCCTCCGGTGACATCGCCGAGCAGTGCACCGCGTCCTCCTCGTCGTGCATCCACCCGAAGACCGCCAACCTGGTCGGGCAGATGAACCCGGCCGCGGTGATCACCATGGGCGACAACCAGTACGACGACGCCCACATCGAGGACTTCACGAAGTACTTCGACAAGACCTGGGGCAAGTACAAGAGCATCATGCACCCGATCCCGGGCAACCACGAGACCTACGACGACACCCCGCTGGGCGCCTACAAGAAGTACTTCGGCAAGATCGCGACGCCGAACGGGAAGACCTACTACAGCTGGGAAATGGGCAACTGGCACTTCGTCGCCATCGACAGCACGGAGTTCTCGCCCGGTTTCGCCGCGAACGCGGTCAGCGACGAGCAGCTGAACTGGATCAAGCAGGATCTGAAGAACAACACCAAACCCTGCGTCGCCGCGTACTACCACCACCCGCGCTACACCTCGGGTGACCACGGTGACAACGACAAGATGGCCACGCTCTGGCAGACCATGGTCCAGAACAAGGTCGATCTGGTGCTCAACGGGCACGACCACCACTACGAGCGGTTCTTCCCGCAGAACGCCGACGGCGACAAGGATCCGGCCGGTCCGGTGCAGATCATCGGCGGTGGCGGCGGAGCGACCCTCTACCCGGTCAAGACCGAACACCCGGCCACCGCGAAGGCGATCTCGACCTACGGCGTGCTCAAGCTGAACATGTCGGACAACGCCTTCTCGACCCAGCTGATCGGTCTCGACGGCAAGACGATCGACTCCTCTCCCACCTACACCTGCCACTGATCCTCGCGATCAGGTGCCGGGTCGCGGCCGTCTGCGCCGCGACCCGGCACCTCCTCACGGCGCAGGAGGTCTCCCATGTACATAGCCACGAGCAGGGGAGCGGACACCGCGGCGGATGTCCCCAAGAGCAGCGTGAAACGCGCTGTCACCGGGAACGTCGTCGCACTCGGCCTGGTCAGCCTGGTCACCGACATCTCGTCGGAGATGGTGACCGCGGTCCTCCCGCTCTACCTCGTCCTCGGTCTCGGCCTCAGCCCGCTGCAGTTCGGCGTGCTCGACGGCCTCTATTCCGGTGTCACCGCCGTCGTCCGGCTCCTCGGCGGGCATCTCGCGGACCGGTGGCAGCGGCTCAAAGCCGTCGCCTGCTTCGGTTACGGGCTCTCGGCGCTGGGCAAGATCGGCCTGATGCTGGCGGGTTCGTCCACCGTGGCGATCGGTGCCGTCCTGGCGGCCGACCGCACCGGCAAGGGCGTCCGGACCGCGCCGCGGGACGCGCTGATCACCTTGAGCAGCGAGCCCGAACACCTCGGCCGCGCTTTCGGCGTACACCGCGCGATGGACACCTTCGGCGCGTTCCTGGGTCCGCTGGTCGCGATGGCGGTGCTGTGGCTCAGCCTGGGCAGCTACGACTCGGTGTTCTTCACGAGCTTTTGCATCGCCGCGATCGGCGTGATCATCCTGCTGGTGCTGGTCAAGGACCATCAGCCGAAGTCCAAGGCCGAGCGGCCCAAGATCTCCTTGCGGGAGACCGCCGGACTGATCCGGCAGGCGTCGTTCCGCCGGATCTGCGTCTGGGCGGCGCTGCTGGGCCTGGTCACCCTCAGCGACTCGTTCCTCTATCTCGTGTTGCAGCGCCGCTGGGAACTCGGCGCGGTGTTCTTTCCCTTGCTGCCACTGGGAACCGCGGGCGTGTACCTCCTGCTCGCCGTTCCGTTCGGGAGGCTTTCGGACCGGATCGGCCGCTGGAAGGTGTTCCTCGGCGGGCACGTCGCGCTGGTCGTCGCGCTGCTGGCGCTGCTCGGACCGGTGGACGGCGGCATCCTCGCGGTGCTGGCGCTGGTGCTGCACGGCGTCTTCTACGCCGCCACCGACGGTGTCCTGATGGCCGCCGCCGGGCCGCTGCTGCCCGAGCACCAGCGGGCGAGCGGGCTGGCGCTGGTGCAGACCGGGCAGGCGACGACGCGGATGCTCGCGTCCGTCCTCTTCGGACTCGCCTGGACCACGTGGGACCTGCACGCCGCGGTCTTGGTCGCCGCGGGAGCACTGGCCGTCGTGGTCGCCGCGGCCGCCGTCCTCCGTCCTTTGAGGACTTACGCATGAGGGCGCGGATCCTGGGCGTGGTGGCGGCCGTCGTCGTCCTGATCGCGGCTGCCGTCGGTTACGGCCTCTACTCGCGGGACCGCGGGCCGGAGGTCAACTCCGTCGCCGTCGTGACCGGGCAGCCGGTTTCGGTACAGGCCAAGGGACAGCTGCTGTTCCGGAACACCGCCGAGGGACCCGACTTCGGGCATCTGGCCACCGTCCCGGCCGATCGGCCCGGCGAGATCCGGAAGGTGGCGGGGCTGAGCTGTGACCGGTTCGCCGCTTCGGCGGGGACCGCGCTGTGCCTGGCCGCGCAGCCGGGGGTGCTGCCGCCGATGACCGACGTCATCGTGCTGGACAAGGACCTCACCGAGATCCGCCGGATCGAACTGCCCGGCACCCCCAGCCGCGGCCGGGTCTCACCGGACGGGAAACTCGCCTACTGGACGTTGTTCGTCAACGGGGATTCCTACGCGGAGACCGGGTTCTCGACCAGGGCCGGCATCTTCAACCTGTCGACCGGGAAACTGACGAAGAGCATCGAGGAGATGACACTCCTGCTCGACGGCAAGCCGTACTACTCCTCCGACGTGAACTACTGGGGGATCACCTTCGCCGCCGACGGCAAGAAGTTCTACGCCACCGTGGGGACGAAGGGGAAGACCTACCTCGTCGAGGCGGACTACGAAAAGCTCGTCGCGAGGATGATCCGGGAGAACGTCGAATGCCCGTCGCTCTCGCCGGACGGGAAGCGGGTCGCGTTCAAGAAGCGGGTTTCCGCCGGTTCTTCGGCACCTTGGCGGCTGGCCGTGCTCGATCTGGCCTCCGGTGAGGAGACCATGCTGGCCGAGACGCGGAGCGTGGACGACCAGGCCGCCTGGCTCGACGACCGGACCGTGGGCTACGGGGTGGACTCGGGAATCTGGGCGGTTCCCGCCGACGGGAGCGGGGCGGCCCGGGAGCTGGTGACGCGGGGCTCCTCGCCTGCGGGGGTGTAGGTGGCTCGTGAGTGGTGAGGACGGACCGGTCTTCGTGTGCCGGGATCGACGATGTAGGAATCGGGGCGTTGAGTGTCCAGATTCCTACATCGTCGCGATGCCCTGTCGCTAGGCTCCAGGGGCGAGCGTGACTGGTGGGCACCTGAGTCGTCGGTCCGGTGGGTCGTGAGTGGCAAGTCGCGTTCTAACCACACTTGGCACTCACGACCACCTGGACCGACGCGTCACCGCCGCCCTCACCGTCCGACCGGTCGGACGACACGCGTGATCAGACGGACGACACACGTGATGGGAGGGACGACACACGTGTGGAGTTGCCCCCGGATGGCGGACACGGGGTTTTCACGCGGCTTGGTGATGGTAGCTGGTTCGGGTTTCGTGGGGTGTTCGGTGGCTGAGTGTCG
>NZ_JBFBGL010000136.1:0-5215 GCF_040684635.1 Amycolatopsis sp. NPDC089917 | reverse complement strand
GAACTGGGCGTGCAGCTGTTTGACCGCGACGAGCCTGCCGTCCGGCGCCAGGCCGAGCACGACCACCTGTACCCAATGCGGACTGGCCGCGTCGCGATGAACGCTAGGCGGGAACCGGGTCCTCTTCGGCGGTCCGCAGCCGCTGCGAGATCACCTTGGTGATGCCGTCGCCCTGCATCGAAACGCCGTACAGGGCGTCGGCGATCTCCATGGTCGGCTTCTGGTGGGTGATGATGATCAGCTGCGAAGAGTCCCGCAGCTGCTCCAGCAGCCCGATCAGCCGTCGCATGTTGGTGTCGTCGAGCGCGGCCTCGACCTCGTCCATGACGTAGAACGGCGAAGGCCGGGCGCGGAAGATCGCCACCAGCATGCCGACGGCGACGAGCGACTTCTCGCCCCCGGAAAGCAGCGAGAGCCGCTTGACCTTCTTGCCGGGCGGGCGCGCTTCGACGTCGACACCGGTGGAGAGCAGGTCGTTGGGCTGGGTCAGGACCATACGCCCCTCGCCACCCGGGAACAGGACGCCGAACACGGTCTCGAACTCGCGCGCGACGTCCTCGTACGCCGACGCGAAGACCTCGAGGATCTTTTCGTCGACCTGCTTGATGACGGCTTCGAGGTCCTTGCGGGTGTCCTTGAGGTCTTCGAGCTGCGTCGAGAGGAACTTGTACCGCTCCTCCAGCGCCGCGAACTCCTCCAGCGCCAGCGGGTTGACCTTGCCCAGCAGGCTCAGGTCCTTCTCCGCGCGCTTCGCCCGGCGGGCCTGGGTGTCGCGATCGAACGGCATGGGCGGCGGCGGGGTGACGTCCTCGCCGCGTTCCTTGGCGGCCTCGTACTCGGCCATCTCCCCGGCGCTCGGCGGCACGGGGTTGTCCGGGCCGTATTCGGCGACGAGGTCTTCGAGGCCGATGCCGAAGTCTTCGGCGATCTTGGTTTCGAGCTGTTCCAGCCGCAACCGCTGCTCGGCGCGCAGCACCTCGTCGCGGTGGACGGCGTCGGTGAGCTTCTCCAGTTCACCGGTCAGCTCGCGGACCTTGCTGCGGACCTGGGTCAGCGCGGTCTCCCGCGACTGCCGCTGCGCCTGCGCCTCGTCCCGTTCGTGGGCGGCGCGCTGCACGGAGACCTCAATGCGCTCCAGCGCGATCTCGCCGCCGTTGACCACCGCGTTGGCGATCTCGGCGCCGCGTTTCCTCGCGGCCCTGGACTTTTCGGCGCGTTCGCGCGCCTGCTGCTCGGCGTGCGCGGCCCGGCGCAGCGATTCGGCCTTGCCCTGGATGCTCCGCGCGCGCTCCTCGGCGGTGCGCAGCGCGAGCCGGGACTCCATCTCCTCTTGGCGGACCGTGCCGAGATCCTCGGCGGCCTGGTCGCGCTCGGCGGTGTCCGGATCCTCGTCGACTTCCTGTTCGGCGACGGCGGTCAGCCGCTCTTCGAGCTCGGCGAGCTGCTGCAGCGCCTGCTCACGGCTCTGCTCGACCTTCGCGCGCTGAGTGCTCAAGCGGTCCATCTCGGCCTGCGCGCCACGAGCGGCCTGCTGCAACCGGTTCAGCCGCTCCGACGAACGCGCCTTGCGGACCTTCGCGTCGCCGAGCGCTTCCTTGGCCCTGCCGACCTCTTCGCGCCGGGCCTGCTGTCCGGCACGGGCGCCTTCGAGTTCCGCGGCGGTGCGTTCCAGCGCGCGCTCGGCGGCGTTCAGGCGATCGCCCGCTTCGTCGACCGCGGCCTGCACCTCGATGACGCTTTCACTGCGGGCCGAACCGCCGACCGCCCAGCGGGCCCCGAAGACGTCGCCCTCGGGCGTGACCGTGCTGACCTCGGGGTACACCTCGACGAGACGGCGCGCGGACTCCAGACCGTCCACAATGGCCACCCGGTCGAGCGCGTGCTCGACGGCGGACCGCAGCGCGGACGGCGCCGTGACCACTTCACGCGCCCAGCGGGCGCCCTCGGGCAGCGACGGCCAGCCACTGGTGTCCACAATGGATTCCAGCCCGCCGAGCAGGATGCCCGCGCGGCCCGAGTCGTTGTCCTTCAAGAACTTCAGCGCGGCGAGCGCATCGGCGCCGCCGTTGACCGCGACCGCGTCGGCGACCGGGCCGAGCGCCGCGGCCAGCGCGACCTCGTGGCCCGCCTCGACGGTGAGCAACGCGGCGACCGAACCGAGCAGACCCGGCAGCTCGTGCTGAGCGCCGAGCAGCGCGCCGGCGCCGTCCTTGCGGCGCAAGCCCATCGACAGCGCCTCGACGCGCGCCTTCTCCGACGCGATCTCGCGTTCGGCGGCGCGCTCGGCCTTGACCAGTTCCTCGACCCGCGCCTTGGCGGCGTTGTTCGCCTCCACCGCGCGATCGTGGTGAGCCTGCAGGTCGAGGTCGTCGGACTCCTCGACGCCGCCTTCGGCCTTCGCCTCTTCCAGTTCCTCGACGGCGATCTCCGCGCGCTCCGCGGCCTCTTCGAGCGACACGGTGAGCCTGTCGATCTCGTCGGAGGTCGCGCCGTTCTTGCTGCGCAGCGCCTCGACCTGGCCGGTGAGCTTCGCGAGCCCTTCCCGGCGGTCGGCGATCGCGCGGACAGCGGCCATGTGCGCGCGCTCGGCGGCCTGGACGAGGTGTTCGAGCTGCTCGCGTTTCTGCACGGTCTCCGAAAGCACCATGCGGGCTTCGGCGACGGCCTCGTTGAGCTCCTGCTCCCGTTCGGCGACCTGCTCGGCCTCGGCCAGCAGCTCTTCGGGATCGCGGCCGGTGCTCGCCTGCTGCACGTCGGACGAAAGGTGCCGCTGACGCTCCAGTGCGAGCCGCACGGTGCCGCGCAACCGTTCCGTCAGGGCGGAAAGCTTGTACCAAGTCTCCTGGGCGGCGGCGAGACGCGGCGCGTCCTCGGCGAGCGACGCTTCGAGCTCGGCCTCCTCGGCGGCGACGATTTCCAGCGCCTGCTCGACTTCGGCGCGGCGCTGGCGGGCGACCCGCTCGTCGGCCTCTTCCTTGGCGATGCCCGCGCGCTGGGTGACCAGGTCGTGGGCGAACAGCCGCAGCCGGGCGTCGCGCAGTTCGGACTGCACCCACTGCGCCTTGCGGGCGATCTCGGCCTGCTTGCCCAGCGGTTTGAGCTGGCGGCGGAGCTCGGTGGTGAGGTCGCCGAGGCGGTCGAGGTTGCCCTGCATGTTCGCGAGCTTGCGCAGGGTCTGTTCCTTGCGCTTGCGGTGTTTGAGGACACCGGCCGCCTCTTCGATGAAAGCGCGGCGCTCCTCGGGCTTGGATTCGAGGATCGCCGAAAGCTGCCCCTGCCCGACGATGACGTGCATCTCGCGGCCGATACCGGAGTCCGACAGCAGTTCCTGCACGTCCATCAGACGGCAGCGGTCGCCGTTGATCTCGTACTCGCTCGCGCCGTCACGGAACATCCGGCGGGTGATCGAGACCTCGGAGTACTCGATCGGCAGCGCGCCGTCGGCGTTGTCGATGGTGAGAGTGACCTCGGCGCGCCCGAGCGGGGCACGGCCGGCGGTCCCGGCGAAGATGACGTCCTCCATCTTGCCGCCGCGCAGGTCCTTCGCGCCCTGAGTGCCCATGACCCAGCGAAGCGCGTCGAGGACGTTCGACTTGCCGGAGCCGTTCGGCCCGACCACACAGGTGATGCCCGGCTCGAAACGCAGCGTCGTCGCCGAGGCGAAGGACTTGAAGCCCTTGAGCGTCAGGCTCTTCAGGTGCACGTCGTGCTGACCCCTCTGGCTGCGGGAACCGGTCGTTCAATCGGTCCAGGCTACCTGTGCGCTCACCGTGACCGTGGGACGTGGGGCCTTCAGCGCTCCACGAAGCCGTTGATGCCGCCTTTCGCGGGCGACCAGCGTTCGACGACGTGATCCACACTTCCGGGTGATTCGCCGGATCTCAAAGCCGTCAAAAGCCGCTCACAGTGTTCTCGAACACCCTCCGCTACCACCTCGACACGCCCGTCCGCCAGGTTGCCCGCACTGCCGACCAACCCCAGCTCAAGTGCCCGGCTGCGGGTCCACCAGCGGAAACCGACCCCTTGCACGCGACCGTGCACCCACGCGGTCAGCCTGATGTGCGTTACTTCTTCACTCACGCTCCCCATCGTGCACCATGCGGATGAACGCGGAGGGTGAACACAACGTTCGCAGCGGTTCGCAGACAGTGAGGCCACGGTGATAATGTCCGCGCCGGGTCCCCACTTTGGGCTACCTCGCCCGGGTAGCCGGAAGCGTCTCGGTGTCTCTCACCAGTCGCTTCACTCCCCGAAGTCCCCCATCCGAGGAGCCAGCCCATGCCCCGTCCCGACGGGTCTGATCCGAGCGCACGCGTGTCCATGGCCCCCCCGCGCGGCGCCACCGGCAAGCTCAACCGCGCCGGTTACGCCGTACTCGGCGTCAGCGGCCTCGTGGTGGCGACGGCCTTCGCCGCGATCGCCGAACTGGCGGGCCCCGGCGTCTCCGCCACCGCGGGCGGCACCGGCGTCCCCGGCGGACAGAACACCTCCCCCGCCGGCGTCCAGCTGGTCCCGGGCAACGCCGTCCCCGGCGGCCCGATGACCGTCAGCGGCTCGCCGATCCCCGGCGCGTCCTCCAGCTCTTCCGCTCCGCCGACCACGGTGACCTCGGTCGGCGCGGACGGCAAGGAGACGACGAGCGTCGTCGCCCCGCCGCCTGTGGTGCCCCCGCCGGGCCCGGGCGGCCCCGGCACCACGGTGCTGCCCCCGACGACGCCGCCTACCAAACCGCCGACATCGAAGCCGTCGACTCCGGCAACGACTCCGAACACGTCGACCACGCCCACGACGCCGACGTCGGACCCGTCGTCGAGCCCGCCGGGCGGCGGCTCCAGCTCCAGCGGCGCTCCGGACTCGTCGCCGGGCCGGTCCAGCACCTCCGGCACCGACACGTCCGCGAGCAGCGCCCAGTAAGACTTCGTAAGTCCGTGAAGGCCTCCTTGCCTACCTCGAGGGTAGGGAAGGAGGCCTTCGCTATTTCCCTGGTCCGCCACACGCATGCACTTAGACGACCACTTGCGACGCCCCACCCCACCACGCGCGCTATGAACGGACCGTTCATAGCGTTCGCGGGAGGGGGCGAGGGCGACAGGGCCGAAGTTCGCGCAGGGGCCTGTCAGGACCCGTCTCCCCGGTGGCCATGTCATGAAAGGGTCGTTCAGGACGAAAAACGTCCTGATCGACCCATTCATGACACTCGAGGACGCCAGAGGTG
>NZ_JBFBGL010000135.1:0-5981 GCF_040684635.1 Amycolatopsis sp. NPDC089917 | reverse complement strand
GGTGTGACTCCTGAGGCGATGCCGCTGTCCGTGAAGGCCTCCTTGAGGGACCCAGAGTCCCTCAAGGAGGCCTTCACGGACTTGGGTGGCCCTCCGGCACCCGGCCACCCACCGTGCGCAAAAAAATGGCGGGTGCTCCGAAGAGCACCCGCCATTCCCCAAAAACCCGGCTCAGCCGCGAACGACCTTGCCCGCCTTGATGCACGAGGTGCAGGCGTTCAGGCGCTTGCGCTGGGACAGACCGATCTTGGCGTGAACGGTCTGGATGTTCGGGTTCCACCGGCGGTTGGTACGCCGGTGGGAGTGCGAGACCGACTTGCCAAAGCCCGGTCCCTTGCCACAGACGTCGCACACGGCAGCCACGTCGAACTCCTCTGGATCTGGGACAAAGAATGATGCGCCCAGCATGCTGGGCAACTCGACCATAGTAACCAGTGGCTCCGAGCCCTCCGGCACCGGGTCGATACCCTCGCTGGAACAGGTAGGAGGTTACGGGGTGCGGGTGCTCGACGTGGCGGCGGTGTCGGCTTGGTCGGCGGCCTGTGTGCACAGCCTGGCGGTGCTGCGGCCGGCGATCGACGGCATCAACGTCTACCCGGTCGCCGACTCCGACACCGGCTCCAACCTGCTGTTCACCATGACAGCGGCCCGCGACGCGCTGGCGGAGGCCGAGCCCGGCACGACCGCGGAGGCGCTGGCGGTGTTCGCCAAGGGCGCGGTCGCGGCGGCCAAGGGCAACTCCGGGGTGATCATGTCGCAGGTCGTGCGTGGGATCGCCGAATCGGCGGCCGCCAGGGACCTCGACGGACCCGGGCTCGCGGAGGCGCTCGGCAGCGCGGACAGGGCCGCCACCGGCGCGGTGAGCCGTCCGGTCGCCGGGACCATCCTGACCGTGCTCCACACCGTCGCCGCGGCCGTCCGGGACGCGACGGGGTCGCTCGAAGAGGTGGCCGCCACGGCCGCGAGCGTCGCCGCCGAAGCGCTCGAAGAGACTCCGAAGCAGCTGCCCGTCCTGGCCGTGGCCGGGGTGGTCGACGCGGGCGCCCGCGGTCTGGTCGCGGTCCTCGACGCGCTGTCCGGCGTGATCTGCGGCGGTGCCACCGAGCCGGAGCACCCGCTCGAAGCGCATCAGCACCACACGGCCGACATGCCGACGGCCTGGGAGGTCATGTACCTGCTCGACGGCGTCGAGGAAGGCAGCCTGCCCGCGCTGCGCAAGACCCTCAGCGGCCTCGGCGACAGCGTCACGGTGGCCGGGGACGGCGCCGGCGCGTACGCCGTCCACGTGCACTGCGCGGACATCGGCGCGGCGCTGGAGGCCGGGATCGAGCTCGGGCGTCCCCGCAAGGTCCGGGTCGAGCCGCTGATCACGCCCACCCCGGTCGAGGTCGGCGGCGGGATCGACCGCTCGGTGGTCGCGGTGGTCCACGGCGGGCAGCTGGCCGAGCTCCTCCGCGCGGAGGGAGTCGCGGTGCTCTCGGTCCCGCAAGGGAGCGAGCCCACGGTCGAGGAGATGCTCGGCCTGATCAACGAGGCCGCCGGGCATCACGTCACCGTCCTGCCGGGCGGCCATCAGCTGACCGCGGCGGCCGACGCGGCGGCGGGGCACGCGATGGCCGCGGACCGCGACGTCGTCGTCATCCCGTGCGTTTCACCCGTCCAGGTGCTCGCCGCGCTGGCCGTCCACGACAAGGACCGCCGCACCAACGACGACGTGGTCGCGATGGCCGAAGCGGCCGCCGCCACCAGGCGTGGCGAACTGCGGATCGCGCAGGAGGAGTCGCTAACCTGGGTGGGCCGGGCGCAGGCCGGTGACGTCGTCGGTCTCGTCGACGGCGAGGTCGTGCTGATCGAGCCCGCGCCCGCTTCGGAGACGAGCCTGGTCGCGGCGGCGGTCGGCGTGCTGAACCGGATGCTGGCCCTCGGCGGCGAACTGGTCACCGTGCTGACCGGTGCCGACGTCCCGGTCCGGCTTCCCGGTGAGCTGGCAGACCGGCTCCGCGGGGAACATCCTGAGGTCGAAGTGACGAGCTACGCAGGCGGCCAGTCCGACGCCGTACTGCTGATGGGGGTGGAGTGACCGCATGACCAACCTGCGCGCGGACCTGAAACTGGTCGTGGGCGCGGCGACGGCGAAGGCACTCGCCAAGGGCCTCAAGATCGAGACGGTCAGCGACCTCCTGCGGCACTACCCCCGCCGCTACGCCGAGCGCGGGCAGCTCACCGACATCGCCGGACTCGAACTCGGTGAGCACGCCACCGTGATGGCGCGCATCGAACGCGTCAACAAGCGCCGGATGAAGGCGCGCAACGGCACCCTGCTCGAAATGGTGATCACCGACGGCAAACGCCGCCTGCAGTGCACCTTCTTCAACCAGGCCTGGCGCGAAAAGGAACTCGTGCCCGGCAAGAACGGCCTCTTCGCGGGCAAGGTCACCGCGTTCCGCGACGTCCTGCAGCTGGCGAACCCCGAGTACGAACTGTTCGACGCCGAGCGCCAGGCCGAGGCGATGGACGACTTCCTCGCCGAGATCATCCCGGTGTACCCCGCGGCGCAGGGGATCCCGACCTGGGTGATCGCCAAGAGCGTGCGCCAGGTGCTGGACGTGCTGGAGGTCGACGAGGACCCGATGCCGATGGAGCTGCTCGCCCAGTACGGCCTGCCCAGCCTGGAAAGCGCGCTCCGCGGCATCCACCGCCCGTCCGGCTGGGACGCGCTGAACTCCGCGCGCCGCCGTCTCAAATGGGATGAAGCCATGGCGGTGCAGCTGATTTTCGCGCAGCGCAGACATTCTCTCGTCTCCCGGCCCGCGAAAGCCTGCCCGCACACCGAGGGCGGCATCCTCGACGCCTTCGACAAGCGGCTCCCGTTCGCGCTGACGTCGGGACAGCGGGAGATCGGTGACGAGATCGCCCGGGACCTCTCCACCGAGCACCCGATGAACCGTCTGCTGCAGGGCGAGGTCGGTTCCGGAAAGACCGTGGTCGCGCTGCGCGCCATGCTGCAGGTCGTCGACTCCGGGCGGCAGGCGGCGATGCTCGCGCCGACGGAGGTCCTCGCCGCGCAGCACGCGCGCTCGCTGAGCGAAATGCTCGGTGACCTCGGGCAGGCGGGGCAGCTCGGCGGCGCGGAGAAGGCGACGCGCGTGACGCTGCTGACCGGTTCGATGGGCGCCAAGGAACGCAAGAAGGCGTTGCTGGAGACGGTCAGCGGCGAGGCCGGGATCGTCGTCGGCACGCACGCGCTCATCCAGGACACGGTGTCCTTCGCGGATCTCGGCCTGGTCGTGGTCGACGAGCAGCACCGCTTCGGCGTCGAACAGCGGGACGCGCTGCGCTCCCGCGGCTCCGACGACACCAGCCCCCACGTACTCGTCATGACGGCGACGCCCATCCCGCGCACGGTCGCGATGACCGTCTACGGCGATCTGGAGACCTCCGCGCTGCGCGTGATGCCGGTCGGCCGGTCGCCGATCAAGACGTCGGTGGTGCCGGTCGCGGAGCGGCCCGCGTGGCTGGACAGGGCGTGGCAGCGGGTCCGCGAGGAATGCGGCAAGGGGCATCAGGCGTACATCGTCTGCCCGCGCATCGGCGACGAACCGGCGTCGGACAAGGGCGACAAACGCCCGGCGCTCGCCGTCCTCGACGTGGCCCCCGAGCTGGCCGAAGGGCCGTTGAAGGGCCTGAAGATCGGCGCCCTGCACGGCCGGATGGCCGCCGACGACAAGGACGCCGTGATGCAGGCGTTCTCCAAGGGCGAGCTGGACGTGCTCGTCGCGACCACCGTGATCGAGGTCGGCGTGAACGTCCCGAACGCGACGGCGATGGTGATCATGGACGCCGACCGCTTCGGCATCAGCCAGCTGCACCAGCTGCGCGGCCGGGTCGGGCGGGGCAGCGTGCCGGGGCTTTGCCTGCTGGTCACCGAAACCCTGGACGGGACGGCCACCCGCGAGCGGCTCGCCGCCGTCGAGTCCACGACGGACGGGTTCGAACTGTCCAGAATGGACTTGGAGCTGCGCCGCGAGGGCGACATCCTCGGCGCCGCGCAGTCGGGGAAGAAGTCGACGCTGAAGCTGCTTTCCCTGCTGCAGGACGAGGAAGTCATCGCCGAGGCGAGGGCCCGCGCGTCCGAGATCGTGGAGAAGGACCCGGCACTGGGGAACTATCTGGGGCTGGCGCACATGATCGCCGACGTCGTCGACGAAGATCGCGTGGAGTACCTGGAAAAAAGCTGACGTGAACAGGTCTGCCCGATCGGACCTTGCCGCCGGGTGGGCCGCGGGGTTTCCTCGATCCGTACGGGCGAGGGAGGCCGGGGATGACGTCAGCGGTGCGGGTCCGGCTGGGCGAGGACGGGGCCGACGCCGAACGGGTCGAGCAGCTCGCCGGGTACCTCAGGGGAGAACTGTTCGAACGCGGGATCTCCGACGTCAAGGCGCTGCCCGCCGGCGAGGCGCCGCCGGGCTCGCGTGGATTCGACGCGACGACCGCGGGCGGACTGCTGGTCACGCTGGGGAAGCCCGCGGACGGCCTGCGTTCGGTGGTGGCGGCCGCGCGGACGAGGGCGCGATCTACCTCGTGGTCGGGATGATGCTCCTGATCGGGACCGTGCTCGGCGCGTTCCTGCGGCCCGCCGCGTTCCGACTCGCCTTCCACGGCGGAGTGGCCGGCGGCGGCATCGTCATGGTGTGCATGCTGCTCTACGCGATGCCGAGCAGTTCGCGGGTGACCGGTGCGGGCTGGGGGATCGCGCTGGCGATGATGCTCTGCCTCGCCGTCGTGACCGCTTCCGCCGCCCGCAAAGCGAAAGGCTGACGATGCCCATGATCCGGCCCGCGGTCGCCGAGGACGCCTGGGCCATCGCCGAAGTGAACGTCCGGTCGTGGCAGTCGGCGTACCAGGGCCTGCTGCCCGAGCTGTACCTGCGCGATCTCTCGGTCGAGGGCCGGGCCGGGCGCTGGCAGCGGATCCTCGCCGATCCCGCCAACCAGGGCGACGTCCTGGTCCTCGTCGAGGACGGCACGCTCCTCGGTTTCACCGCCGTCGACCGGGAACGCGGGGAACTGCGCGCGATCTACCTCGAACCGGCGCGCTGGGGCACGGGATTGGGCAGGCTGCTGCTCGACACCGCCGTCGCCACCCTGCGGGGTTCCGGACATCGCGAGGCGACGCTGTGGGTGCTCGACTCCAACGAACGCGCCCGGCGCTTCTACGCGGCCGCGGGATGGACGCCGGACGGCGCGGAGAAGACCGACACCATGCCCGGCGAAGACGTCCCGCTCCGCGAAGTGCGCTACCGGATCGACCTCGTCAGCGGGTGAACCAGGCGCGTTCCTCGGGCTTGGTGAGGACGACGATGATGCCGATGGCGATGCCCATCCCGATCAGCTGGGTGATCGCGCCACCGCTGATCAGGCCGATCACCCCCAGGACCACGGACAGTCCTTCGACGCCGATCACCGTGGGCCGCACCCAGGCCGAACCGCGGGAGATCCTGATCGCGCTCGCGATCAGCACGAGGGAGACCACGAAGCCGAGGATCGCCAGCGCCAGTGCGAGTCCCGCTTCCTCGTTGCCGTGGTCGAGTTCGTTGATCGCGAGGGCGGTCACGAGCGCGCTGGCGAGGAGGTTGAGGACCGCCTGTATCCACAGGAGGACGCGGACCGTCTTGAGCTGGCGCGGCATCTCCGGCGCCTTGTTCCGGACGTCCTCGGTCATGGCGGGTCTCCCTCTTTCGGTGCGGAGAGACCAGTGTGGGCCCGGAACTCGTTGCCGTTGAGGGTAAAACTGTCCTCAGCGCGTGACCAACCCCGTCGCGTTCAGAGGACTCAACACGGTTCGTCCGGGCGGCTCGCCGCGTCCCTCGGAGCTGAGTGGGCGGGTCGTTCCCCGCAGGGCGGAAGGCAGAGGTGTCGTGCCGGTCTCGGGTGTCGCGAAAGCCACTTTCGGGACACCAGGCGTCCCGAAAGTGGCTTTCG
>NZ_JBFBGL010000134.1:0-6299 GCF_040684635.1 Amycolatopsis sp. NPDC089917 | reverse complement strand
TCCGCCGCCTGACTCCGCCCGTCACGGCCGGACTGGACTTCGAATTCCACGCGGTCACCCTCGTCGAGCGTCCGGAATCCGTCGGCCTGAATGGCGGGTTCTAGCCCGAATCGCCACTCACGATCCTCCTCGCCCGGGCAACTCCTTTTGGGCCGTCGGACACCCGCCGCGACGCGGCGTCCTCCGGTACTTCCGGGCTAGCGACGCTCGTTGAACGGCGTCAGGGGGTCCCAGAGCTTCTCGCAGTTGTGCTGCCGCGGAATCTCGGTGGTGAGCTGGCTGTCACCGGCGGCGTTGAGCGACATGACGACGGGATTGTCCGCGGTGTAGGGCTCCCACCGGGGTGTGCCGTCCACGGTGGGATTGCCGGTGCGGGCGAATCCGGACCACTGCGCGATCAGCTGGTCGGACAGGACCTGCTGATTGGGGGTGAGCTTGGTGGCACCCGGGAACAGCAGCAACATTTCGGCGACGTGATACGCGCCGTTCGGTTTCGTGGCGTCGAGGAAGAACTGCGGCGGAACGTCCGTGTCGTCGAACTGATAGGCGAACACCGGGATGTGCTTCGCCAGCCGTTCGGCGTTGAGGACGGAGGGGCAGACCGAGTTGGAGTCGGCCACGATGGTCCGATAGGCGAGGAACGGGGCGGGCGTCGGGAACCGCTTCAGCGGATAGGTCCGGCGGACCGTGGCCGCGTGCTCGCCGTACTGCTGGCGCACCAGGTTCTCGTAGTCGGCCGGGGTCGACGCGGACGGCAGCTGGGTCTCGTCGCGGTCCACACCGTGGATCAGCGCGACGTCGTTGACGTGCCCGGTGGCGAAGGCCTCCCCTGGCGACATCGGCAGGAACTTCCCGTCCACGATCGGCGCCACCGTGCCGTTGCCGGGCTCCCGCCCGTGATCCGCCTGTTTCAGCAGGGCGGCGGCGGGCACCTTGCGCAGACACGCGGCGGCTTCGGCCGCGACGCCGCAGCCGACACCGCCGGCGAACTTCGCCCCGGCGCTGTGCGCCTGTTCCTCGGTCGGCAGTTTCGCCTTGCAATCCTGGGCCTGCCAGACGGTGTCCACGCCGAGCAGCGAGTTGTACTCCCCGCTTTGGGCGATACCGCGCTGGAACAGTCCCGCCGAACTCGGCGCCGCCGTCTGGGCGCAAACGCTCGAGCCACCCGCGGAAGCACCGTAGATCGTGACGTTGCGCGGGTCGCCGCCGAACCGCGAGATGTTGCGCTGAACCCAGCGCAACGCGGCCTGCTGATCCAGCAAGCCGTAGTTCCCGGCGTGCTCGCCGAATCCCTCGTGGGCCAGGAAACCGAAGATCCCGAGCCGGTAGTTGACCTCCACGCTGATGACGTTGCCCCCGGTCACCAGGCGGCTGGCGTCCTGTGGCTTCAACAAAAGGAACCCGCCGCCGTGGATCTGCACCATCACCGCGAGCGGCCCGGGCCCCCGTTTGGCGGGCACGCGGACGGTCAGGTTGAGGCAGTCCTCGTTGTCCGTGCCCGGACCCACGCTCGCCGGTTGCGCGCACTGGTTGCCCTCGGTGGTCGCCGGGAAGGTCTCGGTCCACGGGGCAGGCCGGCGCGGCGCCTTCCAGCGCAGTTCCCCGGTCGGCGGCGCGCCGTAGCGGATCCCCTGCCACGACGTGACTTCGGCGCCCTTGACACCGCACACCGGACCGTCGTCGATCGTCACCGTGGTGCCCGGCGAGCAGACCGGCGCGGGTGGGTCCGCCCTGGTCAGGTCACTGGCCAGGGACGCCGTACCGGTCATCGGCGTCGCGATCATCACGGTGGCCGCCACGGCGGCGGCCACCTTTCGGTCGACTCTCATCCGTCCTCCTTCACTCCCGACGGCCGCGAAGGACCGATCGGAAGATTCGCGATACACGGCCCACCGGGAACGGGCACGACGAAGACAGTGCGCGTCTCCCGGTGTTTCCAGTCTGGCCGTGCCCCCGAAGGGCACAACCCCCGTTCGGCCGCCCGGGAATTGTCAATTCCCGGGACTTAATGGTCTTTGACGGGGGCGGGCACGAATATCGAAGGAAGCCCGAAAATCATCGCCGAATAAAATATACCGGTCATCGGGAATAAGGGAATTCAACGATCGTCCCGCTCATCGGCGCGCTCCGAGCCGTTCACCCGGCACGAGATCGGCGAGGAGCGTGGACTGCTCCCGGCGATACGCCTCGACGTTCGCCAGTTTGACGTCCTCGTAACCGCGGACCAGGTCGGGCAGTTCGGCCAGGGCCAGCAGCCTGCCGCGATCGGCGTCCTCGGTGCCGAACGCGGTGAGGATCGTGTCCCGGTACTGCGTGACGAGTTCCCGCTCCACCTTCCGCACGCGCGCCTTGCCGAACAGGTCCCAGCGCGTCCCGCGCAGCTTCCGCGCGGCGCGCAGCGCGACGAACACCGGGCGGAACTTCGGGCCCAGCGCGATCTTCCGCTTCATCCCCAGCGCGCGGAGCACCGGCGGGTGCAGGCGGTAGGCGTAGCGGCTGCCCACGCCGAACTCCGCCTCGATCCCCGCGATCACGGCGGGATCGAGCGAAAGCCGCGCGACCTCGTACTCGTCCTTGTACGCCATCAGTTTGTGCAGATTGCGCGCCACCGCCTCGGTGACGGCGGTCGAGTCCCCTTCCAGGACCCGGACCCGCTCGACGAACTCGGCGTACTCCCGCGCGTAGCGAACGTTCTGGTACTGAACGAGTTCGGGGACGCGGATGTCCAGCAGTCGCGCGAGTTCCGAACCCGGCTCGGCGTGCACGAGCGCGCGGGCGCGGAGGGTGGCCGCCGACGGGGCCGGCGTCGCCGCGACTGCGGGCGGGGCGACCGCCGCGTGCAGTGCGTCGGGATCGGCGACGAGCTGCCTGCCGCGCCGGAACGCCTGGAGATTGCCCGCGACGGCGACCCCGTTGAGCTCGATCGCGCGTTCCAGGCTGGCCGCGTCCAGCGGGATGGCGCCGGTCTGGTGCGCCGCGCCGAGCTGGAGGATGTTGGCGAACTGGTCGTCGTCGAACAGGGTTTCGGCCAGCGCCCGCGCGTCGAGCGCCACGGTCCGCGCCGCGTTGTCCGTGATCGCGCCGCGGACGGCCGCCGCGTCGGGGAAGGACACGGTGGTGTCGACGACCATCCGGCCGGTCGGCACTTCGGTCGTGGAGACCACGGCGGTGGTCCGGCCGGGATCGGCCACCGTCAGATGCGCTGGGTCGGCGCCGACGAGGACGTCGCAGGCCAGGTAGAGATCGCATTCCCCGGCGGCGAGTTTCGGCGCCTGCGGCGTCGGCTCGGCGGTGATCTTCAGATCCGAGACGACGGCGCCGCCCTTCTGCGCGAGCCCGGTCTGGTCCAGGGTCCGGACCTGCTTGCCCTCGATCACGGCGGCCGTGGCGAGGATCTGCGCGACGGTGACCACACCGGTCCCGCCGACCCCGGTGATCCGCACGGTGAAGTCGGTGCCACCGGTCACGGGCTCGGGCAGCTCGGCCGCGCTGATCTCCCCGGCCCGCCGACGGTGTTTCCGCCCGGTGGGCACCACCGTCATGAACGAGGGGCAATCCCCCGCCAGGCACGAGTAGTCCACGTTGCACGACGACTGGTGGATCGTGGTCTTGCGGCCGAATTCGGTGCTGACCGGCTGCACGGAAAGGCAGTTCGACTTCTCGCCGCAGTCGCCGCATCCCTCGCACACGCGTTCGTTGATCACGACCTTGGTGGCCGGGGTGTCCAGCTTGCCGCGACGCCGTTTGCGGCGCTTCTCCGCGGCGCATTCCTGGTCGTGGATGAGCACGGTCACGCCGGGGATGCCGGCCAGTTCCTCTTGCGTGCTCAGCAGTTCGTCACGATGCCGGACCTCGACACCGCCGGGCAGGCTGACGTTGCGGAACCGCTTCGGTTCGTCGCTGGTGATGAACACCTTGGCGACGCCTTCGACCAGCAGCAGCGACGCCAGCCGGTCCACCGGGAGCCCGCCGACGGCGTCCTGGCCGCCGGTCATCGCGACGGTCGCGTTGTAGAGGATCTTGTAGGTGATGTTCACCCCGGCGGCCACCGCGGCCCGCACCGCGAGGCTGCCGGAGTGGGTGAACGTGCCGTCGCCGATGTTCTGCACGAAATGCGAGGCGTCGACGAACGGCTCCATGCCGAGCCACTGGGCGCCCTCGCCGCCCATCTGGGTCAGGCCGACCACGTCGCCGACCTGCTCCGGTTCCATGAACAGCGCCATCGCGTGGCAGCCGATGCCCCCGCCGACGACGGTGCCCTCGGGCACCTTGGTCGAGGAGTTGTGCGGGCAGCCGGAGCAGAAGTACGGCGTCCTGGTCAGCAACGGGATCGAGATGCGCTCGCGGCGGCGTTGCTGCCGCCACGCGGTCACCGACGGGATTTCGTGGTGCGCGTTCAGCCGTCCGGCCAGCACCCTGGCGACGGCGTCCGGGTCGAGTTCGCCGAGTTCGGTGCACAGGGTCCGGCCGTCGGGACCGGTCTTGCCGTACACGGCCGGCGCCCCGGCGGTGCCGTAAAGCACCTCCTTGATCGCCGACTCGACGAACGAGCGCTTCTCCTCCACCACGACGATCTCGCTCAGGCCGTCGGCGAACCGGCGGACGATCGACGGTTCGAGCGGATGGATGACGCCGAGCTTGAGGATCCGGATCCCGTGCCGGGACAACGCTTCCGCGTCCAGGCCAAGCAGCCGCAGCGCCTGCATGAGGTCCAAATAGGACTTTCCGGCGGTGACGATGCCGACGCGGTCCGCAGGCCCTTCCTGGACGATCCGGTTGACCCCGCTCGCCCGCACGTACTCGACGGCGAGCGGCAGGCGTTCGGTGTACAGGCTGCGTTCGAGCGCCATCAGCGTGGTCCCGAGCAGCCGGGAGCTGGGCTTGTGCCGGTACGCGGGCAGCGCGAGCTCAGGCGCCGTCCACCGCGGCCGGACCTGGGCGGTGCTCGCGGCGTCGGCCACGTTCGCCACGAGTTTCATCGACGACCACAGCCCGCTCGCCCTGGACAGCTCGACGGCGTGCAGCCCGAAGTCCAGCACGTCCTGGGAGTCGGACGGGAAGAACACGGGCATGGCGAGGTCGGCGAGCGCGAGCTCGGAGGCGCAGGGCACCGACGAGGACTTGGCGTTCGGGTCGTCGCCGACCAGCGCCACCGCGCCGCCCGCCGGGTCGGTGCCCGCGAGGTTGGCGTGCCGCAGGGCGTCGGTCGCCCGGTCGAGGCCGGGTGCCTTGCCGTACCAGAAGCCGGTGACCCCACCGGGTGACGAACCGACCGACGCGGTGAGCTGGCTGCCCATGACCGCCGTCGCGGCGATTTCCTCGTTCAGTCCCGGCCGGTGCACGACGTCGTGCTTGTCGAGCAGGACGGAGCGGCGGCCGAGTTCGAGGTCGTACCCGGCCAGCGGCGAACCCTCGTACCCGGAGACGAACACGGCGGGCGACGCCCCGGCGGCGCGATCGTGCCGCACCCGGTCGAACAGCATCCTGACCAGCGCCTGGACCCCGCTGAGATAGACGGTGCCGTCCTCCCGCAGATAGCGGTCCTCCAACGTGAACTGCTCCACCAGACCTGCCTCCTTCGGCACCCCCGCGTGACGTCACGACAGAAGACCCGACCGCGCCGGGCCGTCGCAACAAGCGGCAGTCTATTGACCCCCTGCGCGCAAAAAATCCGGCCCATCTTCGTCGGTAGCCGATATCCGTTGCGTCTGCGTACCATCTCGGCTCATGGCGGACCAGCTCATCGACGAGACCGATCGCGAGATCCTCGAACTGCTTCGGGAAGACGCCCGGCGCACCCTGGGGGACATCGGCGCCCGCGTCACGCTGTCCACCGCGGCGGTCAAACGCCGCATCGACCGCATGCAGGAGAACGGCGTCATCGTCGGGTACACCGTCCAGATCGACCACGCCAAACTCGGCTGGGGCATCGAGGCGTTCACCGAACTGCGATTCACCGGGACCACCAAGGTCGGCGAGATCGTCCGCACGACCACCCGGATGCCCGAGGCCCAGGCGGTGTTCACCATCGCGGGAGACCCCGACGCGCTCGTCTGGCTGCGGGTCCGGGACATGGGCCATCTCCAGCGCACGATCGACGAGATCAGGCGGCATCACCAGGTGACGGGCACGAAGACGCTGATGGTGCTGGAGTCGTGGACGCGCGGCCAGCAGTGGCCCCAGTCCGACGTCTGATCCCGTGGGGGGTGGGTGGGGGGTGGGGGGTTTAAACCGAAAGCCGCCGACCAACCACCCGGGCCCCGCCCCCCCAACAACCCCGCCCCCCACACCGCCGGGGT
>NZ_JBFBGL010000133.1:0-6635 GCF_040684635.1 Amycolatopsis sp. NPDC089917 | reverse complement strand
GAAAGCCACTTTCGAGACACCTGACGTCCCGAAAGTGGCTTTCGCGACACTGGGGCGCGACCGGAGGACACCGGGCCGCGGCCCCCACAGCACGCGCCACCCACGAACGTGTTGTGAAAGCCACTTTCGCAACGTTGAAGGTTGCGAAAGTGGCTTTCGCAACACGCCACCTTGCCCCTTCCCGGTTGCGGCGTTCGTGGCAGTCATGCCTGGGCCACCAGGGATTCCCGCGCGTGGTCCCGGACGCGTCCGACCACAGTGGACCGCCGCCAGGCGCGCGTGACCTCCACCAGCCACGCCGCTTCGGCGGCGATGTCCGGTTCGCCGAGGTAGGTCGCCGGAACGTCGTCGGGGGCGTACCGGCGGCCCGCTTCGGACGCGACGATCGCGGCGGCCAGCGCGGCGGCCTCGATCGTCGCGGGGACGCGGGCTTCGGGGATCCGCGCGTCGCGGGCCGCGGCTTCCGCGATCGCCGGGACCTCCGGATCGAAGTACGGGCGCAGCGCGAGATGACCATCCCGGATCTCGATGACCCTGCGGTACAACGCGAACTCGACGCCGCCGGGCATACCGGGCCCCGGGTCCAGCGCGATTCCCGGGACGGCTTCGCGCAGCGCGGTCCACAACGGCTCGATCCGGCGGTACGTCCGGTACAGGCCGATCAGGCGGAACGGGGTGGCCAGGGCCGGTCCCCATACGCTGAGCGTCGCGCCCGCCCCGGCGAGCCCGACGCTCAGCGCCGCCAAAACCGCCGAAAGCGTGTCTTCACCGGCGTCGACCGTGCCGGTGGTGGCGAGGACGTAGATGTCGTCGACGTCCCAGAAAGTCCAGGCCAGCGCGGAGATCCCGCCCCCGACGAGCAGCCACAGCCCGGTGCGAAGCGGGCCGGGATCGGCATGGCGCGCGAAGCGGGCGAAGACGATCGAGAACGTCAGCAGGCTGATCAGGCCGTAAACGAGGAAGAGGACGTTGTACGCGACGAACCAGCCGAGCCTGCCCGGCCCGGCGGCCGTGTGCACGCCGACGCGGTAGCTGTCGGAGAGGAAGAAGAGCGCGATCTCCGCCGCGACGACGATCCAGGACAGCATCGCGTGCCGGCTGATCCGCTTGCCCTCCCCCAGTTTCAGTGAATGCGCGAACGCGACCGCGAAGGCCATCGCGCCGATCTTGAGCACGTCCGCGGCGAGGTTCAGCAGGCTGCCGATGGGTTCTTCGACGCCGACGGCGTTCTCCATGGCCGGGGTGAGCAGCATGATGCCGCCCGCGATGCACATCCCGAAGCCGCTGAGGAACCACATCCGCCGCACCGGCTGGGTGTTCCGGGCCTGGATCAGCTTGTACCCGAACCCCGCGCATGCCACCACGCAACAGAAGTACGCGATGGTCTCGGTCACGGCAGGCGTCGTTTCCGGCTGCCGAAGAGGTTGTCGACCCTGGCCTTCTCGCCGGCGAGGTCGCTCGCGTTCTCGTCGACGTGCGCCGCGCCGCGCACCGCCGTCCGGGCGACACGTTGCGCCAGCAGGCTCGCGAGCAGTTCCGCCTCCTGCTCTTCGACTGCGCTGTAACCCGTGCGGCCGAGGACACGGCGGACGAGTTCGGGCGACAGGTTCGGCATGAGGGTCTTGCTGGCGGCGGCGTCGAGCGCGATCCCGTCGGCTCCCGCGTCCGCGCCGACATGGCCGCACAGCAGATGGCCGACCTCGTGCAGCAGGATGTGCCGCCGGTGCAGGGCGGTGGTGTTGGTCGGATAGAGGATGTAGTCCGTGCGCTCGGTGCTCATCAAAAGCCCGCACGGGCCACTGGAAGGGATGCTGACCTGCATCAATTCGATCGGGCGGCCGCGTTCGGCGGCGAGTCCGGCGATGAACGCCTCGGCGTCGAAGGGTTCGGGCAGGCTGACACCGTCGGCGAGACTCCGGCAGCGGCGCCACAACGCCTTACGACGGCGGTCCACTCACGCCTCCCTCTTCGAGCCGCCCCGTCCGGATTCCCTGCGGGCGATCGCGTCGATCATGTCGCTGATGGTGTCGAGTCCGTCGGGGGAAAGCGTTACGGCCCGCAGCGCGACGTCGCGGACGCCCGCGTCGCGGAGCGCGCCGAGCAGGGCGAGTTCCTCGGCGATCTTGGCGCTCTGCTCGTCGTCGAAGAAGTACGCCGGTGAGACGCCGAAGAACTGGGCGAGCGCTTCGAGGTGCCGTTTAGTGGGGTTGTCGCGGCGCCCCGTGCGCAGCTGCCACAGGTACGTCGTCGAGAAGCTTTCGCCGGTCGCCTCTCGGCAGGCCTTGGCGACTTCCTCGTGACTGTACGGCTCACGATCGGGTCTCAGCACGATCTGGAAGAGCTTGTCGATCTTGTCGGCGAGCGTCGTCTTGCCGGGCTCGGTCGCGGCCACCATCCCACTCCCTACATGTCGTGCCCGTTCATGCTAGTTGACTTCCCGCCCCCATTCATACACGTCAGTTTTCACCTCACCCGGGGTTTCGGCTGACACCGCGGGCAGGAGAACGACGAACGGTTCATGAAGGGGTCCCGCCGGATGGCCGTTCCACACCGGCCGCAGGGCAGTCCTTCCTGACCGTAGGCGTCGAGCGACCGGTCGAAGTATCCGGACTGGCCGTTGATGTTGACGTAAAGCGCGTCGAACGACGTGCCGCCCGCGACGAGCGCGGCGGCCATCACCTCGCTCGCGGCGGTGAGCACGGTGCGTCCGTGGGCCGCGGTGAGCTTGTCGGTCGGGCGGGCCCAGTGGAGCTTGGACCGCCAAAGGGCCTCGTCGGCGTAGATGTTGCCGATGCCGGAGACGAGGGTCTGGTCGAGCAGGGCGCGTTTGATCTCGGTCCGCCTCGACCGCAGCGCGCGGACGGCCTGGTCGAGGTCGAACCGCGGGTCCATCGGATCGCGGGCGATATGCGCGATGGTGCCCGGCAACGCCGTCCCGTCGACCTCGGTGAGCTCCGCGAGCGCGAGACCGCCGAAGGTCCGCTGGTCGACGAAGCGCAGCTCCGGCCCGCCGTCGGCGAAGCGGAACCGCACGCGAAGGTGCTTCTCGTCGGGCGCGTCGTCGGGCTGGACGAGCATCTGGCCGCTCATGCCGAGGTGCGCGAGCATGGCCTGGCCGTCGGAGAGCTCCAGCCACAGGTACTTGCCGCGGCGCCGGGCGGCGGTGATCTTGGTGCCGGAGAGGCGTCCGCTGAAGTCCTCGGCGCCGAGTTCGTGACGGCGGATCGCGCGGGCGTGCAGGACTTCGACGTCGGTGATCGTCCGGCCGGCGACATGCGCCTCGAGCCCGGCACGGACCACCTCGACCTCGGGGAGTTCGGGCATACCGTCGATTCTCCCACTGGGCGGCGGACGGAGGCTGAAGGGGACTTTCCCCGCATGTGATGCGACGAAAGTTCCCTTCAGCCCTCCGGCGTCAGGGAGCGAGCGGCCCGACATCCGCCTTCGTCAACGCCTTCCGCGTCCCACCGGCCAGCAGTTCGTCGGCCCCGACGTCGAACTTCCCGGACCGCGCCTGCAGATCGATGTCGGTCCCCGCGAAGGGATAGGACCCGACACCGGCGTCGATCGCCGGGCTTCCCGCGGACAGCCGGAAATCCTGCGTCAGCTGGGGATCGACGGACTTGTAGCCACTCGAAGGCATTCCGGCGGGCCCGCCCCAGGCGATGTTCCCCTCGTACTTCACGTCCGACCCGCCCGGCATGCTCACGAGCGTTCCCGTCCCCTGCAGGATGTTGTTCGCCAGCACGCAGTCCTTGGGTTTGAAGTCTCCGCCGTCGCCGTGGATCCCGTCGGTGGTGCCGACCACGGTGTTGTACGCGACCACGACGCGATCGGGCCGGTCGTGGAGCTTGCTGTCCGGTCCGCTGTCGGCCTCGTCGCCCGAGCCGAACACGATCCCGCGGTTCGCGGTGGAGTTCACGTAGTTGCCGACGATCTTGTGGTCGTTGCCGTGGAAGCGGATCCCGGACTTCCCGAGCAGGATGTTCCCCTCCACCACGCTGCGATCGCCGTGGCGCAGCACGATGAACCCGCGGCTGTCGCGGATCGTGTTGTACCGGACCACGTTGTCCGAAGACTTCACGGAGATCGCTTCGGAGTCCCCGTCCGCCCGCTCGAACAGGTTGTACTCGACGACCCCGCCTGCCTTGTACTTCTGGTGGTCGCTCAGCCCGAACCGGATCGACTCGCCCCCGTTCGACCCGGTGAACTGGTGGTTGAAGAAGTAGTTGTGGTGCACGCGGACCCGCTTCGCCATGTCGTCCGACGGCCCGAGCACCTGGAGGAAGACACCCTGGCTGGTGCGGTTCTGCAGCACGTTGTGGTCGAACTCGGTGTCGTCCCCGTTGAGCGTGACCCAGTTGCCGCCGCCGGCGAGCTGGACGTCGAGCCGGGTCAGCCGGTTGTGCGTACTGCCGACGGGCACGCTCAGCGAACCGCCGTGCCGGAGCTTGAAGCCGCGCAGGACGACGTTCGACGCGTTCGAGGAGAACGAGAAGCCCGCGGATCCCTTGATCTCGGCCTTGCCGACGTTTTCCGCGGTGATCGTGATCGGCGCGCTCGCCGATCCGGACCGTGTGATCGAGATCGCCGAACCCGCCGAGTAGCTTCCGTCGGCCAGCCGGATCTCATCGCCCGGGTTGGCCTTGTCGATGGCGGACTGCAACGCGCCGAGCGACGTCACTCGTACGACTTGGGCGGCCGAAGCCGTGGCAGGACCTGCCGTCAGCGCCAGCACGGTCGCTGTGACAAGGCAGAAAAGACGCATCCGCCGACCTCTCGGAAGGCGACCGGGAAGGTCGCATGAGTGGCGGCGGACTGCGTCGAGGTTACTGATTCACCGACTGGGCCGTCAACGAACCGTCCCGCTGAGGAGGACTCAGGTCGTCTTCGGCGGCTGCTCGATGTCGAGTTCGGCCGAAAGCTGGCGCCAGGCCGTCTCGGCGGCCTTCTGCTCGGCTTCCTTCTTGGTCGTCCCCGAGCCGTAGCCGAGTTCACGCCCGCCGACGAGGACGGTGGCGCTGAACTCCTTGCGGTGATCGGGACCGGTGTCCTCGACCTTGTACTCGGGCACGCCGAGCCCTGCCGACGCGGTCAGCTCCTGGAGACTGGTCTTCCAGTCCAGGCCGGCACCGCGCAGCGGCGCTTCGGCGAGCAGACCGTCGAACAGGTGGTGCACGAGCTTGCGCGCGACGTCGATGCCGTGCTGCTGATACGCGGCACCGATGACGGCTTCGAGCCCGTCGGCGAGGATGCTCGCCTTGTCCCGGCCGCCGGTGAGCTCTTCGCCCTTGCCCAGCAGCAGGTGCTTGCCCAGCCCGCCTTCGCCGAGGCCGCGCGCGACCCGCGCCAGTGCGTGCATGTTGACCACGCTGGCGCGGAGCTTCGCGAGCTGACCTTCGGCCAGGTCGGGATGCGTGTTGTAGAGGTGGTCGGTGACGACCAGACCCAGCACCGCGTCCCCGAGGAACTCGAGGCGCTCGTTCGGCGGCAACCCACCGTTCTCATAGGCATAAGAACGGTGGGTCAGCGACAGCGTCAGCAGCCCGGGTTCGATGGTGATCCCGAGCGCTTCGAGCAGTGGTGCGGGGTCGGCGGGCGGTCCACCGGCCGACTTGCCCCCCATGTCGTCAGCTGCCGATCAGGCGGGCTCGACGACCTGGCGACCGTTGTGCTGGCCGCAGGCCGGGCACGCGATGTGCTGGAGCTTCGGCTGCTTGCAGGCGCGGTTGGAGCAGGGCACCAGCTGAACCGGAGCCGCCTTCCACTGGCTGCGGCGCGCGCGGGTGTTGGATCGCGACATCTTCCGCTTCGGGACGGCCACGAGTAGATCTCCTTCAGACGGTCTGCCCGCGGTCGCGAGCGAACTTGCTTCTCCGGAACGAGCTGGTGCTCGTCAGGCTTGCTTTCCGGGGCCATCGGCCTGGTCATCGCCCGTTTCGTTGTCGAAACGATCGACCAGCGCGGCCCACCGAGGGTCTATCTTCTCATGCCCGTGTCCGGGCGGGAGATCGGCCCACTTGACACCGCATTCGATGCACAGACCCTGGCAGTCCTCGGTGCACAGCGGGGCCAGCGGGAGTGCCAGCACCACCGCGTCGCGGACCGTCGGCTCGAGGTCGATCCGGTCGTCCACCAGACGGGGGATCTCGTCCTCGTCGGTGGTCTCCTCGGTCGCGGAGCCCGGGTACGCGAACAGCTCGGTCAGATCGACCTCGACGTCCTCGGTGATCGGGTCGAGGCACCGCGAGCAGTGCCCCGTCGCGACGGCGGACGCCGTACCGCTGACGTACACACCCTCGACGACGGACTCGAGCGTCAAGTCGAGTTCGAGGTCGGAGCCGGCGTCGATGGTGATGACGTCGGGCACCCCGAGCGCGGTCTCGACGGGCACGGTGCGTTGGACGGCCTTGCTCAGGCCGGCGTGACGGCCGAGTTCACGGGTGTCGAGCACCCACGGGCTCCGGTCGTCCAGTTGCGCAGGCCTGGCCTGCGGCGACTTGTTCTCAGACATCGGTTACCAGGGTACGCAGTCCCCGCCACCCACTTTCGGGCACGGTCCGCCGCCGGTCCGTGAAGGCCTCCTTGAGGGACTCTGGGTCCCCCAATGAAGGGCAAAACGACGTGTTTCGTCC
>NZ_JBFBGL010000132.1:0-7499 GCF_040684635.1 Amycolatopsis sp. NPDC089917 | reverse complement strand
CTGCGGCACCGGGTGCACGCCGATCCCCGCGCGTCGGGGGACGAGGAGGACACCGCGCGGGTCCTCGTCGAGGCACTGGGAGCCGCCGAAGGCACAGGCCGGTCCCTAGCCGGTTGTCTTCGTCTTCGCTCTCCTGAGGTTGCGGCGGGTCAGGAGCGTGACCGGCCCGAAGAAGAGCCCCGCCACCACGAACGGCGCGGCCATCGGTGTCCGGACGGCCAGGTACACCAGCGCGGTCATGATCCCGAGCAGCAGCACCGTGATCGGGATCAGCAGCAGGACCGCGCGGCGAGTGCGATCTTCGGCGGCGAGGACGTACTGCAGGAGGTCGGTCCAGCTGGTGACGTTGCGGCGCGAAGGCCGCTTGCCGCCGACCGGGGCGACGAACGGGTTGACGCGGGCGGCTTCCTCCTCGCTGAGGAACCCGTGCTCCCGCAGGCTCTTGAGGGTCATCGCGGCCAGTTCCTGCCGCATGTCCTGGTCGATGAGGACCGGGTTCGACGTGGGGGTGGTGGCCTCCTTGCCGTCGCTGGTACGGATGTCCTCGGCCTCCTGCTGCAGCTTCTCCCACAGGTCCATCACCAGTTCGGTCTGCGTGGTGGTCAGGCCGCAGGCACGGACGAAGGCGATGACCTGCTCGGGGTTGCTGGGCAGGCCGGGACGTTTGGTGTCGCGCAGGCTGTAGGCGGTCGAGCGCGGCATGCCGGTCTTGATCGCGATCTGGCCGCAGCTCAGCGGCGAGGCGTCGAGGACCCGGCCCAGCAGGGCCCGGAACTCGGTGGCGTCCTTCGCCTCGAACGTGAGCTGCTGCCCGTCGGGGACGGTCATGGTCATCGCCGTCCCTCCTGCCCGTCGTGCAGGCGGGCGAGCTCGTCGGCCGCCTGGCGGAGGAAACGGAGGTTCTTCGTGATCTCGCCGATCCCGCGCGGGATCGCGACCACGGCGACGAACACGACCATCGTGGCCGCCGAGATGCCCGCGGCCGCGGCGAACGGGGTGTCGCGCACGTTCAGGAAGACGGTCAGGCCGACGGCCAGCGTGATGACGAAGGCCTCCGGCCAGGTCAGTCTGACCGCGGTCTGCGCGGTGCCGGCCCCGGAGGGCGGGCTCACCGATCTCAACATGATTTGGTGCCCTTCTGCCGAGACGCGCGCCTGCCCGCCCCGGGTCGTCAAGGGCGGGCGAGGGTGGTGCGCATCGTGGTTGCGGATTTACGAGCACTGCCTCACCGGTCGGGCCTCGGTGGCTGGAACCACGCGGCCCTGTCGGCGACATCCCGGGGTGGGACCGGGACGAGAAAATCGTCCCGCACGGGCGCGCACCTGAGAAGAGCTCGCACCCGAACCGGTGTCTACCGCGCGAAGGCCGAGTCCCCGTAGACACGACGAAGGCCCCGAGCGCGTTTTACGCTCGAGGCCTCGTCACAAAGGCGCGATCCCAGTTCCAGCTGAGACCGCCGGGTTCCCGTGCCCTACCGCAACCACGCAGAAGAGACTCAGGACTCGACCCCCTGCCCGGGGATCGAGACGCAGCACGAGCTGGACCACCGGTCCCCCGTACTGGTAGCAACCAGAATCCGGCGAAACCCGCCGTCCACCGTCCACCCGTGGACATCAGACGCGCGATTTCGTGGAATCCGCAGGTCAGAGCACTCGCAGACCTGTCCACGCCGATCACGTGGACACCGGGTCGTGCGACCTCATGGACGCTCCTCGCCCCGATCCCCGGTCAAGGACCGGGCCACCGCCCTCGCCGTCCGGGCACCGGACGCCAGCGCGCCCTGCAGGGAGCTGGAGTCCCGGTGGTCCCCGCAGACGTAGGTCGTGTCGCCGAACCGGATCGAGCGGCGGAAGTCGTGGGGCGACGGCATCGCGGGAAGCGCGTGGGGGATCTCGTAGCGGCCGACCAGCGGCCAGCTCGACGCGTCGGTCCTGTACAGCCGGGTCAGCGTCCGCCTCATCTCCGGTTCGGCGAGCTGTCCGAGCGTCGACGCGCTGACGAGGGACGCGCCTTCCGGGGCGTAGGTGGGGCACACCTCGGTGAGGACGGCCGTGTTGAGGATCGATCCTCCCTGACCGTCGACCAGCAGCACCGGCTCGCTCAACGGGGACCGAGGCGGCGCGAAGTACCACGTCGTGACGCTGTTCCAGGACGGCTCCGGGACACCCTCGACGAGCTTCGCGGCTGTGGTCCCGTCCGTGGCGACCACGACCGCGCGCGCGTTCCAGACGTCTCCCCCGGCGGTGCGCACCCGTCCGTTCCCGATCGCCTCGACCGGTGTTCCCGTCCGGACGCCGTCCGACGGGATCGAGCGGGCGAGCTGCCGGGGAAGCTCGCCCATCCCGAGCGCGGGCAGCGAGGGCGCCGAGCTGAGGAAGCTGCGCCACACCAGCCGGAAGAACCGGGACGAGGTCGACAGTCCGTCTTCCAGGAAGACCCCGGACAGGAAGGGCCGGAACACGGATTCGATCGCGCGGTCCGAAAGGCCCGTCCGGCGCAGTTCGTCGAGGGTGGCGCGGTCTTCACCGCGGACGATCGCCTGGGCCGGGCCCGCGGCGGCGCGGACCGTCAGCGCGCCGAGCGCGGCGAGATCCTTGACCGAAAGATGGCGCCGGGCGGCGACGTCGCGGAAGGCCTTCGGGGTGTCGAGCGGGTTTCCGAGCAGGCTGAGCCGGTCGCCGTCGGCGACCCGGACCGCCCGCCAGAACTTCCCCAGCCTCAGCGCGTCGACGTCGACCAGCCGCCGGATCGCCGGGTAGGCCGGGTTCAGGATCTGGAACCCGCGATCCAGGCGGAACCCGTCGACGACGTCGGTGCGCACCCGGCCGCCGACCTCGTCCCCGGCCTCCAGCACGACGCAGGAGATCCCGGCGCGGTGGAACGACAGCCCGGCGGAGAGACCGGCGAGTCCGGCGCCGACGATCACGACGTCGACTTCGTGCACAGCCATCTGTGAAGCTCCTTCGGTTCTCGCCGCGACGGGCCGGTCCTGGCAGCGATCCTGACAGGTCACGGGACACGCCGCAGGACGTCTCGCCCTACTGCCATTCGGTCCCGGCGCATTGCCGGATGAGGTCGGCGGTCAGCGGACCGCCCTCGGGATGCAGGACCACGGCGCGAAGCTCGGCGTCGGTGGCCAGTTCGCAGAGCTCCGACGGCAGGCACTCGGACGCCCACAGCGGTTCGATGAGACCGCGTATCGCGCTCGGGTCGGCTTCGAGATGTTCCGCGATCGAGGGCCAGCGGACGCGGATGATCGTCCAGAGGGCCAGGACGTCGGAGGGCACGGTGTTCTGTTCGAGGTCCGGACGGAACGCAGGATGCTGTAGGTGTTCAGGAACTTCTTGATGTTGCGCGGATTGGGGTGCAGGAGCGGGAGGAACTTGCTCAGGGCGTGTTCGGTGCGGGCGCGGGACTGGGGTGTGACGAGGGCGAGGGCGGCGTCCCTGGCGAGGTTGTCCCGCGCGGCGGGGCTGGCCGAATCGATGATCCCCAGGATCTCGGACTCGTCGTCGGCACCGGCGAGGGCGGTCTTGCCGGCGGTGATCTCTTGCTCGACGGCGCCGTCGGGTCGGGGGTCGGCGACGTTGAGCAGACGTCCGAGATAGGTCGTCCGGGCCCGGGTGCTCGGCATCGGGACGGGAACGGTGAGCTGGAACAGCTTGTCCAGGAACAAATAGCCCAACGAATAGCCGGGCGTAGAGACAGAGTCGTGAAAGGACGGAAAGGCATCTTCGTAACTCTTGCGGAGCCAGGCACCGTCGGCTGCGACGACGAAGTACGCGGCCGCATGCCGGGTCGCCGAACCTCGTGTCGGGGTGTCGCGGATGAGAGTCTGGACGGCGTCGAGAAGCTCCACCACGTAATCGCCGGGGCAGCGGTCGAGGTCGTCGATGAAGAACAAGACGGGTTTGCGCGCTTTTCCCAGTATCCAGTCGAAATGGGCGGCGACCCGGTCCATGGGATTGGGACTCGACTGCTCGAACAGACGGGCGCCGCGGACCGAATCCCACAACAGGGTCCGGCCCACGACACGAGCGCCCGCCCAGAGCGCCGCCAGGGCGGCGATCACGGCGACCACGGCTTTGGCGAGGGTGGCGAGCGCGTCTCCGCCCGTGACACGCGGCAAGAGAAAGACGGCCAATCCGGTCCCTGCCAAGGCGATCAGGAACACGGCCAAGGTGAAGGCCGCGCCCGCTCGACGGGCTCGTGTGATCCCCTCGGCCACGCGGAGCATGCCCCTGGCGAAGAGGCCGCGCTCGCGAGCGGCCGCTTCACGGGTCGCGCTGAGCAGTGCCCACCAGGGTGGTCCGAGACGTGATTGCCGCCAGGCGTCGAACCGCACGATCGTGAAATCGTCCAGCCGCTCTTCGAGAAGATTCAGCAGGGTGCTCTTCCCCGTGCCCCAGGCTCCGTCGAGGTGGACGAGGAACGACGTCTCCGGGGATTTGCCGCGGACTTCGTTCAGCTGGGTGGCCAGGACGTCGGCCAAGGACCCGCGGCTGAGGTGGTCCTCGCGGGACGGCGCGTCACTCGCCCAATCGACCTTGGTGTCGGGCTCGGGCGGGATCGGCTCCGGGATTTCCGGCGGAACCAACTGCCGCAGTTCGTCCGGGGGATCGACTTGCAGCTCCCGCAACGCCTCGTCGAGCCAGTCGGTGGGGGCTGTGCTTGTCGCCGAAGGCAAGACCGGTGACAACGCGACGTTCGGCGCCGAGGCCTCGCCGAGGAGCCGCAGATAAGCCGTTCCGGTGAAAGTCTTTATCGAAACCGGTAGCGGACGGTACGCCTCGGGCAACAGGCCCGGGTCATGCGCGATGACGTCGGTGAAGAACCGTTCCGACGAGATGATCGCGACCATGCGGCCGGATTCGGCGAACGCCTCCTTGACCGCCTGAGCGTCCAGAATACGAAAAGCCGTATTGACGGTTTCGCTGATCCATCCGTTCCCGTCGTTCAGCACCTCGCCGGAGTTGAGCCCCACCCGCAGCCGCATCTGCGCCGACGGGACGCGTGTGTAGTTGTACCGGCGGAGCGCGACAGCGATGCGATCCGGCAACCGATCGGCGACCACGCTCTTGGCGGTCGATCGAGGCAGGACGATCAACGCGCCATCACCACGATCTTCGATAGCACAGGAGTCGAAATCGACGTCGATTTCGGTGAAAGCGATCTTCAGGATCTCGTACAAACCCTGGCGCAAGGCGAGCCGGTCGAGCGAGTTGCGGCCCTGGGAAGTGAATCCCTCGACGTCGACCACGACGATCGTGCGGTCGAAATCCTGCGGCGATCCCGCCACCGGCGCTCCCTCCCCGAGGCCGCGGAGACGCCTGCGACCGTGCCGACCGACGCCGTCACCGGGCGCGGCACTCTACCTTTACCGCCGCACGGGACCGGTCGGCAACGGCCTGACCGGTTGTGGTCAAGGCAGCCGGACGGGGGGAGAGAGCTCCTCAGGGCCGGGGAATGTTGCGGAGGTTGGCCCGGGCGAGGTCGATCATCCGGCCGACACCGCCTTCGAGGACCACCTTGCTCGCGGCCAGCGCGAATCCGCCGAGCTGACCGGCGGTGATGTGCGGCGGGACGGACAACGCGTTCGGGTCCGTCACGACGTCCACCAGCGCGGGACCGTCGTGGCTCAGCGCTTCCTTCAGCGCCGCGCGCAGCCGCGTCGGATCGGTCACCCGCTCCGAGCGCAGACCGGCGCCGCGGGCGATGGCGGCGAAATCGACCTGGCGATGGTCGGTCTGGTAGTCGGGCAGGCCGTCGACCAGCATCTCCAGTTTGACCATGCCCAGCGACGAGTTGTTGAACGTGACGATCTTGACGGGCAGATCGTGCAGGGCGACGGTGAGCAGCTCGCCGAGCAGCATGCCCAGTCCCCCGTCGCCGGACATCGACACCACCTGGCGTCCCGGATAGGCGAACTGCGCGCCGATCGCGTGCGGCAGCGCGTTGGCCATCGTGCCGTGCAGGAACGACCCGATGACCCGCCGCCGGCCGTTGGGCGTGAGGTACCGGGCGGCCCAGACGTTGCACATGCCGGTGTCCACGGTGAAGATCGCGTCGTCCGCGGCGAGTTCGTCGAGCAGATCGGCGGCGAACTCGGGATGGATGGGCACGTGCCGTTCGACGTTGCGGGTGTAGGCGTCGACGACGTTTTCCAGCGCCTTGCAGTGGTCGCGCAGCATGCGGTCCAGGAAGGTCCGGTCGGTCTTGCGCCGGAGAAGCGGCAGCACGGCTCGCAGGGTCTCCCGTACGTCGCCGTGCACGGCCAGTTCCAAGGGAGTGCGCCTGCCCAACCGGGTCGCGTCGTGGTCGATCTGCACGGTCCGGGCCTGGGGAAGGAAGGAGTCGTAAGGAAAGTCGGTGCCGAGCAGCAGGAGCAGGTCCGCGTCCTGCATGGCCCGGTAGCAGGCGCCGTAGCCGAGCAGGCCGCTCATCCCGACGTCGTAGGGATTGTCGTACTGGATCCATTCCTTGCCGCGCAGGCTGTGCCCGACCGGCGCCTGCACGGCCCCGGCCAGCTCCATCACCTCGGCGTGCGCACCACGCACCCCGGCACCGGCGAACAGGGTGACGGTCTCGGCTTCGTTGATCAGCTCGGCGAGCCGCGCCACCTGGGGCTCGGGCGGCACGATCGTCCCGTGTTCGGTGATCGGCGCCCCGCTCCCGGTGGGCGACGTGGCTTCGAGGTGCGCGACGTCGCCCGGCAGCACCAGCACCGACACCTCGCCGCGGGACAGCGCGTGCTGCATGGCGATCCGCAGCACCCGGGGCATCTGGCCGGGCCCGCTGATCTGCTCGCAATAGCCGCTGCAGTCGACGAACAGCCGTTCCGGATGGGTCTCCTGGAAGAACCCGGTGCCGATCTGACCGGACGGGATGTGCGAGGCGAGCGCGAGTACCGGGGCGCCGGTGCGGTGCGCGTCGTAGAGCCCCTGGACCAGATGGGTGTTGCCGGGCCCGCAGCTGCCCGCGCACACCGCGAGCCGTCCGGTCAGCTGGGCCTCGGCGGCCGCGGCGAACGCGCCCGCCTCCTCGTTGCGCACGTGCACCCACTCGATACCCGGGGTACGGCGGATCGCGTCGACGATCGGGTTCAGACTGTCACCGACCACGCCGTAGATCCGTTCCACCCCGGCCTGCACCAGGACCTGGACGAACTGCTCGGCGACATTGGGCTTGGCCATCAGGACCCTTTCGATACTGCGGCGGAGGGAACTCCTTCATGATCCACGTGCCGAGCGCGCGCCGCAGGTTCTGGGCGCGGGCGGGTGACAAGCCGCATGCCGGAGCCGGGTCGGGGTGGGTCGGGAGTGGCGATTGGGGTTCTCTTGAGCGGTAGGGCAAAGGTGGCGTGTTGTGCGTGGGGGCGCGTCCTGTGAGGCGTCGGCTCCCTCCGGCGGCGCCCAGGGTCGCGGGAGACCCAGATGAGACCACAGAAATTCAAAAAAAAGGGGTTGGGACCCAAAACACCCCCACGCACCCCCCCACGG
>NZ_JBFBGL010000131.1:0-7525 GCF_040684635.1 Amycolatopsis sp. NPDC089917 | reverse complement strand
AAGGCCTCCTTGAGGGACCCTGGGTCCCTCAAGGAGGCCTTCACGGACTTGACACCCGGGCAGGGACACCTTTGCCTTACCTCCCAATAACACCGTCAGGAAACGGCGCTCGAAGGGGCCGAGAAGGTGTTGCAGTCGGCGATCCGGTTGTTGCTCGCGCCCGCCCGCCACCAGGACGCGTAATGCGCGTTCGTCCCGTGGTCCTGGCTGCGCGAGGTGTTGTCGCCCCGGGTCTCCTGGTCGTTCCAGGCCTTGTTGTACATGTCCCGGCTGACCGTGCCGCCCTGGTCGACGTGCGCGCCGAGGAACATCCCGGAGAAGCACTGCGCCTGCAGTTCCTTGCGCCGCGACATCTCCAGCCCGGCGGGGCTGTTCTGGCCCGAGTCGTAGATCTTCTGCCAGGCCGCGTCCATCAGCCCGGCGACCTCCTGCACGTGATGCCCGTACTCGTGCGCGAAAAGGGCCAGGTAGACGCCGGGGTTGTTGCCGTACTGGTCGGTCTGAAGACCGCGGAACGGCACGTAGAGGTTGTTCTCGCAGTAGTACGCCGCCGTCGCGATGCCCACCTGGATCGTGCCGCATTCGGTTTCGAAGCTGGCCCCGGTCGGGAAGTGCAGGGCGGGCGGGATGAACGGCAGCTTGTAGGCCTCGAGGAACGGGCCCCAGGCGTTGTCGAGGCATTTGCCCGCCGCGGTGAAGAACGCCTCGGCGGCCTGCTGGCTGCTCTGCCACTGCGGGAGGTTGCAGACGCGGTTCTGGAGGCCGGCGTTCGGGTCCTGGAGGATCGGGTGGTCGCCGAGCTTGAGGATTTTCTGCGGCCCGCTCGACGAGGACGGCGCCCTGGTCGGCGACGTCGGGAACGGGTTCGACGAGGAAGAGGGCGACGCGGACCCGCTCGGCGTCAGTTCCGCGGACGGCGGCGGGCTCGGCAGGGTGCTGTAGCCCGCGTTCGCTACGTGATCCTTGCCGTCACGATTGAGTGAAACGATCGCCACCAGGCCGAGGACCAGCACGGCGACCGCGCCGAGGCAGATGCCGACGATCGCGCCCACGGACCGGCGTGGTGGCGGCGGCGGGAAGTGGTGCGGCGCGCCTTGCCACTGGGGATGGGGCGGGCCGTGCACCGGCGGTGGCTGGACGGCGCCGCGTGGCGGCCACTGGCCGTGGGGCGGTTGCGTCATCAAGTCGGTCCCGGTGGTTCTAGGGGCGAACCGGGGGTACCCGGTCCGATGTTCAGCATAACGAGCTAACGGCCTCCACTCCCACTGCTTGGCTGCAGAGGGTATCCAGGGTGAGGCGAGTGGTCACCCATCAGTGTCGTCCCCCCAGCTCTGGCTGGGTGTCGGGCCCTCTGGAAGAGTGTGCGTAAGCAACATGAACGGGTAAGGGGCTGTCGCATGACGGAGACCGGCGGACCGTCCGGGCCGGAAGGCACCGAGACGCCGAAGCCGCAGGCGGACACACCGGCACAGCCGCAGGCGGACACGCCGACGCCGCCGCGGGGGGAAGTGCCGCCACCGGCGCCGGAGCAGCAGTGGCAGTCCCCGTCCGGGGCGACGCCGCCGCCTCCGCTGCCGTCGTACCAGCCGCCGCAGCAGCAGTACCAGTACCCGAACTGGAAGGTCGGCCTCGGCAGGCCCGGGGTCATCCCGCTGCGCCCGCTGAACCTGACCGACATCCTCGACGGCGCGGTCACGGCCATGCGCAAGTACTGGCGGATGGTCTTCGGCGCCGCCGCGATCACCGCCGTGCTCACCGCGGCCCTCAACCTGGTCGGGCTGCTGCTGGTCGACACCACCGGTGACCTCGAACAGATCCGCGATCTCGGCCCGGCGGCCACCGATCAGGAACTGATGAACCAGATGCTCGGCGTCCTGGGCGGATCGCTGGCGACGTCGTTCATCACCCTCGTCGCCACCCTGCTCGGGACGACCATCCTCACCGGATTCCTGACCGTCCTGATGGGCAAGGCCGTGCTGGGCAAGCCGGTCACCTTCAAAGAAGCCCTGAAAGAGGCGACGCCGCGGCTGCTGCCGCTGCTCGGCCTGACCGTGCTCTACACGCTGGCGATCCTGGTCGGCGCGATCTTCTGCCTGCTGCCCGCGATCATCCCCTACACCTTCTGGGCGCTGGCCAGCCCGGCGTTCATCCTCGAACGCGGCACCGTGATGGAGGCGTTCCGCCGGTCGGTGAAGCTGGTCTCCGGCATGTTCTGGCGGGTGTTCGGGATCCTGCTGCTGGCGTACGTGATCTCGTCGTTCCTGGCGTCGATCATCACGCTGCCGTTCAGCTTCAGCGCCTTCTTGTCCATTTTCGGCAATCTGGACCAGATGTACGTTCCCTCGACCGGTGACCTGATCCTGCAGTCGGTGGGCACGGTGATCGCGCAGACGATCGTCGGCCCGTTCACCGCGCTGGTGACCGTGATCCTCTACATCGACCAGCGGATGCGCCGCGAGGGCATGGACATCGAACTGGCCCGCGCGGCCGGGATCACGCCGCCGCCCCCGCCGCAGGCATGGTGACGCGCTTCCTCACCGACGTCCCGGTCGACATCGACCGGGACACCGCCCGGCTGCGCGCGGCCGAGGAGCTCTCGGGATCGGCCTACCAGAACGCGAAACCGAGCTGGCTGTCCGAGGCGTTCAGCTGGGTGCTCGAAAAGCTGCTGAGCTTCCTCGACACCGTCGACAGCGCGGTGCCCGGCGGGATCTTCGCCGTGCTGCTGCTGGCCGTCGTGGTGATCGTGCTGGTGGTGGTGATCCGCGTGCGGTCCGGTCCGCTGGCGACGTCGGCCAAGAGCGGGCGGGCCGTGTTCGCGGGGCAGCGCAAGCCTTCCGGCGAACACCGGAAGGCGGCCGAGGAGGCGGCGTCGCGGGGCGACTTCGACGACGCCGTCCGTGAGATCTTCCGTGCCGTGGTGCGGTCCCTGGAGGAGCGGGCGCTGCTGGACGAGAAGTCCGGCCGCACCGCCGACGAGGCCGCCGTCGAAGCCGGACGGCTGCTTCCCGACGTCGCCGTCCCGCTGCGCGCGGGCGCCCGGCTGTTCGACGACGTCCACTACGGCGGGATCCCGGCCACCGAAGCCGGCTATCGCTCACTGTCCGAATTGGACGAACGCTGCCGCCGTGCCCGGCCCGTCGCGCTGGCGGCCGGATGACCTCGGTTTCGCCCGACGCCCGCCGGATCTGGCGCGGGGTGCAGCTCCCGCTCGCGGTCGTCCTCCTGATCGTGCTGACCGGGACGCTGCTCGTCCTCGTCCAGGGCGAGCAGACCACCGGCTCCCTCGAACCCGGTTCCTACGAGCCCGGCGGCGGCCGCGCGCTGGCGACCTTGCTGGAACGGGAAGGCGTCAAGATCACCACAGTGCACACGGCGGCCGAGCTCAAGGGCGCGGCGGCGGGCGCGAGCGTGCTGATCACCCAGCCCGCCTACGTGCCCAAGAGCACCTTCACGCAGATTCGGCGGGACGCCGAGAACGTCGTGCTGGTGCGGCCCAGTGCGGGCACGGTCGACGAAGTCCTCCCCGGCGTGCGGGTGAACGGTCAGCTCGAAACCGAGACCCGCGCCCCCGACTGCCAGGTCGAGGACGCCGTCGCCGCCGGGAGCGCGACGATGGGCGGCCTGAAGTACGCGGCCACGCAGCCCAGGGCGCGGGAATGCTACGGCGGCTCGTTCCTCGAAGTGCCCGGTCCACAAGGGACGGTCACCGTGCTCGGCGCCCCCGAGCCGCTGACCAACGAGTGGCTGGCCGACGAAGGCAACGCGGCGCTCGCGATGCGGTTGCTCGGCAAGCAGGAGCGGCTGGTCTGGTACCTGCCGACGCCCGCCGACCCGTCGCTGGAGAACGAGAAGAAGCCGCTGTCCGAACTGATCCCGGCGGGCTGGTCGTACGCGGCCCTGCAGGCCGGGGTCGCGGTGCTGCTGCTGGCGCTGTGGCGCTCTCGGCGGCTGGGGCCGGTGGTGACCGAGCCGATCCCGGTCGTGGTGCGCGCGGCCGAAGCCACCGAGGGACGGGCACGGTTGTATCGCAAGGCGAAGGCCGCCGCGCACGCCGGGGAGACCCTGCGTGAGGCGGCCCGCGCGCGGCTCCGGCCGTTGCTGGGGCTGACCCGCGACGCCGAACCCGCCGCCCTGGTGGAGTCCGTCGCGGGACGGACCGGCCGGGCGCCCGCCGAGATCGGCGCGCTGTTGTACGGGGACCCGCCCGCCGATGACGCCGCGCTGGTGCGGCTGGCGGACGGACTCGACGTCGTGGAACGAGAGGTGGAGCGGTCTTGAGTACCGAACAGACCGGGCAGTCCAGGGTGGACGGTGCGGCCGAAGCGCGGGCGGCGCTGATCGCGCTGCGCGCTGAGGTCGGGAAGGCCGTGGTGGGCAACGACGCGGCCGTCACCGGGCTCATCATCGCGTTGCTGTGCCGGGGACACGTGCTGCTCGAAGGCGTCCCGGGCGTGGCGAAGACGTTGCTGGTGCGGGCTTTGGCCGCCGCGTTGGACCTGGAGACGACCCGGGTGCAGTTCACCCCGGACCTCATGCCGGGCGACATCACCGGCTCGATCGTCTACGACGCGCACAGCGGCGAGTTCTCCTTCCGCGAGGGCCCGGTGTTCACGAACCTCCTGCTGGCGGACGAGATCAACCGCACCCCGCCGAAAACGCAGTCGTCGCTGCTGGAGGCGATGGAGGAGCGGCAGGTCTCCAGCGACGGCAAGACGCGGCCGCTGCCCGACCCGTTCATCGTCATCGCGACGCAGAACCCGGTCGAATACGAAGGCACGTACCCCCTTCCCGAGGCGCAGCTGGACCGGTTCCTGTTGAAGCTGACCATGCCGATGCCGTCCCGTGAGGACGAATTCGGCATCCTTTCCCGGCACTCCCAGGGTTTCGACCCGCGGGACCTCGCCGCCGCCGGGATCCAGCCGGTCGCCGGAGCCGCTCAGCTCGACGCCGCGCGGCGGGCGGTCGCCGGGGTCACCGTGCGTCCGGAGGTGCTCGCCTACATCGTCGACGTCTGCCGGGCGACGCGGGCGCTGCCGTCCGTGCGCCTCGGTGTCTCGCCGCGTGGCGCGACGGCGCTGCTGGCCGCGACACGGGCGTGGGCGTGGCTCGCGGGTCGCGACTACGCCACGCCGGACGACGTCAAAGCCCTGGCACGGCCGTCTTTGCGGCACCGGCTCGACCTGCGGCCCGAGGCCGAACTCGAAGGCGCGACCGCCGACGGTGTGCTGGATCGCGTCCTCGCGTCCGTGCCCGTTCCACGCTGATGGCCGTCACCGGGCGGCTCGGGCTGCTGGCGCTCCTCGCGGCGCCGGTGGTCGGCTTCCTGCTGCCCTCGTGGGCCGGGATCGGGCTGGCTGCCGCGGTGCTGTTCCTGCTGGTGGTGCTGGATCTCGTGCTCGCCGGGAGTGTGCGGCGGCTGGCGTTCGCGCGGTCCGGCGCGACGTCCGTGCGGCTGGGGGAGGGCTGCGAGGTCACGCTGACCGTCGCGAATCCCGGTGGCCGTCCGGTGCGCGCGTGGCTCCGGGACGCGTGGCCGCCCAGCGCCGGCGCGGACGACAGGCACCGCTTGACCTTGCCCGCGGGCGAAAGGCGTGTCGTGACCACCCGGCTCCTGCCCACCCGGCGCGGGGACCGGACGGCCGTCCGGGTCACCGTCCGGTCGACCGGACCGCTGGGGCTCGCGGCGCGGCAGGGTTCACACGAGGTGCCGTGGACCGTGCGAGTGCTGCCGCCGTTCCACAGCCGCAAGCATCTGCCGTCGCGGCTGGCGCGGCTGCAGCAGCTCGACGGCCGCAACGCGGTGCTGACCCGGGGCCAGGGCACGGAATTCGACTCCCTGCGCGAGTACGTGATCGGCGACGACGTCCGGTCGATTGACTGGCGGGCTTCGGCGCGCGCGTCCGACGTCATGGTGCGGACCTGGCGACCCGAACGCGACCGGCACGTGGTGCTGGTGCTCGACACCGGCCGGGTTTCGGCGGGCCGGGTCGGCGACGCGCCGCGGTTCGACGCGGCGATGGACGCGGCCCTGCTGCTGGCCGTGCTCGCCGCCCGGGCGGGTGACCGCGTCGACCTTCTCGCCTACGACCGTCAGGTCCACGCCGCGGTGCAGGGATCGTCGGATCTGTTGCCCTCCTTGGTGAACGCGATGGCGCCGCTCGAACCGTCGCTGGTCGAGACCGACGCGCGGGGGATGATCTCCGAGGTGCTGCGGCGGACGCGGCGGCGCGCGCTGGTCGTCCTGCTGACCGGGCTGGACGCGGCGCCCCTGGAAGAAGGCCTGTTCCCGGTGCTGTCCAAGCTGACCTCGCGGCATCAGCTGATGATCGCCTCGGTGGCCGATCCGCGGGTCGCCGAGATGGCGGCGGGGCGCGGTGACGCGGAAGCCGTCTACGACGCGGCCGCGGCCGAGCGGGTGCTGGCCGAACGGCGTCAGGTCACCGCGCGGCTGGCGCGGCACGGGGTCGAGGTCGTCGACGCCGTGCCCGAGGACCTGCCACCGCGGCTGGCCGACCGCTATCTCGCGCTGAAGGCGGCCGGACGGCTCTGAACCCGATCGTGTGGTGCCGGTTGGCGGCGGGTGTCGCGGGCGGTTAGCTCGAAGGACATCCACGCCGACAGGATCGGGGTCCGGTTTGCGCAAGGTCGTGCTGTTCTTCGCGATGCTCCCGATGGCGCTGCTCGTGTCACCCGCCTCCGCGCAACCCGCCGGGAGCCCGGTCTACCTCGCCGACGGGGGCGGGAACATCTCCCTGTCCGCGGCCGACGGCAAGCTCACTCTCGCCGACGCGAAGGACGCCGGCGCGCGGTGGGTGTACGACAAGGCGGCGCTCTCGTACAAACACGTCCCGAGTGGACAGTGCCTGGCCGCGATCAGCCCGGTGGACGGGGTCGGCGTCAAACTCGTGGCGTGCGACGGCAAGGACCGCTACCAGCAGTGGCGCCGCAACGCCGGGCTTCCCGGACTGGTGCTGCTGGCGAACGTGGCGACCGCGCGCTGCCTGACCGCGGAGGCGCCGACCGCCGGAGCGCGGCTCTATCAGGAGGTCTGCTCGCTGCCCGGGCTGTCCAACACCTGGGCGGCCGGGGTGCGGACGCTCGCGATCCTGTCCGGAAACGGGCAGCGGCTGTCGACGAAGACGCCCGGGCAGCCGTTCGTGGTGCGCGTGGTCGGGGAGAACGGCCAGCCCGCGGCGGACGTCCCGGTGAACTTCTTCGTCCGCGCGGCACGGCCGAAGAACGTGCTGGTCTTCGAGGGCGGAGCCGAGACGGCGACGGCGAAGACCGGCGCCGACGGCGCCGCGACCAGCCCGAAGATCGTCCTGACCGAACCCGGCGAGTTCGAGATCCGGTTCACCGGGAGCGCGGGTCTGGAGGACGGGAACAGCATCACCTTCGAAAGCAGCTGCACCTGCTGAACCGCGTGGGCCGGGTGTGATCTCGTAGCCGACCTCGATCACGGATTCTTCCGGTTCCTCGGATTCGACGGCGTGCCGCGTGACGCCGTCGTCGATGGACCAGG
>NZ_JBFBGL010000130.1:0-7632 GCF_040684635.1 Amycolatopsis sp. NPDC089917 | reverse complement strand
TGTTTCCCCCCCCCCGGGGGGGGGGGGGGGTCGCCCCACCCCCTGTGGGGTCAATTATGGGCCCCCCTTGGGGCCTGGCCCGACGCTTCCGGGCCTCCGTCGCGCCCGCTGACCGTCACTCACGACCGCGTCACAGGTAGTAGCGCGTCACCGATTCCGCCGCACAAGCCGGTTTCCGCGAACCTTCGAGCTCGAAGGTGAAGGCGCGCACCATCTGCACGCCGTCCCGCGGCACCGCCGTCACCTCCAGCACGGACGCGTGCAGCCGCACCCGGCCGCCGACCGGGACCGGCGCGGGGAACCGGACCTTGTTGAGCCCGTAGTTCAGCGCCATGCCGACGCCGGTGACGCGCAGCAGTTCGGCGAACATCGGGATGCCCCAGCTGAGCGTCATGTAGCCGTGGGCGATCGTGCCGCCGAACGGCCCCGCCGCGGCGCGCACCGGATCGGTGTGGATCCATTGGCCGTCACCGGAAACCTCGGCGAACTTGTCGATGAGGTCCTGCGTCACCGTTCGCCAGGCCGACGTGCCGAGATCGCGTCCTGCCAGCGCCTGGATCTCTTCGATGCCGTTCGCGGTGATCATCGCGCCACCGCCGCCGCGGCGGGTGCCTGCTCTTCGGCGCGCTCGTCGTAGTTGGGCCGCTTCAGCAGCGCCAGCATGCAGCCGAGGGTCAGCAGGACCTGGAAGACCGCGAACACGATCACGGCGGTGATCGAACCGGTGAGGTTGAGCAGGAACTGGCCCACGATCGGTGTCGTGCCGCCGAGCAGCGTGCCGCACAGCTGGTAGCACAGCGAGATCCCGGTGTAGCGCACGTGCGCGGGGAACCGGCTGGCCAGCATGCCCGCGAGCGCCGCGTAGTAAAGGCAGTGCGGGATCGTGGCGATCACGACGCCCGCCATCGCCGAGGCGTAGTCGCCGGTGCTGATCAGCAGGAACATCAGCGGCATCAGCACCAGTTCGGGCAGCAGCATCACCGACACCGCGCGGCGCCAGCTGGTCATCTTCGTGACGATCACCGCGCCCCACGGCTGCACCAGGATCTGGGTGATGTTGGCGACCAGGATGATCGTGAGGAACGAGCTGCGGCTGAAACCGATGTCCGACGTCGCCCAGGAAAGCGCGAAGGTGGACTTGAAATAGGTGGCGGACAGGCCGATGGTGCAGGCGCCGATGCCGAGCACGATCAGCATCGGGTGGTTGCGGAGCACCTCGGTCAGCGGCAGCTTGGCGACCTTCTTGGCCTCGATCAGCCCCGCCATGGCAGGGGATTCGGTGACCTTCAGGCGGATGAACAGCCCGACCACGACCAGTAGCGCGGAGGCGAGGAACGGGACGCGCCAGCCCCAGCTGACGAACGCCGAGTCCGGCAGCTGGCTGATGGCGAGGAAGCTGACCGTGCTCAGCGTGTTGCCCACCGGCGAACCCTGTTGCGCGAAGGCGCCGTAGAGGATCGATTTCCCCTTGGGCGCGTGCTCGGAGGCGATGAGCACGGAACCGCCCCATTCGCCGCCGAGCCCGATGCCCTGGACCATCCGGATCACCACGAGCAGGATCGGCGCGGCGATCCCGATGGTCGCGTAGCCGGGCAGCACCCCGATCAGGGTGGTCGAGATGCCCATCAGCAAGAGCGTGATGACCAGTGTCTTCTTGCGGCCGAGACGGTCGCCGATGTGCCCGAAGATGACGCCGCCGAGCGGCCGGGCGAGGAAGCCGACCCAGAAGGTCGCGAACGCGACCAGGGTGCCGAGCGCTCCGTCGAGTTCGGGGAAGAAGACCTTGTCGAACACCAGCGCGGAGGCGGTGCCGTAGATGTAGAAGTCGAACCACTCGATGGTCGAGCCGATGAACGCCCCGATTCCCGCGCGTTTCGCGGTCGCATTCGCCGCACCCATACCGTCTCCTTGGATCGCCGTTGTTCCCGGGCACGGCGACCCCCGGCGCCAACGTCCCTGTTCTGGCCGGAACCCTGCCAGCCGTCACCGAGACACGTCCAATACTGAATGGGCCAGTCAGTAAGTGCCGTGGCGTATCAATCGCCGCTGGACGCGGGTGTGGGCAGCGCCTTCTGGGCGACCGCGAGCACGGTCCGCAGCGCGGCGGACGGGTTGTCGGCCCGCCAGGCCAAAGCCGCGTGCAGGCGCATCGCCTTCCCGGCGAGACGCCGGTAGACCAGCCCGGTCTGCTGGATGTGCTGGCAGGAGGTCAAGGTCAGGGTCACGCCGACGCCTGCCGCGACGAGAGCCAGGATCGTGTACGAGTCCGGCGCCTCCTGGACCACTTTCGGGGTGAAGCCGCCCTCGGCGCAGGCCTTGACGGTGGCCTCGCGGACCGTGGAGCCCGCGTTCGCGGGGAAGCTGACGAACACCTCGGAGGCCAGCTCCTCGATGGGGATGCGCTCGTGCCCGGCCAGGCGGTGATCCGACGGCAGTGCGCAGATCAGCTCCTCCTCGTCGATCACCCTGGCCCGCACACCCGGCTGGGTGACCGGGAGGCGGACGAAGCCGAGGTCGAGCGAGCCGTCCGCGACGCGGTCCAGCGCCACGTTGGCGTAGGTCTGGCCGCGCATCACCAGTTCGAGCCCGGGGTGCGCGGCCCGGACCGCCCTGGTCAGCAGCGGCAGCGACTCGTGACTCGAAGCCCCGGCGAAACCGACGGTCACCCGGCCGAACTCGCCGCGGCCCGCCGCCTTCGCGGCCCGGGTGGCCAGGTCGAGGTCGTCGAGCACGGTGCGGGCCGGCGCGAGGAAGGACTCACCCGCGCTGGTGAGGCGCACCGACCGGGTGTTGCGTTCGAACAGGGCGACCCCGAGCTCGCGTTCGAGCTGGCGGATCTGCTGGCTCAGCGGCGGCTGGGCCATCTGCAGACGCTTCGCCGCGCGGCCGAAGTGCAGTTCCTCGGCCACCGCCAGGAAGGCGTTCAGATGACGGAACTCCATGTCGCACCTCGATTATTCAGTGTTCGATATCAATCTGACCTTAATTCGGTATTGGACTCTGCACAATGCCGCCTGGCACGGTGAACCTGTGACCGACAAGACCACCACGATGGCCGAGGCCATCGCCGCCTTCGTGCACGACGGCGACACCGTCGCCCTCGAGGGGTTCACGCATCTGATCCCGACCGCGGCCGGGCACGAGATCATCCGGCAGGGCCGCCGCGACCTCACCGTGGTCCGGATGACCGCGGACATCGTCGTGGACCAGATGCTCGCGGGCGGCTGCGTCCGGAAGCTGGTGTCGTCGTTCGTCGGCAACTCCTCGGCGGGCTCGCTCGGCGAACTGCGGCGGCGGATCGAACGCGCCGACCCCGAACCGCTGGAGTTCGAGGAGTACAGCCACTACGGGATGATCGGCCGCTACCTGGCCGGCGCGCAGCGGCTGCCGTTCTACCCGGTGCGCTCGTTCGCGGGCAGCGATCTGCCGTCGGTCAACCCCGGCCTCCGCAAGGTGCGCTCGCCCTACGACGGCGGCGAGCAGGTCTACGTGGTGCCGCCGGTCAACCCGGATGTGACGATCGTCCACGCCCAGCGCGCGGACCGGTCGGGCAACACCCAGGTCTGGGGCCTGACCGGGATCCAGGCCGAAGCCGTGTACGCGGCGAAGAAGGCCGTGGTGGTGGTCGAGGAGATCGTGGACGACGAGGTCATCCGCCGCGATCCCAACCGCACGCTCATCCCTTCGCACGCGGTCGACGCGGTGGTCGCCTGCCCGCGTGGCGCGCATCCGTCGTTCGCGCAGGGCTACTACGACCGTGACAACGCGTTCTACCGCGGCTGGTCGGCGATCAGCGCGGACCCCGAGCGCCTGCGAGCCTGGCTGGCGGAATGGGTGCTCGGCACGCGGGATCACCAGGAATACGTGGCGAAACTGGGGGAGCGCTATTGGGCGGGCCTCGCCGTCGACGACGCGCTGAGCCTGCCGGTGAACTACGGGAAGCGACGGGAGAACGCACGATGACGTCCACAAAGGACACCACCTCGTCCGAGCTGCTCTCGGTGGTGGCGTCCCGGGAGCTGGCCGGGAAACGCACCGTGTTCGCCGGGATCGGCCTCCCGACGCTGGCCGCGTCGCTGGCCCATCTCACGGTCGCGCCGGACCTGGAGATCGTCTACGAGTCCGGGGTCTGCGGCGCGCATCCTTCGCATCTGCCGGAGACCATCGCCGACGCCGTGCTGATCACCGGCGCGGAAGCGGTGCTGTCGATGCCCGCGCTCTTCGGGAACGTGTTGCAGGGCGGGCACATCGACGTCGGATTCCTCGGTGCCGCGCAGATCGACCGGTGGGGGAACCTGAACTCGTCGGTGATCGGCGACTGGGCCGAACCCGCGGTGCGCCTGCCGGGCCCGGGAGGCGCGATGGAGGTGATGGCGAACTCCGGTGAGGTCTTCGTCGTCATGCGCCGTCACGACCCCCGGTCCTTTGTGGACCAATTGGATTTCTGTACCTCACCAGGACCCGATCGCGCGCTGGCCGACGGCATCCGGCCGCTGGGCGCGGGCGTCACCAGGGTGATCACCGAACTCGGTATCCTCGCGCGGCAGGGAGTGGGCGAACCACTGCGGCTGGTCGCGGTCCATCCGGGCGTGACGGCCGATCAGGTGCGTGCGGCCACCGGCTGGCCGCTGGAGATCGCCGGAGACCTGGCCACCATCGAACCGCCCGCGGCCGCCGAACTCCGGCGGCTGCGCGAAGAAGTCGACCCCGGTCGCGTCTACCTGCGCTGAGGAGTGAACATGCGGATCAGAGTCATCGGAACCGGCGTGATGGGCCGGGGTATCGCGCAGTGGGCGGCGACCGCCGGGCACACCGTCGAGCTCGCCGACGCGCGGCGCGAGGCGGTCGGCGAGGCGATCGGCTTCATCGGGCGGCTGCTCGATCGCGCGGTCGTCAAGGGACGCCTGACGGAACCGGAGGCGGGCGCGGTCCGCTCCAGGCTCGTGCCCTTGGACGCGGTCGCGGCGCCGGGTGACGACGTCGATCTGGTGATCGAGGCGGTCCGCGAGGATCTGGACACCAAGGCCGAGCTGTTCACCGGACTGGAGGCGGTACTGCCGTCCACGACGATCTTCGCGACGAACACGTCTTCGCTGCCGGTCACCCGGATCGCCGCGACGCTGGCCGACCCGTCGCGGCTGGCCGGGTTGCACTTCTTCAACCCGGTGCCGTTGATGAAGATCGTCGAGGTGGTCCCGGGGGCGGCCACTCGCTCCGACATCCCGGGCGTGCTGGCGGAGCTGGTACGCGCCTCCGGACACCGCGCTGTGACGGTCGCCGACACTCCCGGTTTCCTGGTCAACCACGCGGGGCGCGGTCTGGTCACCGAGGCGTTCGCGCTGCTGGAGGACTCGGTCGCCGAGCCCGTGGTGATCGACCGGATCGCCCGCGACGTGCTCGGCCTGCGGATGGGCCCGTTCGAGCTGATGGATCTGACCGGGCTCGATGTGACGGCCGCCGTCATCGACTCGATCTGGACCGGGTTCCGGCATTCCGACCGGCTGCGGCCGTCGTTCCTCACCCCGAACCGGGTGGCCGCCGGACTGTTCGGCCGCAAGAGCGGGCGCGGGTTCTACGACCACCGCCCCGGCGCCGAAGTCAGCCAGGAAGAACCGGTCATCGGCGTCGAGTGTCCTTTGTGGATCGCCGGATCGGGGCCGGACGCCGATGCCCTGCGCGCGGCTTTGCCGAAGGCGCCGGACGAGCTCACTCCCGAAGCCGTCGTGCTGGTACCGACCTGGGGCACCACGGTTTCGGCGGCGATCGCCGCGCACGGGCTGCCCGCGTCTCGCACGTTCGGCGTCGATCCGCTGTCGCTGACCACTCGTCGCCGGGTGCTGGCCGTGACCCCGGCGTCGGATCCGGACGCGGTCCGTGCGGCCGTCGGTGCCTTGGGCGCCGAGTCGGTCTCGGTGGTGCGGGACGGCGCCGGTTCGGTCGCCCAGCGCCTGCTCGCGTCGATCGTCTCGGTCGCCGCGTCGATCGCGGAACGTTCGCTGGCCACCCCGGAGGACATCGACCTGGCCGTCACGGCGGCGCTCGGCTACCCGGCCGGACCGCTCGCCTGGGGCGATCGCGTCGGCGCCGACCGCCTGCTCGAACTCCAGAACCGGCTGCACGAGAGCACCGGCGACCCGCGCTACCGGCCGACACGCTGGCTGCGGGAACGCGCCGAACTCGGCCTGCCCTTGACCGCGCCCGCCTACCCGCTGGAGAAGGAAGCACCGTGATTTCACCGGATTTCGGCCTGACCGAGACACAACGCGACATCCGCGCCATGGCCGCGCGGTTCGTCGACGACGAGATCGTCCCGCACGCGGCGGAGTGGGATCGCGCCGAACAGGTCGATCGCGGCATCGTGAAACGCCTGGGGGAATTGGGTTTCCTCGGCCTGATGGTCCCCGAGACCTACGGCGGGGTGGACGCGGACATGCTGTCCTACGTCCTGGTGACCGAGGAACTCGGGCGCGGCGACTCGGCGGTGCGCGGGATCGTCTCGGTGTCTCTCGGCCTGGTCACCAAGACCATCGTGACGCACGGGACGGACGAACAGCGGGCGCAGTGGCTGCCCCGCCTCGTCAGCGGTGACGCTCTCGGCTGCTTCGCCCTCACCGAGCCGGGCACCGGCTCCGACGCCGCGTCGGTCAGCACCCGCGCCACGCGCGACGGCGGCGACTGGATCCTCGACGGCGGAAAGATGTTCATCACCAACGGAACCTGGGCGCAGGTGGCGTTGACGTTCGCCCGCACGAGCGAGCGCGGCCTCACCGCGTTCCTGGTGCCGACCGACACGCCGGGCCTGACCGCGCGGGAGATCCACGGCAAACTCGGCCTGCGCGGCCAGGCGACCGCCGAGCTGACCTTCGACGGCGTGCGCGTGCCCGACTCGGCCCGGCTGGGCGAGGTGGACCGCGGTCTGGGCATCGCGCTGGGCGCGCTGTCCCGCGGCCGGGTCTCGGTCGCGGCCGGCGCCGTCGGACTCGCGCAGGCAGCCGTCGACGCCGCCGTGCGGTACTCCACCGAACGCACCCAGTTCGGCCGCCCGATCGCGTCGTTCCAGCTGGTGCAGGAACTGCTCGCCGAGTCCGCGGTGGACGTCCGGGCCGCCCGGCTGCTCACCCATCACGTCGCGCGGATCGCCGATTCCGGTGTCTCGCCGAAGGATTACGCGACCGACGCGTCCATCGCGAAGTACCACGCGAGCGAGGCCGCGGTGCGGGTCAGCAACAACTGCCTCCAGGTCTTCGGCGGCTACGGGTTCATCGACGAGTTCCCGGTCGGCAAGTACCTGCGCGACGCCCGCGTGCTGACCCTGTACGAAGGCACCAGCCAGGTGCAGAAGCTGCTGATCGGCCGCGATCTGACCGGGGTGAACGCGATGCTGTGAGCGCGAGCGGATCCATCGCAAGCTAGTCCGTGAAGGCCTCCTTGAGGGACCCAGAGTCCCTCAAGGAGGCCTTCACGGAACGCAGGAGAGAAGCGCGGCGGTGGCGTGGTGGGTCGGGGTGGTCGTGAGTGGTAAGTGACGTTAGAACGTCATGTCATGTTTCAGGACTTCGTGAACAGATGTGTTTCAGGACTTCGTGAACAGTTTCTGTTTGGTCAGTCGTTGGTAGCGTACTGATCTGTCGA
>NZ_JBFBGL010000129.1:0-7632 GCF_040684635.1 Amycolatopsis sp. NPDC089917 | reverse complement strand
CCGGGGGGGTGTTTTTTTTGATTGGGTGTTTCAGTACTTTTTTCGTCCTGAACGACCCTTTCATGACACTTGGGGGAGAGGTGACCCCTACTTGTTCGGGTCCCGCACCGCGCCGGTGTCGGCCGAAGTCGCCATCCGCGCGTAGGCCCGCAGCGCGGCCGTGATCGGCCGCTCCCGCGAGACCGGCTGCCAGGGCCGCTCGCTCGCCTCCATCTTCGCGCGGCGCTCGGCCAGCACGTCGGCGTCGACGAGCAGTTCGAGGCGACGCTCGTGGACGTCGAGCAGGATCCGGTCGCCGTTCTGGACCAGGCCGATCGCCCCGCCCGCGGCGGCCTCGGGCGAGATGTGCCCGACCGAGATGCCCGAGGAACCGCCGGAGAACCGGCCGTCGGTGATCAGCGCGCACTTCTTGCCGAGACCCGAGCCCTTGAGGAACGCCGTCGGGTGCAGCATCTCCTGCATCCCCGGGCCGCCCGCCGGGCCCTCGTAGCGGATCACCAGCACCTCACCGGGCTGGATCTCCTTCTTGAGGATGGCCGAAACCGCCTCCTCCTGGCTTTCCAGCACCCGGGCCGGGCCCTCGAAGTGCCAGAGGTCCTCGTCGATACCCGCCGACTTGATGACGGCGCCGTTCTCGGCGAGGTTGCCGCGCAGGATCGCGAGCCCGCCGTCCTTGGTGTAGGCGTGCTCGACGTCGTGGATACAGCCGCCGGAGGCATCGGTGTCCAAAGAGGACCAGCGGTTTTCGGTCGAGAACGCCTCGGTGGTGCGCACCCCGCCCGGCGCGGCGTGGAAGAGCTCTACCGCCCGCTCCGACGGCTCCTTCGCGCGGATGTCCCAAGTGGACAGCCACGACTCCAGGTCCGGCGAGTGCACGGAGTGGACGTCGGTGTTCAGCAGCCCGCCGCGGTACAGCTCGCCCAGGATGGCCGGGATTCCGCCGGCGCGGTGGACGTCCTCCATGTGGTAGTCCGAGTTCGGCGCGACCTTCGACAGGCACGGCACGCGGCGGCCGATGGCGTCGATGTCGTCGATGGTGAAGTCGACCTCGCCCTCCTGCGCGGCGGCGAGGATGTGCAGCACCGTGTTGGTCGAACCGCCCATCGCCATGTCGAGGGCCATAGCGTTCTCGAAGGCCTTCTTCGACGCGATCGAGCGCGGGAGCGCGGACTCGTCGTCCTGCTCATACCAGCGCTTGCACAGCTCGACGACCGTGCGCCCGGCGTCCTCGAACAGCGCCTTGCGCGCCGCGTGCGTCGCGAGGGTGGAGCCGTTGCCCGGCAGGGACAGCCCGAGCGCCTCGGTGAGGCAGTTCATCGAGTTCGCGGTGAACATGCCCGAGCACGAACCGCAGGTCGGGCAGGCCGAGCGCTCCACAATGGACAGCCCGTCCTCGTCGACGTCGGGGCTGGCCGACGCGGCGATCGCGGTGATCAGGTCGGTCGGCGCCTGCGCGACCCCGCCGACGACCACGGCCTTCCCGGCCTCCATCGGCCCACCGGAGACGAACACCACCGGGATGTTCAGCCGCATGGCGGCGTTCAGCATGCCAGGGGTGATCTTGTCGCAGTTGGAGATGCAGACCAGCGCGTCGGCCTGGTGCGCGTTCACCATGTATTCGACCGAGTCGGCGATGATCTCGCGCGAGGGCAGCGAGTACAGCATTCCGCTGTGGCCCATGGCGATCCCGTCGTCGACGGCGATCGTGTGGAACTCGCGGGCGACCCCGCCCGCCTCCTTCACCGCGCCCGCGACGATCTCGCCGAGGTCCTTGAGGTGCACGTGCCCCGGCACGAACTGGGTGTAGGAGTTCGCGATGGCGACGATCGGCTTGCCGAAGTCGCTGTCGGTCATTCCCGTGGCGCGCCAGAGCGAGCGGGCGCCCGCCGCGTTGCGGCCGTGGGTGGTGGTCCGGGAACGGAGTTGAGGCACGGCTTACTCCAAGGTTCGGGATGGGGACCAGGGCGAACGGGCGCCAAACTGGTCCTACCAATCCTACTCCCCGGGGGCCTCGTCCTTTTCCGGAGCCTTCTCCGCGGGCTTGTCGATGTCGTCCGTCAGCCCGGAGGGGTCGGCCATGTGGCCCGCGCTGACCAGCGAGATCACCGGCAGGTGGCGGGTGCGCACGGCGGGGAGGGCGATCTTGGACTCGTCCTTCAGCACCGCCTGCACCTTCGCCTTGTCGGTGATGGCGAGGCCCTTGAGCGAGGCCCACGGCAGGTCCCGGCGCCCGAACATCGTGCGGACTTCCAGTCCCTGGGACGTCGCCGTCGTGCGGGTCCGGATGACGAACACGGCCAGTGCGATCGGGAAGAGGTAGAGCCATTGGAGATACGGCACGTCGCCGAACGCGACAGGCGTCACACAGATGACGAGGAAAGCGATCGCCAGCAACGCCGTGTTCGGAATCTTGAAGACGGCTTTGGGAGCCTCGTTCGCCTGTTCCTGCTGCTTTTCTTCTGCCACGTCAAAGATGGTGCACCGCCGTCTTCCGGGCCTCGAACGCGGGTCGCGCCACGCGCCGAAGGTGTCCAGCATGCGGAATCGCCGTCCCGCAGAGTTGACACTCTTGACGGCGACCGACTAGCTTCACTCTCGTGACAACGCAGACCGGCCTCGTACTTCCCAAGCGCGTCGACGCTTAGGGAAGTCTCCGCTGCGTCGACGCGCGACCCTCGTGCGACCACTCCGGTCGGCGGGGGTTTTTTGTTGCCTGGAACAATTTCAATCGCCGAACCAGCAATGAATACCCGAACGAGTGACTAGACAAGACGAGGCAAACAAGCGATGACTAGTGCCACCTCGCGAGCAGAAGCGAACACCCCTGGAGCTCGTCCCAAGCCGGCGCCGCCGGCCGGGACCCCGGTGCGGGTCACGGGCGCGCAGTCGCTCGTCCGCTCGCTCGAGGCGGTGGGCGCGGAAGTCGTGTTCGGTATTCCCGGCGGCACCATTCTCCCGGCGTACGACCCGTTGCTCGACTCGACGAAGGTCCGCCACGTCCTGGTCCGTCACGAACAGGGCGCCGGCCACGCCGCCACCGGCTACGCGCAGGCGACCGGCAAGGTCGGTGTGTGCATGGCCACGTCGGGTCCCGGCGCGACCAACCTGGTCACCCCGCTGGCCGACGCGAACATGGACTCGGTCCCGGTGGTCGCCATCACCGGTCAGCAGTCCCGCGCGCTGATCGGCACGGACGCCTTCCAGGAAGCCGACATCTGCGGCATCACGATGCCGATCACCAAGCACAACTTCCTGGTCACCGACCCGGCGGACATCCCGCGCACCATCGCCGAGGCCTTCCACCTCGCCTCGACCGGCCGTCCCGGCCCGGTCCTGGTGGACATCCCCAAGGACGTCCTGCAGGAGATGACCTCCTTCTCCTGGCCGACCGAGCTGCGCCTGCCGGGGTACCGGCCCACGCTGCGCCCGCACGGCAAGCAGGTCCGCGAAGCCGCGCGGCTGATCAGCAAGTCGCGGCGCCCGGTCCTCTACGTCGGCGGCGGCGTCGTCAAGGCCGACGCCTCGCGCCAGCTGATGGAACTGGCCGAGCTGACCGGGATCCCGGTCGTCACCACGCTGATGGCCCGCGGCGCGTTCCCCGACTCGCACCCGCAGCACCTCGGCATGCCGGGGATGCACGGTTCGGTCGCCGCGGTCGCCGCGATGCAGCGGTCGGATCTGCTGATCGCCCTCGGCGCCCGCTTCGACGACCGTGTCACCGGGCAGCTGTCCTCGTTCGCGCCGGACGCCGCCATCGTCCATGCCGACATCGACCCGGCCGAGATCTCCAAGAACCGCAAGGCGGACGTGCCGATCGTCGGCGACTGCGCGGAGATCATCACCGAGCTGATCGAGGCCGTCCGCGCCGAGACCGACAAGTCCGCGAAGCCGGATCTGAAGGACTGGTGGACCCAGGCGAGCGCCTGGCGCGACGACTACCCGGCCGGCTACGAGTGGCCCGAGGACGGGACGCTGTCCCCGCAGTACGTCATCGAGCGCATCGGTTCGCTCGTCGGCCCGGACGCGGTCTACACCGCGGGCGTCGGCCAGCACCAGATGTGGGCCGCGCAGTTCGTGAAGTACGAGAACCCGCGCACCTGGATCAACTCCGGCGGCCTCGGCACTATGGGCTTCGCCGTCCCCGCCGCGATGGGCGCCAAGTTCGGCGTGCCGGACAAGCAGGTCTGGGCCATCGACGGCGACGGCTGTTTCCAGATGACGAACCAGGAACTGGCCACCTGCGCCATCGAGGGCGCGCCGATCAAGGTCGCCGTCATCAACAACGGCAACCTGGGCATGGTCCGCCAGTGGCAGAACCTCTTCTACTCGGAGCGGTACTCCAACACCGATCTCGGTACCCACAAGCACCGCATCCCCGACTTCACCCTCCTCGCGGAGGCGCTCGGCTGCGCCGGGCTCCGCTGCGAGACCAAGGAGGACGTCGACGCCACCATCCGGCGTGCCATGGAGATCAACGACCGCCCCGTCGTGATCGATTTCGTGGTGGGGAAGGATGCCCAAGTGTGGCCCATGGTGGCCGCGGGCACCGGTAACGACGAAATCATGGCCGTGCGCGGGATCCGCCCGCTCTTCGACGACGACGAGGTCGCCGCCGCTGGTGAAATCGACGCAGCGGAGATCAGCGCGGCGGCAGACGAAGGAGACGCCCGATGAGCGTGCACACCCTGAGCGTTCTGGTCGAGAACAAGCCCGGTGTCCTCGCGCGGGTTTCCGGACTGTTCTCCCGGCGTGGTTTCAACATCGAATCCCTCGCCGTCGGGCCCACGGAGAATCCCGAGGTGTCCCGGATGACGATCGTGGTCGCCGTCGAAGAGCTACCGCTCGAACAGGTGACCAAGCAGCTCAACAAGCTGGTCAACGTCATCAAGATCGTGGAATTGGAAAAATCCACAGCCGTGCAGCGTGAACTGCTGCTCGTGAAGGTCCGGGCCGACAACACCGTGCGCAGCCAGGTCCTCGAAACAGTGCAGTTGTTCCGCGCGAAGGTGGTGGACGTGTCTCCCGAGGCGCTCACCGTCGAAGCCACCGGGACCTCGGACAAGATCGGTGCCCTGCTCCGGATGCTGGAGCCCTATGGCATCCGCGAACTGGTCCAGTCCGGAATGGTCGCGGTCGGCCGGGGCTCCCGGTCGATCACCGCCACCTCCGCTCGCTAACGATTCTTTGTTTGTAAGTCAGGAAAGGAAGTAGTACCCCTCATGGCAGTGGAAATCTTTTACGACGACGACGCGGACCTTTCGATCATCCAGGGTCGCAAGGTCGCCGTGATCGGCTACGGCAGCCAGGGTCACGCGCACTCGCTGAGCCTGCGCGACTCCGGCGTCGACGTCCGCATCGGCCTGCCCGAGGGCTCGAAGTCGCGGGCCAAGGCCGAGGAACAGGGTCTCCGCGTGCTGACGCCGGCCGAGGCGAGCGCCGAAGCCGACCTGATCATGATCCTCGCGCCGGACACCAAGCAGCGCTTCATCTACGAGCAGGACATCGCGCCGAACCTCAAGGACGGCGACGCGCTCTTCTTCGGGCACGGCTTCAACATCCGCTACGACCTGATCAAGCCGCCGTCGAACGTGGACGTCGCCATGGTCGCGCCGAAGGGCCCGGGCCACCTGGTCCGCCGCCAGTTCGTCGACGGCAAGGGTGTCCCGGCGCTCATCGCGGTCGAGCAGGACGCCTCCGGCAACGCGCAGGCGCTCGCGCTCTCCTACGCGGCCGCCATCGGTGGCGCCCGCGCCGGTGTCATCAAGACGACCTTCACCGAGGAGACCGAGACCGACCTCTTCGGCGAGCAGGCCGTTCTCTGCGGTGGCGCCTCCGCGCTGGTGCAGACCGGTTTCGAGGTGCTCACCGAGGCCGGTTACGCCCCGGAGATCGCCTACTTCGAGGTGCTGCACGAGCTGAAGCTGATCGTCGACCTCATGTACGAGGGCGGCATCGCGCGTCAGCGCTACTCGATCTCCGACACCGCCGAGTACGGCGACCTGACCCGCGGCCCGCGCGTCATCTCGCCGGCGGTCAAGGAGGAGATGAAGAAGATCCTCGGCGAGATCCAGGACGGCACCTTCGCCCGCGAATGGGTCGCCGAGGACGAGGCCGGACGGCCGAAGTTCAACGAGCTCGAGAAGAAGGGTGACGAGCACCCGATCGAGGCGACCGGCAAGAAGCTGCGCGACCTGATGTCGTGGGTGGACCGGCCGATCACCGAGACCGCCTGATTTTCGCCCTGAGGGGGCCCTTCGCCACGTTCACGCGGCGAAGGGCCCCTTCGTTTTGCGCACCGGAAAGCGATAGCGTGGGCACCATGAGTGAGCAGCCGGTGGACGACAAGGCCCACATCCGGCACGAACTGGACCTGAGCGACGCGAAGTGGATCCGGGCGGAACCGGACGGCGCGAACCTCGAAGACTGCGTCGAGTACGCGCTTGTGCCGCACACCGACGGCGTCACCTACACCGCGATGCGCCAGGCGTCGCTTCCGGAAGGCGACGTCCTCGTGTTCACACCGTCGGAATGGGACGCGTTCGTGAAAGGCGTCCGGGACGGCGAATTCGACCTGCCGGGTTAGGCCAGCGCGAGCAGGTCGTCGAGCCGTCCGGTCGCGGCCGCGAGGGCGAGATGGTCGGCGTAGTCACGGGATTCGACGATCAGCCCGTCGCGCACGCGCAGCACGAAGATGTTGGAGACGCGGAATTCCGCGCTGTCCCCGACCGTGCCCTGATAGTCGAACTCGCCGATCACGACTTCGGGGTCGAGGGTCTCGTGGATCACCAGATCCCGGACCTGGAACCGGACCTTGCCCTGTTCGCCGAACGTGAAGTGCTCGCGCAGGTCTTCCCGGCTCGTCAAGGTCTTCGCCCCGGGCAGGAACGGGTGCGTGACATGGGTTTCCTCGGCGTAGAGCTCCGGCAGACCGGCCCAATCGCCGTCCGCGACGCCGTAGGCGAGCCGCTCGAAGACGCCGCGCGGGCTCTTCGGGTCCGCCGCCGACGCGGGGCGCGGCGAAACCGGCGTGATCTCCCGCTCCGCGGTCTCATAGCTCGTCTTCAGGTCCTCCAGACCCTCGCGCGCCGCGGTGAGGCGCAGGTAATCGTGGTAGTCGCGCGAGTGGGCGATGAGCCCGTCGCGTACCCGGAGGAGCTGGATGTTGGCGATGTCGAAGGACTTCCCGGTGTCCAGCGCTTCGCCGACGTTGCGGTACTCGGCGATGATCACCTCCGGGTCGGTTGTCCCGTGAATCAGGACATCCGCCCTGCTCATGCTCACGTTGAAGCCTCCGCCGAAGTTACGGCGGAGCGTCTCGCGGCCTTCGAAGCGGGTCGGCACGGGCGGGCGCTGCGGGTTTTCGACGACGGCGTCTTCCGCGTAGAGCTCGAAGAGCGCTTCCCAGTTTCGGGCGGTGATGCCTTCGGAGAGCTTGTCGAAGACGTCGCGGGGTGTGGTCATGAAGGTCTCCCAGTCAGACAAGAAGCGGAGTCTGTAGTCCGCCTTCGACGATACGGACTGCTGACTCCGGTTGTCCACCGGGCCGGGAGGCGGGTGTCATGAAAGGGTCGTTCAGGACGTTTTTCGTCCTGTAAGGTCCCTTAATTATAAAATTGGCGGTGGGGTGGAAAT
>NZ_JBFBGL010000128.1:0-7728 GCF_040684635.1 Amycolatopsis sp. NPDC089917 | reverse complement strand
TCGAACGCGCGCGGCAGCGGGTGCGGGTACACGGTTCGCCCGTCGAATTCGCGATGGTCGCCAACGCCGCGCTGTTCCTCGACTGGCGGCTCGGCAATCTGACTCTCATGGAGGCCGAAGCCGACGGGGCGCTCGCCGCCATCGGTGCCGAGGAACCGTCGCCCCAGGTGATCGCGCTGCGGGCGACGGCGACGCATTTCCTCGCCTACGCCGCGTTGGAACGAGGCGATCTCGAAGCCGCCGCCGACGTGCTGGCGCGGTTCGACGGCGACCACGGCGACGGCCCGAGCATGATGCCGACGATGTGGCTGCACGAACCCCGCGCGCTGATCGCGCTCGCGGTCGGGAATCCCGTGCTGGCCAGGACGCAGGCGTTCTTGCAGCGCGACGAGATGCGCGCGGTGGGCGTCGACCCGCCGACCATCCCGTGGCGGGTCCCGGCCGTGCGCGCCGCGCTGCTGCTCGGCGAGTCCGGCCACGCCCTGGAACTGGCCGAGGAACAGGTGACCATCGCGCGGAAGTGGGGAACCACGACGGAGATCGGCGCCGCGCTGCGGTTGCTCGCGCACGCCGACGGTGATCGGCGGCTGGACCTGCTGGCCGAGTCGGTCGGGGTGCTGGAGCGGTCGCCCGCCCGGCTGCATCTCGCCCGTTCGCTGGTCGACCTCGGCGAGGCGATGCGGGCCGCCCGGCGGGGCAAGGACGCGCGGGCCCCGCTCAACCGCGGGATCGAACTGGCCGCCGAATGCGGCTCGGTCGTGCTGCGCGGCCGAGCCGTCGAAGCGCTGGAAGCCTTGGGGGACCGGCCCCGGCGGACGGCCCTCGCCGACCCGTCCTCGCTGACCGCGAGCGAACGGCGGGTCGCGGACCTGGCGGCGTCCGGCCGCGCGAACCGCGAGATCGCCCAGGAACTGTTCGTCACCCCGAAAACGGTCGAGAACCACCTGCGGCGGATCTACACGAAGCTCGGCATCGTCGGACGGCGAGGCCTGGCGCGCGCCGAATTCCGGATGCGGGAACGGCGCCGGAGGACGTAACCTTCCCCGCAACACGTTGACGGAGACGAGTAGCCAAGGGACTCCGCGAGCCCGAGAGAGCCGCCGGTAGCTGGGAAGGCGGCCTCGCGCCCTTCGGTGAAGACCCTCCCGAGTGCGGGGAGGAACGGCGTCCGCGCCCCATGCCCCGCCGTCCGGCCCCCGTCATCGGGCCTTCGAGGCCGCCGCTCGCCCAGGGCGGCGGCGAAAGTGCGGTGGTACCGCGAGTTCCCTTCTCGCCCGCACTCCCAAGGGGTCGCGCACATCCGTACAGGAGTTGTGATGATCTCGCGTGTCCTCGTCGCCGACCTGCCCCGGCACGTCGGCGGCTCTGTCCGCATCGCCGGCTGGGTACATCGCCGGCGCCGCCTGAAATCCGTCACCTTCCTGGTGATCCGGGACCGAACCGGGCTCGCCCAGGTCGTCCTCGCCGAACCCGGCGGCCCGCCGGAGGAGACCGTGGTCGAGGTCGAAGGCCTCGTCACCGCGAACCCGCAGGCGCCGGGCGGGCTGGAACTCACCGGGCCGTCGATCGGGCTGCTCTCCGAACCCGCCGAACCGCCGCCGTTCGACCTCTACCGGCCTTCGGTGCGGGCCGCGCTGCCCACGGTGCTCGACAACGCCGCCGTCGCGTTGCGGCATCCGCGGCTGAAGGAGGCGTTCACGATCGCGGCGGCGAGCGTCGCCGGATTCCGGTCGGCGCTGGACCGGCTCGGGTTCACCGAAACCCATACGCCCAAGATCGTCTCGTCGGCCACCGAGTCCGGCGCGAACGTCTTCGGTATCGACTACTTCGGGAAGCGGGCGTTCCTGGCGCAGTCCCCGCAGTTCTACAAACAGGCGCTGACCGGGGTGTTCGAACGCGTCTACGAGGTCGGCCCCGTGTTCCGCGCCGAACCGCACGACACCGCGCGGCATCTCGCGCAGTACACCAGCCTCGACGCCGAACTCGGCTTCATCGAAGACCACCACGACGTGATGGCGGTGCTGAGGGAGGCGATCGCGGGAATGGCCGCCGCCGTCCCGGAGACCGGCGTCGTGGTGCCGGAGGAGATCCCGGAGATCCACTTCGCGGCGGCTCAGGAGCTGATCGCGCGGCTGTCCGAAGAGGACCCTCGCGGTGAACCCGACCTCGCGCCCGCGCACGAACGGCTGCTTTCGGACTGGGGCTTGCGCGAACACGGGTCGGAATTCCTGTTCGTCACCGGCTATCCGATGGCGAAGCGGCCGTTCTACACGCATCCGGACCCGGAGCGGCCGGAGTACTCCAACAGCTTCGACCTGCTCTTCCGCGGGCTGGAACTGGTGACCGGGGGACAGCGGCTGCACCGGCACGCGGACTACGTCGCCGCGCTGGCCGCTCGCGGGGAGTCCGCCGAGCCGTACCGGGACTACCTGTCCGTGTTCGCCCACGGGATGCCGCCGCACGGGGGGTTCGCGCTCGGTCTCGAACGCTGGACGGCCCGGCTGCTCGGGCTGCCCAACGTCCGGCAGGCGACGCTCTTCCCGCGTGACCTGCACCGCCTGACCCCGTGACGGATGTCAGGAAAGGGTCGTTCAAGACGAAAAACGTCCTGAACGACCCTTTCCTGACACATCAGACCGGCGAGGCTCAGTGGGTGAACGCGCTCCTGGCGGCCAGGTCGGCCAACAGGGCGCGGCCCTTCTCGGCGTTGCGCGGCTGGGCCAGGACGTCGTAGCGCCGGGCGACGAGCTGGCTCTGCGAGATGAACCCGCGCTTGTTCTTCGACGCCGCGTAGCCCAGCGCGCCGAACAGCAGGTTGAACCCGATACCGCCGACGAGGCCGACGAAGATCGGCACCAGTCCGGCGCCCGGGTTCAGCAGGCTCAGCACGAGGCCGAGGAACACACCGAACATCGCGCCCGACAGCGCCGAGCTGGTGAGCACCTTGCTCCAGCCCATGCGCCCGGCGATCCGCTCGACGAGGATCGGTTCGACACCGACGATGGTGACGTCGGTGATCGGGAAGTCCGTTCCCGCGAGGTGGTCGACCGCACGCTGCGCTTCGGAGTACGACTCGTAGGAGCCGATCGGCCACCCGCTGGGCAGCGTCGGGAGCTGAGCCCTCCCCTGGGGCTCGGTGAACGTGGTCTGCTGCGTGAATGCCTGTGTCATTCCTTCTCACCTCTCTTGATCCGTACAACGTCCCGGATGCGCGGATCTCCTCCCGATGCGGCGGGATTCACAGCATCTTCTCAGCCGGGCATCACAGACAATCCGCCCAGGGACCGGCTACGGTGCGAAATGGGTAACGAACCAGACCATTGGTCGAGTTGACCGGGTCGGGTCGACCCGGTAGGAAGAACGCGCAAAGGTACCGCTTCGAACCTTTAGGTGAGGCTGATGGCGAACAGGCGCGGGATGCTCACGCTGGATCGGCTCCGGGAACTGGTCGAGGACGGCACCGTCGACACGGTGCTGGTGGCGATCACCGACATGCAGGGCAGGCTGCAGGGCAAACGCTGCGCCGCCGAGTACTTCCTCAACGAGGTCGTCGAGCACGCCACCGAAGCGTGCAACTACCTGCTCGCCGTCGACGTCGACATGAACACCGTCGACGGTTACGCGATGTCGTCCTGGGAGACCGGTTACGGCGACTTCGTCCTGCGCCCGGACTTCGACACGCTGCGCCTGCTCCCGTGGCAGGAGGGCACCGCGCTCGTCCTCGCCGACCTCGAACGGGTGCAAGGCGGCGCCGTCGCTCCTTCGCCCCGTCAGATCCTTCGCGGACAGCTCGACAGGCTGGCCGAGCACGGTCTCGCCGCCTTCGTCGGCACCGAGCTGGAGTTCATCGTCTTCGACGACACCTTCGAGTCGGCCTGGGACAAGCGGTACCAGGACCTCCGCCCGGCCAACCAGTACAACGTCGACTACTCGATGCTCGGCACCTCGCGGATCGAGCCGCTCCTGCGCCGGATCCGCAACGACATGGGCGGCGCGGGGCTGTACGTCGAGTCGGCCAAGGGCGAGTGCAACCCCGGTCAGCACGAGATCGCGTTCCGCTACGCCGACGCGCTGACCACCTGCGACAACCACAGCGTCTACAAGACCGGGTCCAAGGAGATCGCCGCGCAGGAGGGCAAGAGCCTCACGTTCATGGCGAAGTACAACGAACGCGAGGGCAACTCCTGCCACATCCACATCAGCCTGCGCTCGGCCGCGGGCGAGGCGGTCCTGGCGGGCGACGGGCCCGGTGGGTTCTCCCCGCTGATGGAGCACTTCCTCGCCGGCCAGCTCGCCGGGCTGCGCGAGCTGACCTACTTCTTCGCGCCGAATATCAACTCCTACAAGCGTTTCGTCCCCGGCAGCTTCGCGCCGACGGCCGTCGCGTGGGGCACCGACAACCGCACGTGCGCGCTCCGCGTCGTCGGGCACGGGGACTCACTCCGCACCGAGAACCGGGTCCCCGGCGGCGACGTGAACCCGTACCTGGCGGTGGCCGCGCTGATCGCCGCCGGGCTGCACGGCATCGAGAACGAACTGGAGCTGGAGCCGGAGTTCCACGGCAACGCCTACGGCTCCGGCAAACCGACCGTGCCGACGACCCTGCGGGAGTCCGCGGATCTGCTGGACCGGAGCGAGCTCGCCAGGACCGCGTTCGGAGACGAGGTCGTCGACCACTATCTGAACGCGGCGAAGGTCGAGCTCACCGCGTACGACGCCGCCGTCACCGACTGGGAGAGGATCCGTGGCTTCGAACGGCTCTGAGGTCCTGATCGGCCTGACCTCCTATCTGGAGCCCGCGAAGTTCCTGGTGTGGGAGACCGAAGCGGCGCTGCTCCATCGCGTCTACGTCGACGGGATCGTCGCGGCGGGCGGCGTCCCGGTCCTGCTGCCGCCGGTGAGCGGCGCGCACGACCGGCTGGTGTCCGCCGTGGACGGTCTCGTGCTGGTCGGCGGCGCCGACGTCGACCCGGCGCGCTACGGCCAGGAGCAGCACGCGACGACGTACACGAGGCCGGACCGGGACGCGTTCGAGTTCGGGCTGCTGCGGTCCGCTTTGGACAGTGGGAAACCGGTGCTCGGCGTCTGCCGCGGGCTGCAGGTGCTCAGCGTCGCGTTCGGCGGGACGCTCGCGCAGCACCTGCCGGACACGCTGGACACCAAGGATCACCAGCCCGCGCCCGCGACGTTCGGCACCATTACGGTGACCCTTGCCGAGGGCAGCCGGGCCGCGTCGATCCTCGGCACCGAGACCAAGGTGCCGTGTTACCACCATCAGGCGATCGACAGGCTCGGCGACGGGCTGGTCGCGACGGGCTGGGCCGCCGACGGGACCATCGAGGCCGCCGAACTGCCCGGCGACGGCTTCGTACTCGGCGTCCAATGGCATCCCGAACAGAATCCCGACGACATCAGGCTTTTCGAGGCGCTGGTGAAAGCCGCTAAGGAGTGCGCATGACCACGTTCGAGGTGATCAACCCCGCCACCGAAGAGGTGGTGAGGTCGGTCGAGCTGACCTCGGCCGAGGAGACCGACGCGGCGATCGCCCGCGCGCACGCGGCGTTCCCCGCCTGGCGCGCGGTGGCCCCCGGTGACCGGGCGCGGCAGCTGCGCCGGTTCGCCGACGCCGTCGACGCCGACATCGAGAACCTCGCCCAGCTGGAGGTCGTCAACGCCGGTCACACGATCGGCAACGCGCGCTGGGAGGCGGGCAACGTCCGCGACGTGCTGACGTACTACTCGGCGTCACCCGAACGGCTGGCGGGCAAGCAGATCCCGGTGCCCGGTGGCGTGAACATGACGTTTCACGAGCCGCTCGGCGTGGTCGGCGTGATCGTGCCGTGGAACTTCCCGATGCCCATCGCGGGCTGGGGGTTCGCGCCCGCGCTCGCCGCCGGGAACACCGTCGTGCTCAAACCCGCCGAACTCACCCCGCTGACCGCGATCCGCCTCGGCGAGCTCGCCCGCGAGGCCGGGATCCCCGAAGACGTCTTCCAGGTGCTTCCGGGCAAGGGATCCGTGGTGGGACAGCGGTTCGTGGACCATCCGGCGGTGCGGAAGGTGGTCTTCACCGGCTCCACCGAGGTCGGCAAGCGGATCATGGCCGGCTGCGCCGCGCAGGTGAAGCGGGTGACGCTGGAGCTCGGCGGCAAGAACGCGAACATCGTCTTCGCCGACGCCGATCTGGAGAAGGCCGCGGCCACCGCGCCGTACGGCGTGTTCGACAACGCCGGGCAGGACTGCTGCGCGCGGTCGCTGATCCTGGTCCAGTCGAGCGTGTACGAGAAGTTCATGGAGCTGCTGGAACCGGCCGTGAACGGTGTCGTTGTCGGGGACCCGCGGCTGGAAGTGACCGAGATGGGGCCGCTGATCTCGGCCGGGCATCACGCGAAGGTGTCGTCCTATGTGGACGATTCCGCGCCGGTCGCCTTCCGGGGCAACGCGCCCGTCGGCCCCGGATACTGGTTCGCGCCGACCGTCGTCACCCCGCCGGATCCGCGGCATCCGCTGGCCTCGGACGAGATCTTCGGCCCGGTCGTCGCGGTGGTCCCGTTCGCCGACGAGACGGACGCGGTGACCATGGCCAACGCCACCGAGTACGGCCTGTCCGGCTCGATCTGGACTCGCGACGTCGGCCGCGCCTTCCGCGTCGCGCGCGGTGTCGAAGCCGGGAACCTCTCGGTCAACTCGCACTCGTCCGTCCGGTACTGGACGCCGTTCGGCGGGTTCAAGCAGTCCGGGCTGGGCCGCGAACTCGGGCCGGACGCTGTCGACGCCTTCACCGAGACCAAAAACGTATTCATCAGCACGGAGGACTAGATGGTTCAGCGTTTCGAGGGCCGCGTCGCGGTCATCACCGGCGGCAGCAGCGGCATCGGCCTCGCCACCGCGCGGCGGCTGGCGAGCGAGGGCGCGAAGGTCGTCATCGGCGATATCTCCGCCGAGGCGGGCAAGGCCGCGGCCGACGAGGTCGGCGGCCTGTTCGTGCAGGCCGACGTCACCGACGCCGACCAGGTCGAGGCCCTGTTCCAGACCACTGTGGACACCTTCGGGTCGGTCGACGTCGCGTTCAACAACGCCGGCATCTCGCCGCCCGAGGACGACTCGATCCTCACCACCGGCATCGACGCCTGGGAGAAGGTGCAGAAGGTCAACCTGACCTCGGTGTACCTGTGCTGCAAGGCGGTGCTGCCCCATATGCGGCGGCAGGGCAAGGGTTCGATCATCAACACGGCGTCGTTCGTCGCGGTGATGGGCGCGGCGACGTCACAGATCTCCTACACCGCGTCGAAGGGCGGGGTGCTGGCGATGAGCCGGGAGCTGGGCGTGCAGTTCGCGCGGGAGAACATCCGGGTCAACGCGCTGTGCCCGGGTCCGGTGAACACGCCGCTGCTGAAGGAACTGTTCGCGAAGGACCCCGAGCGGGCCGCGCGGCGGCTGGTGCACGTGCCCGTCGGGCGGTTCGCGGAGCCGGAGGAGATCGCGGGCGCGGTCGCCTTCCTGGCGAGTGACGACGCGTCGTTCATCACCGCTTCGCAGTTCCTGGTGGACGGCGGCATCTCGGGTGCCTACGTCACCCCCCTCTGACCCATTGCGCCTTTGGTCGCTAAGTCCGTGAAGGCCTCCTTGAGGGCTCGACCACCACCGAACGCCCCGCGACGAGCCGCCCCGCCCTGATCTCGCCGGACAGCATCGACAGCGCCGCGCGGTCCTTGCTGCTGCCGCCGG
>NZ_JBFBGL010000127.1:0-9037 GCF_040684635.1 Amycolatopsis sp. NPDC089917 | reverse complement strand
CAGCCGCCTACTCGGCCGGCTTGTACTGACGTCGGCAAATGCGACGTGGTGCTTTCGCGGCACCTTCACACCTCCGGCACCGGTCCGTGAAGGCCACCTTGAGGGACCCAGAGTCCCTCAAGGAGGCCTTCACGGACGGCCGGATCGCCCAGCCGCCACAGAAACCCCACACGCCACAGCGGGTGCGCCTGAAGGAACCCTTCACACGGCTCAGTCGAGGAAACTCGACCTTCGCACACCGGCCTTCATGTACTTGCATGCAACCAGAGGACGAAATGCGTTATCAGGCGGCGTCGTCCCGCTTCGAGAGGTCCCGGATCAGCGAGACGATCTCCCGGCTGACCGGCCGCAGCACCCGCAGCCGCGAAAGCCCCACCAGCCGGGCGATCAGCGGCACCGTCCGCTCCACCAGCACCCGGCTGCGTTTCTGGCCGCCGGAACGATCGTGGACCCAGAACAGCACGACCCCCATCTGGTACAGCCACAGCAGGTCGGGCAGTTCGTCGCGCAGGTCCGGGTCGAGTTTGGCGTCGGAGTCGGCGATGACGTCGCGCATGAGGCCGACGGAGGCCTCCCGCGCGGGCGTCGACTCCTCGCTGAACGGGCTCAGCGGCGATTCCGGGTCGGCGGCGTTCACGAAGAGCTGGGTGCCGAAGCGGTGGTACGGCTCGGCGACGTCGAGCCAGGTGAGCAGGACCGTCTTGAGCCGCTCGCTGAAGTCCCGCTCACCTTCGATCGCCTGGCGCGCCATCGCCAGGTGCCCTTTGGCGATCTCGTCGTAGAACCCCTGGATCAACTGGTCTTTCGAGGCGAAGTAGTAGTAGGCGTTCCCGACCGACACGCCCGCCTCGCCGGCGATGGCCCGCATGGTCGTGCGGTCGTAGCCGTTCTCCGCGAACAGCCGCAACGCGGTCGCCACGATCAGCGACCTGGTTTCCTCACTCTTCGCCACCACTGCACGTTATCCGGTCAAGGCGCCGGGTGCGGAGCGGGAGCCGGGTAGCCGGGGTAGGGCTGCGGGGCCGGCACGGGCCGCGGCGTGACGTGGTTGAGGTGCTTGCGCCGGATGCCGTTGAACACCAGCACGTTCCCGACGTGCATCACGCCGAGCACGAGTGCCACGGTGCCGACCTTGACCGACACCATCTCGAAGACGTCGCGCGCGTCGAGGACGGTGTCGTTGCTGGTCAGGAACAGGGTCACGAAACCCAGGCTGACCAGGTAGAACCCGACGACGAGCAGTTGGTTGACCGAATGCGCCAGCGCCTGCTTGTCCTGGAAGACGTCCTCGAGGAACGTCTTGCCGTGCCTGCTCAGGGTGCGGGCGACCAGGACGGTCAAGGGGACGGTGATGGCCAGGTAGAGCGCGTAGGCCACGACTACGGGTTGCATGGGGACCTCCATTTTGAACGTGTTCAAGAGAAACCGTAGCCCAGATTTTGAACGCGTTCAAGAGACGCTGTTCACCTGAAGCTCACCCTCGCGGTCACGGCGGTGCGTAAGGTCGCACCGACTCTGGGAGGTATCACCGTGAAACGCTTCGCCGCCGTGCTCACTTCGGGCGCCTTGCTGGCCGGGACGCTGCTGGCCGCCGCCCCGGCGGAAGCCACCGTCGGACAGAACGTCCGCTTCGCGACGTACAACGCTTCGCTCAACCGCGGAGCCGCCGGTCAGCTGGTGACCGACCTGTCGCAGCCGGGCAACGCGCAGGCGAACGAGGTCGCCGAGGTGATCCAGCGCAACCGGCCGGACGTGCTGCTGATCAACGAGTTCGACTACGTGCCGGACAACCGCGCCGCGGACCTGTTCCGCGAGAACTACCTGAAGCGCGGCCAGAACGGCGCGGCGCCGATCGACTACCCGTACGCCTTCACCGCGCCGTCCAACACGGGCGTGCCGACCGGCTTCGACCTCGACCGCGACGGCCAGGTCGGCGGCGGCAACGACGCGCACGGCTTCGGCCTCTTCGAGGGCCAGTACGGCATGCTCGTGCTGTCGAAGTACCCGATCGACACCCAGAGCGCGCGGACCTTCCAGAAGTTCCTCTGGAAGGACATGCCCGGCGCGCTGCTCCCGGACGACCCGGCCACCCCGGCGCCGAACGACTGGTACTCGCCGCGGGCGCTCGACGTGCTGCGCCTGTCGTCGAAGTCCCACTGGGACGTCCCGATCCGCGTCGGCCGCTCGACCGTCCACTTCCTGGCCGCGCACCCGACACCGCCCACCTTCGACGGTCCCGAAGACCGCAACGGCACCCGCAACAACGACGAGATCCGTTTCTGGGCGGACTACGTGACCCCGGGCAAGGGCCGCTACATCCACGACGACCGCGGCCGCCGCGGCGGGCTCGGCGCCCGCGAGAAGTTCGTCATCGCCGGCGACCACAACTCAGACCCGCTCGACGGCGACAGCGTCCCAGGCGCGATCTCACGCCTCCTGAACGCGCCGCGGGTCATCGAGACCCGGCCGGGCGGCGAAGGCGGTGTACGGGCCGCTCAGGACCAGGCCGGCGCCAACATCGGCCAGAAGGGCGACCCCTACTTCGACACCGGCGACTTCAACGACAACGCGCCGGGGAACCTGCGGATCGACTACGTCCTGCCGTCCAAGGGACTGTTCCCCTGGCGCGCCGAGGTGTTCTGGCCGCTGCCCGATTCGCCGCTGGCCCGCCTGAACGACGCCTCGGACCACCACCTGGTGCGGGTCGACGTGTTCGTCCCGCGCTGGTAGCCCTCAGACCTCGACCGGCGGGTTGCAGTGGGCGCCGATCCGCTTCGTGCCGGGACCGGTGAGCGCGGTGAGGGCGGTGCCCCGGCCGGTCGCCGCGAGGAGCAGGTCGGCGAGCGGGCCCCGCACCTCGTCGGGGCCCGAACCGCCGGACCAGTCGGCGTCCGTGGCGATCATCGTCACGCCCTTGCAGCGTTTGCGCGCACCCCAGAACGGGCTCGCGAGGATGTGTTCGAGCGCCGCGATCGCCGGCTGTTCCGGCATGGGCCGGGAGCGGCCCAGCGGGCGGACGACGTCCTGGCCGTGGATGAGGACGTCGGCGAGCGGGTCGATCGGCTTGGCGCCGGGCGAGCGGTGATCCGACCCCGCGTCCTCGCGGATCTGGGCGACGAGTTCGGCGGGGGAGTGCCGGGTGGCGTGCTCGATCGCCTGGTCGGCGGTCATCCGGTCCCAGTCGCCCCTGGCCTTGATGGCGCCGACGATGGTCTCCTTGAGACCGGTCCTGGGGGACAGCGCCAGATGCGCGGCGAGCTCGTGGACGGTCCACTTCGGACACAGTGTGGCCGCTGACCAGTCCTGCTCGTCGAGCTCTTCGAGCAGGTCCGCGAAGCTCAGCCGCTCGGCCTCGGTCCAGGCCAGGATCTTGCCCTCGTCCACGTCCATGCTCGCTGTCCTTTTCGTCAGGCCCGCCTGAATGCTTCGGCGGCGGCTTCGGAGGTCTCGATGACGATCGTGTGGTAGCTCTCGATCCGCGAAACGATGGCCTCGCGCGGCCCCTTCAGCCAAGCCTCGCTGCCGTAGAACTCGCGTTCCTGGCGCTCGTGCTCTTCCAGCGAGGTGAACGCGCGGATCAGGTAGGCCTCTTCTCGACCGTCCTCGGCGACCAAGGAACGACCGTAATCGATGACGCGCAGTCCCGCACTTTCCAGGAGAGGGACGGACTCCTCGCCCATCACGAGGAGGAAATCGGCGGTCGACCCGGGTTTCAGCCGGTAGGTCCGGAACTCGAGGATCACGGGTGTCTCCTTCGGATGGTCTTCGGCGCTCGACCCTAGCCTGTTTTAGCCTGGTGACCATGAAGATCGCGATTCTTGACGACTACCAGAACGTCTCCCTCGACTACGCCGACTGGGACTCCCTCGGCTCCGAGATCGAGGTGTTCACGAAGCCGTTCGAGGATCCCGCCGACGTGGTGGCCCGTTTGCGGGACTTCGAGGTCGTGGTCGCGATGCGCGAACGCACCCGCTTCCCCGCCGAGGTGCTCGACCGGCTGCCCGCGCTCGAACTGCTGGTGAGCACCGGGCACCGCAACGCCGCGATCGACGTGGCCGCCGCCCGGCGCAACGGCGTGGTCGTCTCCTCCACCGGGTACATCGCGGCCCCGGCCGCCGAGCACACCTGGGCGCTGATCCTCGCCGCCGCGCGGAACGTGCCGGTGGAGTCGAAGAACATGCGCGAGGGCGGCTGGCAGACGACGGTCGGCACGATCCTGTCCGGCAAGACCCTCGGGCTGCTGGGCCTCGGCAGGCTCGGGGCCGGCGCGGCCAAGATCGGCCAGGCGTTCGGCATGGAGACCATCGCGTGGAGCCAGAACCTGACCCGGGAGAAGGCCGATCCCCACGGCGTGACGGCGGTGTCGAAGGACGAACTGTTCGCCCGCGCGGACGTCCTGTCGGTCCACCTGGTGCTCAGCGACCGCAGCCGGGGGCTGGTCGGCGCGCCCGAACTCGCCGCGATGAAGCCGACCGCGATCCTGGTCAACACCTCGCGCGGCCCGATCGTGGACGAGGCCGCCCTGGTGGATTCCTTGCGCCGCAAGGAGATCGCGGTCGCCGCGCTGGACGTCTACGACGTCGAGCCGCTGCCGTCCGGGCATCCCCTGCGGACGTTGGACAACGTCGTGCTCACCCCGCACATCGGCTACGTCACCCGGGAGGCCTACGGGATCTTCTACCGCGACGCGGTCGAGGACATCGCGGCCTTCCAGGCGGGTTCGCCGGTCCGCGTCATGGAGTGAGGCCGCGCAGCTCCGAGAGCACGGCGTCGGTGTAGGGCGGCCACACCTCGGCGGCCCACGGGCCGAAAGCGCGGTCGGTGAGCGCGACGCAGGCGGCACCGGCGCCGGGATCGACCCAGAGGAACGTGCCGGACTGCCCGAAGTGGCCGAAGGTCCGCGGCGAGCTCGACGAGCCGGTCCAATGCGGACTCTTGTGGTCGCGGATCTCGAAGCCGAGGCCCCAGTCGTTCGGCTTCTGGTGGCCGAAGCCGGGCAGGACACCGGAAAGACCGGGGAAGACCACGGAGGTCGCCTCGCGCACCGTCTCGGCGGCGATGAGTTTCGGGGCCTGCAGTTCGGCGGCGAACGCGACCAGGTCGTCCACAGTGGACTCCGCGCCCGAGGCGGGGGACCCGGTCAGCTTGGTCGACTTCATGCCCAGCGGCTGGAAGAGCGCCTCCGCCTGATAGTCGGCGAAGGGGATCCCGGAATGTTCGGTGAGCGCGTCGGCGAGCTGCTCGAATCCGGCGTTGGAGTAGAGGCGGCGGTTGCCCGGCGCGGCCATCGGCTTGTGCTCGTTGAACGCCAGGCCCGAGGTGTGCGCGAGCAGATGCCGGATCGTGGAGCCCTCCGGCCCGGCGGGGGTGTCGAGTTCGACGACGCCCTCTTCGATGGCGATCAGCGCGGCGTAGGCCGTGAGCGGTTTGCTCACCGACGCCAGGCGGTACACCTTCGCCGGGTCGCCGTGCGTGCCCAGCACGTCACCGGCGGCGGTCACCACGGCCGTGGCGGCGTTGTCCACCGGCCACTGTTCGATCTCGCGCACGCTCTCCATGCCTACACCCTACGAAGCCCGGGCTGGTCGGGGACGGCCCGGGCTTCGCAGGGACGGGATCAGGCGTCGAGGTCCGTCGCCACCAGCTCGGCGATGGCCTCGACGGCCGCCTCGGCGCCTTCACCCTCGGCACTGATGATGACCTCGTCGCCGTGGCCGGCGGCGAGCGTCATCAGGTTCAGCACGCTGCCGGCCGCGACCGGGTCGCCGCCCGCCTTGGCGATGTTCACCGCGACGGGCTGCGCCGCGGCCGCCTTGGCGACCGTCGCGGCGGGCCTGGCGTGCAGGCCCACCTTGCTGGCCACGGTGACGCGTTTCTCCGGCATGTTCTTTCCCTTTCGTGCCTTCGGTTTTCTTGAAACTGAGCTTACTTCGTGGCGGGCTTGGCCGCGGTGGCTTCGAGATCGGCCTCGATCGCGTCGTCCTCGCGGCCCGGGGTCCGCAGGTTCCACTTCTTGATCACGAAGCGGAAGATCACGTAGTAGACGATCCCGTAGGCCAGGCCGATCGGGATGAGCAGCCAGACGTTGCTGCTCGCCGCCGGCAGACCGCCGTTGAGCGCGAAGTCGATCGCACCGGCCGAGAAGCCGAAGCCGAGGTGGATGTCGAGCGCGTTCACCAGCGCCATCGAGGTACCGGTCAGGACCGCGTGGATCAGGTACAGCGGCCACGCGACGAACATGAACGAGAACTCGATCGGCTCGGTGATACCGGTCAGGAACGAGGTCAGCGCGCCGGCGATCATCACACCGCCGACGATCTTCTTCTGGCTGGGCTTGGCGCTCTGCCAGATCGCCAGTGCCGCGGCGGGGATGGCGAACATGAAGATCGGGAAGAAGCCGGTCATGAAGGTGCCGCGGGTGGGGTCGCCCTCGAAGAACTTCGTGAGGTCACCACCGTCGAAGATGAACCACACCGGCACGTTCAGCAGCTGGTGCAGACCGACCGGGATCAGCAGGCGGTTGAGCACGCCGTAGATACCGCCACCGACGACCGGGGCGCCGGTGACCGCCTCGCCCGCGGCCTGGATGCCCTCGTTGACCCAGTGGAAGACCAGGCCCAGCGGCACCGCGAGGATCATCAGCGTCAGGGCGGTGATGATCGGCACGAACCGGCGGCCACCGAAGAAGGCCAGGTACGGCGGCAGCTTGATGCGATAGAACTTCTGCCACAGCAGCGCGGTGACGAGACCGACGATCACGCCGGCCAGCACACTGTAGGGCCACTTCAGCGGGTTGAGCATCAGGCCCGCGGGCTTCTCGGGGTTCCAGCCCGGCAGCTCGGAGAACGGCGCGAGGACCTGGAGAACGCTGGTGAACACGAAGAAGCCGACCACGGCGGCCAGCCCGGTCGCGCCGTCGCTCTTCCGGGCGAAACCGACGGCGATACCCACCGCGAACAGGAGCGGCAGCCAGTTGAACAGCGAGTTGCCTGCCGCGCCGAGCACCTCGGCGACCTTGTCCCAGCCGAGGCCGTCCTTGCCGAGCAGGTCGGGCTGACCGAACCTGTTCAGGAGCGCGGCGGCGGGGAGAGCGGCGATCGGGAGCATGAGGCTGCGGCCGAAGCGCTGAAGCCCGGCAAGTCCCTTGCCCTGGCTCTTCGCCCCCTCGGCGGTGGTGGAGCTCATCGGGTACCTCCGTAGTGAGGATGGTGACCGGAATCCGGGGTGTTCCGGTCAAGCTGCATGGTGACCTGGTAGTGATCGCCCCGGTACCAGGAAGTCATGTCTTCGATCGGTTCCCCGTTGACGCTGGAGACCCGGCGGAAGACAAGAAGCGGACTGCCGGCGCGCATGCCGAGCAGGCGTGCCGTTTCGCGGTCCGCGGATTCGGCCCAGACCGTCTGCCACGCGTGGTCCGGGCGGAGGTCGTACGACTGGGCGAGCTGGACGTACAACGATCGGGTGAGATCGAGGTCGAGCAGACCGGGCATCCGGCCCGCGTGGTACCAGCCACGTTCGACCGCGAGCGGCACCCCGTCGGCACGGCGGAGCCGCACCAGCCGGTGTGCCGGGGTTCCGGCGGTCAGGCCGAGGGCGTGCGCCGAGGGGGCGGGCGGGACCTCGGTGGCGGTCTTGACGACCTCCGTGGTCGGGGTCATCCCGCGACGGCGCATGTCCTCGGTGAAGGACATCAGGTAGAGCTGCAATTCCATCCGCCTCGCGGCGGTGAACGTCCCCTTGCCGCGCACGCGCGACAGGAGTCCCTCTTCGACCAGCTTGCCGATCGCCGAGCGGACCGTGAGCCGGGACACCTGATAGGTCTCGGCGAGGTCACGTTCCGACGGGATAGGCGAGCCGGGGGGTAGCTCACGCTCCACCGTGCGGCGCAGAATCTCCCGCAGCTGGGCGTGCTTGGGCGTCGGTCCGTTGATCACACGGTCGGACGGCGGCACCTGCGCCGAAGCGCTCATGACGGTCACCGTCCTTTCGGGCCGGTCGGTTTGGGTAACCCGTACTCGCATCTGGTCCGGAAGATTGGTACGTTCCGGTCTAGACCAATGATCCGATGGGGCAGGATGCTCCGTCGCACGAGCGGGTGTCAACCACCGTTACGCGTTCGTGGCCAGGCATCGGGTGCGAGTCGGCGAACGGCGTAGTACAGCTGGTTCGCATGTGGGAAACCGACAGGGAACAGGGAGACCGCGATGGCGGATGACAGGGCGGAAAAGATCCTCGCGGCGCTCGGCGGTGCCGAGAACCTCATCGAGGTGGAGGGGTGCATCACCCGGCTGCGCTGTGAGCTCGAAGACATGGGCCTGCTCGACGAGGCGGCGCTGAAGGCGGCAGGCGCGATGGGCGTCGTGCGCATGGGCGCCGGTGTCCAGGTGATCGTGGGGCCGGAGGCCGACACGATCGCCAGTGAGATCGAGGATCTGCTGTGAGTTTGGAGATCCTGAGCCCGGTAAGCGGCAAAACGACCGCTATGGCCGAAGTGCCCGATCCGGTCTTCGCGCAGGCGATGGTCGGCCCCGGCCTCGCGGTCCTGCCCTCGGGCGGGCGTCAGGACGCTGTCGCGCCGGTCGACGGGACCGTCGTGACCCTGCACCCGCACGCCTTCGTGGTGGCCACCGAGGACGGCCGCGGGGTGCTGGTCCACCTCGGGATCGACACGGTGAAGCAGAAGGGCGAGGGGTTCACCCTCCACGTCGTCAAGGGTGAGGCCGTCCGTGCCGGGCAGCCGGTCGTCGGCTGGGACCCGGACGCGGTCAAGGCCGCCGGCTACTCGCCGATCGTGCCCGTGGTGGCGCTGGACGCGAAGGCCGAAGTCCTTTCGGGACTGCTCACCGGCGGCGACGTCGAGGCGGGCGACCCGATTTTCACCTGGGACAGCTGAACTTTCGCGCTGAATGTCATGAGGGGTCCCCTTAGGACGCTTTTCGTCCTAAGGGGACCCCGCAAGTGCTTTGGCGGGCGGGGACGTCCTGCGCGTTCGCGGCCGTGACCGCGGTGGGGGGGAGCGGCAGTTCCGCCCGGCCCG
>NZ_JBFBGL010000126.1:0-9095 GCF_040684635.1 Amycolatopsis sp. NPDC089917 | reverse complement strand
GCGGGTCGCACAGGTCGGGGGGGCGGGGGCGGGCTGTGTCCGCCCACCACCCGTTCCCACCTCCCCGCCCCCCCGCTCTCCCCCCCCCCCCACACCTCCCGCGAGTCCACGTACCCATCGGCGACACCCATCCACGCGCTGGCGTCCGCCGGTCCGTGAAGGCCTCCTTCACGGACCGGACTTGCGCCCGACCGCATCCAGAGGACTAAACGCGGTAGTCGGCACCCCGAACCAACGCGTCTAGTCCTCTGAACGCGGGTCGGCGAACGCGCCTTCCCTGGCGGCGACGGCCACCGCGCGTGCGGTGACCCGCGCGTCCGCCAGAGTGACGTCCTCCCGCGACAGGAACAGCCGGTAGAACACCGGCCCGCACACCGCCCGCACCAGTTCGTCGCCGTCCGTCCCGGGTGGGACCTCGCCCCGCGCGACGGCCCGTTCCGTGATCGGCGCCATGCGGACGTGCCGGTCCGCGTAGAAGTCGTGCAGCGCCTCGGCCGCCGGCGGCGACTGGAAGGCCGCCAGCACCGACGCCGTCGGCAGTTCCTTCAACTCGGGTTCGGTGAAGTACCGCACGACCTCCGCCGCCACTTCGTACAGATCGTCTTCGAGCGACCCGGTGTCGGGCGCTTTCCAGTCGTCCTCCGCGCCCATCTGCAGCGCGGCGGCGACGAGACCGTCCGGAGAGGACCAGCGCCGGTACACAGTGGTCTTGTGCACCCCGGACCGCTCGGCGACCGCGTCCACGGTCAGTTCGCCGAACCCGCGTTCGGCCAGCAGGTCGAGGGTGGCGAGCAGGACGGCCTGGCGGGTCCGTTCGGTCCGGCCGCCGGGTCGCTGGGTACCGGAGGTTGCCAATTGCTACTCCTGTTGCGTTAGGGTGGCCAGTATGTCAGACGCAGCGAAGATCGCGGAACTCATCGGGGACGCGAAGATCGTCGCCATCGGTGAGAACAACCACCACATCCACGAGTTCGGGGACCTGCGCAATCGTTTGCTTCGCGAGCTCGTCGAGCACCACGGCTTCCGCGTGGTCGGTTTCGAGTCCGGCTTCGCCGAGGGCGAGCTCGTCGAAGACTGGCTCGACGGCGCGCCCGGAGACGTCGCCGACATCGGCCGCGATGGCTTCACCTTCTCCCTCGGCGAGTCGCCCGAGGCGCACGAAATGCTGACGTGGCTCCGTGAACGGGGCGACGTCCGGTACTTCGGTCTCGACGTGCCGAGTTCCGCGGGCTCGCCCGTGCCCGCACTGCGAGCGGTCCGCGCGTACCTGTCCACTGTGGACGAATCCGCCGTCGGTCTCGTCGACGACGCGATCGAGGCGACGAAGGGCTACGCGTCGATCAGCAGCGCGGAGGCGCCCGCCCAGTACGCCGCCCTCGACGCCGTCGCCCGGGACAAGGCGACCGCGGCGCTCACCCGGCTCAAGACGCACCTCACGTCGCTGCGTCCCGTTTACGGGGACACCGCCGTCGCGGAGCACCACGTCGAAGGCGCGCTGCGCGTCGACGCCTACCTCGCCGAGGTGGCCGCGATGATGTCCGGCACCGCGCCCGCCCTGCAAAGCGGGTCGCGCGACGCGTACATGGCCGAGACCGTCCGGCTGATCCGGCGGCTCCAGGGCGACGACACGAAGATCGTCGTGATGCTCCACAACGGACACCTCCAGCGCGTGCCGTTCTCGCCGTTCCCCGGCCTCACCTCGCCTTCGGCCGGGACACACCTGGCCGCCGAGTTCGGCGACGACTACTTCGCGCTGGGCCTCACCGCGGTCGAGGGCGAGACCACCGGCCTCAAGCCGGATCCGGCCGCGCGGCTCGGATTCACCGTGTACCGCCAGGAGCTCGAAGCACCCGTGGAAGGCAGCGTCGAGGCCGAAGGTCCCGGTCTGGTGGACCTCCGCGCGCGACGCGGAACCGAAGGACCCCGGAGCATCCGGCACGCGCATCTGTTCAACCCCGTCGACGTCGTCGACGCCTTCGACGCACTGGTCTGCTTCCCGAAGTCGACGGTCAGCGGGCACCTCCGACCGGCCCCAGCCGATCGAGTGGTTGAGGTTGCCCCTCGCGGGTGACAGGCGTAGGCCCGAGGCATGATCATTCGACTGGTACGGGTCATGGCCGCGCTCGCCCTCCTGGTGTTCGTGGCGCAGCCCGCCTCCGCGACGGAAGTCCAGCAGAACCCGCCGAACTGGGGGCTGGACCGGATCGACCAGCGAACGGGCCTCGACCAGCTCTATCACTACGGCACCGACGCCAAGGACGTCACGGTCTACGTGATCGACAGCGGCGTCGACGCAGGCCATCCGGACTTCGGCGGCCGGGTGAAGCCCGGCAAGGACTTCCTCAACGGTGGCACGGACACCTCCGACACCAACGGTCACGGCACGTACCTGGCCGGTGTCGCCGCGTCGAAGAGCTACGGCGTCGCCAAGGGCGCGCAGATCGTCCCGGTCCGGGTGATCGACGCGCAGGGCGGCGGCGCGACGGACAAGATCATCGCCGGTATCGACTGGGTGACGCAGAACGCACACCAGCCCGCCGTCGCCGTCCTCGGCATCGGCGGCACCGCCAACGACCAGCTCGACGCCGCCGTCCGCGCGCTCACGGCGGTCGTCCCGGTCGCCCTCCCGGCCGGTGGCGAGGCCGCCGACGCGGGCCAGTTCTCACCCGGCCGGGTCACCGAAGCGCTCACCGTCGGCTCGACCGACGCGAGCGACCAGGTCGGGGGGACGTCGAACTGGGGCGAGGTCGTCGACCTGTTCGCCCCGGGCGTGGACGTGCCGGGACCGAACGCCGGGGGCAGCGGCGGCCGGGTGCTCAGCGGGACGTCTTCGGCCGCCGCGCACGTCGCCGGCGTGGCCGCGCTGTACCGGGGCCTGCACCCCGAGGTGTCGGCGCCGGACGTCACGAAGGCGGTCGTGGACCTCGCCGCGGCCGACGTGCTGACCGGCGTCCACCAGGGCACCGCGAACCGGTTGCTCCAGACCCCCGGTACGCAACTCGGGCGGGGATGACGTCCATCACCTGGGCAACAACTCCCGCCCTGCGGGAGCGAGCAGGTAACGTGCCTCACCTACCGATCCGATGATGGGAAGGACCGGCATGTTCCGCAAGGTACTGGTCGCCAACCGGGGTGAGATCGCCATCCGCGCGTTCCGCGCCGGATTCGAGCTCGGCGCGGGCACGGTGGCTGTGTTCCCGCACGAAGACCGCAATTCGCTCCACCGGCTGAAGGCCGACGAGGCCTACGAGATCGGCGAACCCGGTCATCCGGTGCGGGCCTATCTGTCGGTCGAGGAAATCGTGGCGGCCGCCAAGAAGGCGGGCGCCGACGCCGTCTACCCCGGCTACGGCTTCCTCTCCGAGAACCCGGACCTCGCGCGCGCGTGCGAGGACGAAGGCATCACCTTCGTCGGACCGAGCGCGGACATCCTCGAGCTGACCGGGAACAAGGCCCGCGCGGTCAAGGCCGCGCGGGACGCCGGGGTGCCGGTTCTGGGCTCTTCGGAACCCTCCTCCGACGTCGACGCGCTGATCGCCGCCGCCGAGGAGATCGGCTTCCCGGTCTTCGTCAAGGCGGTCGCCGGTGGTGGCGGTCGCGGTATGCGCCGGGTCCTGGACCCCGCGCAGCTGCGCGAGTCCATCGAAGCCGCCGCGCGCGAGGCCGAGTCGGCCTTCGGCGACCCGACGGTGTTCATCGAGAAGGCCGTCGTCGAGCCGCGCCACATCGAGGTCCAGATCCTCGCCGACGGCGAGGGCAACGTGATCCACCTCTACGAGCGCGACTGCTCGGTCCAGCGCCGTCACCAGAAGGTCGTCGAGCTGGCCCCGGCGCCGAACCTGCCGTCCGAGCTGCGCGACCAGATCTGCGCGGACGCGGTGAAGTTCGCCCGCCAGATCGGCTACCGCAACGCCGGCACCGTCGAGTTCCTGCTCGACAAGGACGGCAACCACGTCTTCATCGAGATGAACCCGCGCATCCAGGTCGAGCACACGGTGACCGAGGAGGTCACCGACGTCGACCTCGTCCAGTCGCAGCTGCGCATCGCCTCCGGCGAGACGCTCGACGACCTCGGGCTCTCGCAGGACAAGGTGTATCTGCGCGGCGCCGCCCTGCAGTGCCGCATCACCACCGAGGATCCCGCCAACGGCTTCCGCCCGGACACCGGGATGATCAGCGCGTACCGCTCGCCCGGCGGCTCCGGCATCCGCCTCGACGGCGGGACGGCGTTCGCCGGTACCGAGATCAGCGCGCACTTCGACTCGCTGCTGGTGAAGCTCAGCTGCCGCGGCCGCGACTTCAAGACCGCCGTCGGCCGCGCGAGGCGCGCCGTCGCCGAGTTCCGGATCCGCGGCGTGGCCACGAACATCCCGTTCCTGCAGGCCGTCCTCGACGACCCGGACTTCCGCGAAGGCCGCGTCACGACGTCGTTCATCGAGGAGCGCCCGCATCTGCTCACCGCGCGCCATTCGGCCGACCGCGGGACCAGGCTGCTGACCTACCTTGCCGACAAGACGGTCAACAAGCCGCACGGCGAGCGTCCGCGCACCCTCGAACCCCAGGTCAAGCTGCCGAAGCTGCCCAAGGACCTCGAACCGGCGCCCGGCTCGAAGCAGAAGCTCACCGAACTCGGCCCGGACGGCTTCGCCCGCTGGCTGCGGGAGTCGCCGACCATCGGCGTCACCGACACCACCTTCCGCGACGCGCACCAGTCGCTGCTCGCCACCCGCGTGCGGACGAAGGACCTGCTCGCCGTCGCGCCGGTCGTCGCGCGCACCACGCCGCAGCTGCTCTCGCTGGAGTGCTGGGGCGGCGCGACCTACGACGTCGCCCTGCGGTTCCTCGCGGAAGACCCGTGGGAGCGGCTGGCGAAGCTGCGGGAAGCGGTGCCGAACATCTGCCTGCAGATGCTGCTGCGCGGCCGCAACACCGTCGGCTACACGCCGTACCCGACCGAGGTGACCAACGCCTTCGTGGAGGAGGCGACGGCGACCGGCATCGACATCTTCCGGATCTTCGACGCGCTCAACGACGTCGAGCAGATGCGCCCGGCGATCGAGGCCGTCCGCGAGACCGGTTCGGCGGTCGCCGAGGTGGCGCTCTGCTACACCTCGGATCTGTCGGACCCGTCGGAGAAGCTGTACACGCTGGACTACTACCTCAAGCTGGCGGAACAGATCGTCGGCGCGGGGGCGCACGTCCTGGCCATCAAGGACATGGCGGGCCTGCTGCGGGCACCGGCGGCGGTGCGGCTGGTTTCCGCGCTGCGCAAGGAGTTCGACCTCCCGGTGCACATCCACACGCACGACACCGCGGGTGGCCAGCTGGCGACGTACCTCGCCGCGATCCAGGCCGGGGCGGACGCCGTCGACGGCGCCGTCGCGTCCATGGCGGGCACGACCTCGCAGCCTTCCCTGTCCGCGCTGGTCGCGGCCACCGATCACTCGGACCGGCCGACCGGGCTGGACCTGCAGGCCATCGGCGACCTGGAGCCGTACTGGGAGAGCGTGCGCAAGATCTACGCGCCGTTCGAGGCCGGTCTCGCGTCGCCGACCGGCCGCGTGTACCACCACGAGATCCCCGGCGGCCAGCTGTCGAACCTGCGCACGCAGGCGATCGCGCTCGGCCTCGGCGAGCGGTTCGAGGACATCGAGGCGATGTACGCGGCCGCGGACCGGATCCTCGGGCACCTGGTGAAGGTCACGCCTTCGTCCAAAGTGGTCGGTGACCTCGCGCTGCACCTCGTCGGCGCGGGTGTCTCGCCCGCGGACTTCGAGGCGGAGCCGAACAAGTTCGACATCCCCGACTCGGTGATCGGCTTCCTGCGCGGCGAACTGGGCGACCCGCCTGGAGGCTGGCCGGAGCCGTTCCGCACCAAGGCCCTCGAAGGCCGCGCGCAGCCGAAGCCGGTGCAGGAACTGTCCGAAGAGGACCACAAGGGACTGGCCGAGGACCGGCGCCGGACGCTGAACCGGCTGCTGTTCCCCGGGCCCACGAAGGACTTCGAGGTGCACCGCGAGCAGTACGGCGACACGTCCGTCCTGCCGTCCAAGGACTTCTTCTACGGGCTGCGACCGGGTGAGGAGTACTCGGTCGACCTCGAACAGGGTGTCCGGCTGCTGATCGAGCTGGAGGCCATCGGCGAGGCCGACGAGCGCGGCGTGCGCACGGTGATGTCCACGCTCAACGGCCAGCTGCGCCCGATCCAGGTCCGCGACACCTCGATCGCGTCGGACATCCCGGCGACGGAGAAGGCCGACAAGGGCGACCCGAAGCAGATCGCCGCGCCGTTCGCGGGCGTGGTCACGCTGCAGGTGTCCGAGGGCGACGTCGTCGAAGCGGGCGCGACGGTCGCGACCATCGAGGCGATGAAGATGGAGGCGTCGATCACCGCGTCCGCGGGCGGCAAGGTGTCGCGGCGCGCGATCAACTCCGTGCAGCAGGTGGAAGGCGGGGACCTGCTCCTCGTCCTGGAGTAGAAGCCCGGCTGTACATGAAGGCCCCCTTCCCTTGGCTCAGCCGAGGAAGGGGGCCTTCACGCGCTTGGCAGTGGTGGGGGTGGGGGCTTGGTGGCGCCTTGGGGTGAGGTGTCGCGAAAGCCACTTTCGCGACGTCTGACGTCCCGAAAGTGGCTTTCGCGACGTGCCACCTCGATCCGGCCACGTCCCTCAAGGAGGCCATCACGGACTTGCGGCAGCCACTAACGTGGACGGGTGCTGATCAACGCCGTACCCCAGTTCCAGGGCGCGCTGACCGAGCGCGCGCCGCAGATGCCCGAAGCCTGCGTCGCGCTCGCCGAGCTGGCCGGTCACGTGCTGGGCGTACCGGTGCACCACATCCGCCAGAGCCGAGAGACCTCACCCGTGGTCGACGGCATCGCCAACCGAGAGGTGCTCACCGGTCCCAACCGTGCCGCGCAGCTCGCCGCGCTGGAGGCGCCGGGCGGGCCGGTGCTGACCATCGGCGGGGACTGCGGGGTCGAACTGATCCCGATCGGCGTCGCGCGCTACCGCTTCGGGCCGGGTCTCGGCGTCGCCTGGTTCGACGCGCACGCGGACCTCAACACGGCGGAGACGTCGCCGTCGGGCGCGTTCCACGGCATGGTGCTGCGGTCGCTGCTCGGCGAGGGCGACCCGGATTTCGCCGCGAACCCGCGGCTCGAACCCGGTCGTGCCGTCCTCGCCGGGGCGAGGGTGTTCGACGACGCCGAGCGGGCCGTGATCGAGCGCGGGCCGGTCGTCGAGGCGGACGACGTCGCCGCGGGGCTGGCCGGCTCGGACAAGGTGTACGTCCACCTCGACCTCGACGTGCTCGACCCGGGGGAGTTCGACGGGCTGAACTACCCGGAGCCCGGCGGCTTGACGATCGAGCGCCTGGTGGCGATGCTTCGCGGGCTGAGCGAGTTCGAAGTCGTCGGCGCCGGGATCACCGAATGCGCCGGCACCGACGTGCGCGTGCTGGAGCCCGTGCTCGAAGTACTCGGTGAATTGCTCACCGAAAAGCGGTGACCCTCCGTCACGATATGGCCCGTTTCGGCCGTTCGTACGTACGGCACGTGGCGTTTGCCGGGCACTTGTCATCAAAATTCAGGGAAGGACCGTGATTTTGTCACGACGGTGACAAGAAATCGGTTTCTTCTGCGAAAGGTGACACATTCACGAGGGACTTTGCGATGTGTTCGTTGTCACCCCACGACGATCGTGGGATGTCCGGACGCTGGGCGGAGCAAAGGAGCTGCGATGTCGGTGGAGCGCGGGATCGAACACGCTGCGCAGCCCCCTGCGGCGCTACCTCGCAAGCTCGCCGACATTTTGCGACCGGAACTCGGCAGTCTCGCCAACGAGATCGTCGACGAGATCCGGGCGACCATCCCCGCGTACGCGCGCCCGCTCGACGGGCCCTACGGCAAGTCGATCCGCGCGGGCGTCGAGTACGCGATCACCCTGTTCGTCGCCCAGATCGCGGATCCCACCGTCTCCAAGGAACAGTCGCACGAGGTCCACCACCGGCTGGGACAGAACGAGATGCGCGAAGGCCGCAGCCTCGACACGCTCCAGTCGGCGTACCGCGTCGGGGCGCGCGTCTCGTGGCGGCGCATCATGCGCGTCGGCCGCCGCAGCGGCCTCTCGTCCGCCGTGATGTCGCAACTGGCCGACGCGATGCTCGCGTTCATGGACGAACTCGCGTCCGTCGCGCTCGACGGCTATCTCGAAGCGAAGGCGCGCACCGCGGGCGCGCTGGACACGTGGCGCCGCAAACTGCTGCACCTGGTGCTGGAAGCCCCGCCCGCGCCGTCGAAGGCGATCGCCGAACTCGCGCAGCTGACCGGCTGGCCGGTGCCGGAGCGCGCGACGCCGGTGGTGCTGCACCCGATCGACGAGAGCGTCAGACCCCGGCGGCACAACGCCGTCGACTCGGACATCCTGGCCGAACTCGACTGCGCTGAGCCGCGTCTGCTCGTCCCCGGCGAGATCACCGGCGCCCGGCTGGCCACCCTGCAGGCCGCGCTGCCGGACTACCGGCTGTCGATCGGCCCGTGCCGCCCGCTGGACTCCGTCGCCGATTCGCTGCGCTGGGCGCGGGACGCCCTGCACCTCGCCGAACGCGGGATCATCCAGGCCCGCCGGGTGATCCGCGCCGAAGAGCACCTCGCCACCCTGCTCGTGAACGCCGATTCCGTGCTGACCTGCCAGCTGCGCGACCGCCTGTTCGCCCCGCTCGCCGAGATGACCGGGAAACAGCGGGAACGGCTGCTCGAAACCCTCCGCGCCTGGCTCGACAGCCAGGGCAACGTCGTCGACATCGCCGAGCGCCTCCAGGTCCATCCGCAGACCGTCCGGTACCGCATGCGGCAGCTGCAGGCGACCTTCGGCGAGCACCTGCGCGACCCGGGGGCGCGATTCGAAATGGAACTCGCGCTGCGGGCCGGCGTCGCCCCTTCTTCGGCGCTGGAAGGCTACGCGCTGCCGGAGGTCCTTCCGGCGCCGCGCAAGAGTCCACAGTGGACGCCGAGCGGGTCCTAGCCCCCGGATGTCATGAGGGGTCCCCATAGGACATCTTTCGTCCTATGGGGACCCCTCATGACACTCGTCAGC
>NZ_JBFBGL010000125.1:0-9102 GCF_040684635.1 Amycolatopsis sp. NPDC089917 | reverse complement strand
GGTTTTTGGTTTAAGAACCCGAATCGCCACTCACGACCCCACCCCAAGCGGCTCTCGCCGGTCACGTCCGGTGGCAGGCGGGTGCCGGAGCCCTCGCGAACGCCACTTTCGCAACATCGTCGTCCCGCGAGACGCACCTGGCCGCGGAACTCCAGGGCGCGACCAGCGGGACGACACGTGTGACTGGACGGAGGACACGCGTGATCAGACGGACGACACGCGGTGAGACTCCGGGATCGAGCGGGACGACACGGGTGACCGCTCGGTCACGCGGGAGTACCGGTCACATCGGGCGCAGCAGATCGTCCGCGTCCACGATCCGGTACGCGTAGCCCTGTTCGGCCAGGAACCGCTGCCGGTGCGCCGCGTACTCCGTGTCGACGGTGTCCCGCGAGACGACCGAGTAGAAATGCGCCTGCCGCCCGTCGCCCTTGGGGCGCAACAGCCGTCCGAGCCGCTGGGCCTCCTCCTGCCGCGAGCCGAACGTTCCCGAGATCTGGATCGCGACCGAGGCCTCCGGCAGGTCGATCGAGAAGTTGGCGACCTTCGAAACGACCAGCGTCCTGATCTCGCCGCGCCGGAACGCGTCGAACAGCTCCTCGCGTTCCTTGTTCCGCGTCGCGCCCTGGATCACCGGCGCGTCCAGCTCGTCGCCGATCATCTCCAGCTGGTCGAGGTAGGCCCCGATGACCAGGGTCGGCTCGCCCGGATGCCGGTCGACCAGGGATTTGATCACCTTGGTCTTGGTGTCCGCGGTCGCCGCCAGCTTGTACCGCTCCTCGGCCTCGGCCGTCGCGTACGCGAGCCTCTCGGCGTCCGTCAGCGTCACCCGGACCTCGGTGCATTCCGCCGGCGCGATCCAGCCCTGCGCCTCGATGTCGCGCCACGGGACGTCGTACCGCTTCGGGCCGATCAGGGAGAACACGTCGCCTTCGCGCCCGTCCTCGCGCACCAGGGTCGCGGTCAGCCCCAGCCGCCGCCGTGACTGCAGGTCCGCGGTCATCCGGAACACCGGCGCGGGCAGCAGGTGGACCTCGTCGTAGACGACCAGGCCCCAGTCCCGCGAATCGAACAGGTCCAGGTGCTTGTACTCGCCCTTGGTCTTGCGCGTGACCACCTGATAGGTCGCGATGGTGACCGGCCGGATCTCCTTCTTCTCCCCGGAGTACTCGCCGATCTCCTCCTCGGTGAGCGAGGTCCGCGCGACCAGCTCCCGCTTCCATTGCCGTCCGGCGACGGTGTTCGTCACCAGGATCAGCGTCGTCGCCTTCGCGTGCGCCATGGCCGCCGCGCCGACGAGGGTCTTGCCCGCGCCACAGGGCAGCACGACGACGCCGGACCCGCCCGCCCAGAACGCCTCCGCGGCCTTGCGCTGGTAGTCGCGCAGCTCCCAATCGCCCTCGTCGAGGTCGATCGGGTGCGCCTCGCCGTCGACGTAACCGGCGAGGTCTTCCGCGGGCCAGCCGACCTTCAGCAGCGCCTGCTTGAGCCGTCCGCGTTCGGACGGGTGCACGATGACGGTGTCCTCGTCGATCCGCGCGCCCAGCATCGGGCTGATCTTCTTGTGCCGCAGGATCTCCTCCAGCACCGCGCGGTCGATGGTCGACATGACCAGGCCGTGCGCGGGGTGGTTGGCGATCTGCAGCCTCCCGAACCGGCCCATCGTGTCCACGATGTCGATGAGCAGCGGCTGGGGCACGGGGAATCGCGAGTACGTCGTCAGCGCGTCGACGACCTGTTCGGCGTCGTGGCCTGCCGCGCGGGCGTTCCACAACGCCAGCGGCGTGATCCGGTAGGTGTGGACGTGCTCGGGCGCGCGTTCCAGCTCGGCGAACGGCGCGATGGCGATCCGCGCGTCGTCGGCCTGGCTGTTGTCGACCTCGAGCAGGACGGTCTTGTCGGACTGGACGATCAGCGGGCCATCGGTCACATCCTCCTTTATACGTTCCGGCCACACCGGCACCCGTCGCGGCACCGCTGGTGGAAGGATGTGCGGCAGGTGAGGAGGAGGGGACCTTGACGACTACACCGACCGGCGGGACGCCCGAATACGACCCGTTCAACGCGCCCGCGCCGATGCCCGCGATGCCGGAGGTGGGGCCGCCGACGCCGTTCCCGAAGCCGCCGCCGATCAGCGTGCTGGCCAAGGTGTCCATCGTCTTCGGCGTCATCGCCGCGCTGGGCCTGGGGAGCCTGGTCGCCTGGGGGATCTCGCAGTCGGGCAGATTCGCCACGGTCGAGGCGGGCAAATGCCTGTACCTGACCGACGAGGCGGGCGGCGGCCAGAGCTACACGACCGCCAGCTGCTCCTCGAACCGCGCGACCTTCCGCATCGACGACGTGCGTCCCGGCTCCTCCGAATGCCGTGGCTCGGACTACGTCCAGTTCGAGCTGTACGGGAGTTCGTCCAGCAAGAGGGCCGAAAAGACGCTCTGCCTCGCGCTGAACGTCGACAGCGGGGACTGCCTGCGCGACGTCGTGCACGAGACGCGGATCGCGAAGGTCCGCTGCACCGACATCGGCGCGGAGGCGCGGGCGTTCGTGATGAGCGGATCGTCGGCCGACTGCCTGTCGGACGACACCGAACTCCGCTACATCGGCCCACCGGCCCGCACCGTGTGCCTGAGGCCTACCGGGGAAAACATCTAGGAGCGCGGCACCATCGACTGGACGTCGAGCCGGGCGCCGAGCATGCCGGAGTTGTGCATCAGGTCGGCGACCCGCTGCAGCCGGATGCCGTTGAGGGACACCGGGTAACTCCCGAGCGAGACCAGTGACGCCGTGGTCCGGTCGATGTCGGAGAACGACGGCAGCGCGTCGCGGACGACGACCGGGTCGGCGGCCCGCACCTGCGCTTCGCCGAGCACCTCGCGGAACACCGCGAGCGTGCGGGCGTTGCCCTGGCCGAAGCCCCCGGTCGAAACGTAGGACGACATCGGGAAGTCCAGCGTCGCGCCGCGGGCGCCGTCGGCGAGGATGCTCGCGCCGAGTTCCTTCTCGGCCCTGGTGATGTACGGCTCGACCATCCACGCGGCGTCGACTTCGCCCGCCTGGAGCGCCTGCGGCATCCGGTCGAACGGGTTCTGCTTGAACTGGACCCGGTTCACGTCGACGCCCGCGGTGCCGAGGACCGAACGCGCCACGAGCACGCCGACGTCGTCGAGCATGTTCACCGCGATCTTCGGCGACTTCTTGAGCGTCGGCTCGGTGTAGTCGGAGCCGGGGAGTGTGACGAGCGCCATGGTGTTGCGGCCGGCGGTGTAGGCCTCGCCCTGCAACTGCAACGCCGTCCCGGACGCGGCCGCGCGGAAGATGGAGACGTCGCTGGCGAACGCCAGGTCGATCTCGCCCGCGGAGAGCTTGCCGATCGCCTGGTCGGCGGGGACGTCGACCAGGGTCACGGAAAGACCGGCGGCGGTGAACTTCCCCTCGGCGACGGCGACCCGCAAGGGCGCGGTGTCGATGGGGCTTCCGACACCGATGCGCAGTTCCGTCCGTTCGAGTGGCGCGTCGGTACTTGCGTCACCATCGGAAAACACTCCGCAACCGGCCGTCGCCAGCAGAGCCGCTACCAGCGGAATCGCCAAGACGCGCATCTTCGTCACCGCTCACCTACCGAGAGAATGTGCTCCTCCTTCTGGATCGTATGGTCCGTGCCCCATACGATCGCGTGCGGGAGACGCCGGATTGCGCGGCTTTCGATCGTTCTCGAACCTTGTTACTCTACAGTAGGTTCGGGCTCTCGTCCCCGATGTCAGCCATGGGAAAGGGTCCCGTGGTGGGAAAAGGAAACCAGGTGGCCCGTCGCGACAAGCGTCCCCGTGGGGGCGACGCGGCGGAACGACACCCTCGCGTCGGTGGCCGCTGGCGGCTGCGGAACTGGCACCTGCGTACCAAACTCTTCGTGGTACTCCTGATTCCCGCGCTCGCGGTGGTCGCCCTCGTCGGGCTCCGGGTCGACTCGGATCTGCGGGATGCCCGGCAGCTGGCCGAATTCGCCACCCGCGGCCGGGTCGACAGCACCGTCGCCGAGGCCGTGCACCAGCTTCAGCGCGAACGGGACCTCACCGTCCGGTTCGTCGCGGGCGATCGCAAAGGCGATGTGTCCGAATTGACCGAGCAGCGCAAGCGCGTCGACGAGGCCATCGGCACCTTCGACCGCACGCTCGGCGAGAGCAAGAGCAGGCTCGGCGACAAGGCCGCGACCAGTCTCCAGCTGACCAGCGACCGGTTGCGCGTGCTGACCGGGCTCCGGTTTTCCGCGGAACACTCGGCTTTCCCCGCCGACGCGGTGCTGCGTTCCTACAGTGAACTGATCTCCGGCCTGCTCGACATCAGCGATTCCACCGCCGCCGACGTGTCCGACCCGGATCTGGGCAAGCTCCGCCTCGCGGGCAACGCGCTCGCGCGGGTCAAGGACCAGATGTCGGTCAAGCGCGCGATCATGGCCGCCGCGCTCGCCCAGGGCGGCCTCAGCCGGGACCGGACGCGCGCGCTGCTCGGCGCGGAGGCCGAACTCGCCGCCGCCCGCAACGACTACCGCACCTTCGCGACGCCCGAACAGCAGCGGATGTACGACGACACGGTGATCGGCCTGATCGTCGACATGGGCAACGACATGGTGGAGTCGGCCCTCATCCGCGCCGAGAACAACCAGGGTCTCGGCGGCCTGGACGCGAACCAGTGGGACACCTCCGCCACGTACACGGTCAATCTGACCCACCAGGTGCAGCAGGCGCTGCTCGTGCAGCTGCAAGAACGTACGGACACCCTTGCGGCGCAAGCGAGAACGTCCGCGATCTGGGACGGCGGCATCGTGCTCGGCGTCCTGGTGGTCGCCGGTGTGCTCTCCGTGATCATCGCGCGGTCCCTGTTGCGGCCGCTGCGGATCCTGCGCCGCAGCGCGCTCCAGGTCGCCGAACACCAGCTCCCGGCGGCCGTCGAAGGTCTGCTGAGCGATCCCGAGCCACAGCCGGAAAACCTGCGGCGACGGCTGGCCGTCGCGCCGGTCCCGGTGTTCAGCCGCGAGGAACTCGGCCAGGTGGCGCGGGCGTTCGACGCGGTGCACGGCGAGGCCGTCCGGCTCGCCGGGGAACAGGCCATGCTGCGGGAGAACATCAACGCGATGTTCGTGAACCTGTCGCAGCGGAGCCAGGATCTCGTCGAGCGCCAGCTTTCCGTGCTGGACCGCATGGAGGCCGACGAACAGGACCCCGACACGCTCGCCGGTCTCTTCGAACTCGACCACCTCGCGACGCGGATGCGGCGCAACAGCGAGAACCTGCTGGTGCTCTCCGGGACCGACGTCGTCCGCGAGGACGGCGGCGCGGTCGTCGCCGACGAGATCATCGGCGCCGCGCTGTCGGAGGTCGAGCACTACCAGCGCATCGAACTCGGTGCGGCGCCGCGGATCGCGGTGCGCGGCGAGGCGGTCAACGACCTCGTGCACGTGGTGTCCGAGCTGCTGGAGAACGCGACCCGCTATTCGGACCAGAGCACGATGGTGCAGGTCGAGGGGCACGAGACCGACCGCGGCGAATGGCAGATCGAGATCACCGACCACGGCGCCGGGATGCCGCAGGCGGAGATCGACCGGACCAACACGCGGCTGGCGAACCCGCCGGACGTCGACGTCGAGGTCTCGCGGCGGATGGGCCTGTTCGTGGTCGCGACGCTGGCCGTCCGGCACCGCATCGACGTCCGCCTGCGGTCCGCCGACGGCGGCGGGATCACCGCCGTGGTCGTCGTGCCCTCCGCGCTGATCGTCGAAGCGCCCCGGCCCGCCCCGATGCCGGAACCCCCGCCCGTCGTGGTCGCCCCCGAGCCGGAACCCGAACCGCCGCTGGAAGTCCCGCCGCTGTCCGAACCGGAGGAGAGCGCCGACGAGTCGCGGTTCGCGCCCGTGCTGGATCCCGGGCCGTTGCGGCGCGCGCCCGTCGTCGAGCGGGAAACCCAGCCGGAGTGGCCTTCGGCGGACGACGACGCCGTCAACCACCTCGAACTGGACTCGCCGACCGAGCGGATGCCCAAGTACCAGAGCGTGCTTTCGCAGTGGTTCGACCACGGCGGCCCGCGCCAGGGACCTTCGCCCGCCGAGCCCGGTCCGCCTTCCCTGCCGTCGTTCGAGCCGGTGAAGGCGGCGGAAGCCGCGGCGGAGAGCGCCGCGAGCGAGGAACCCGCGCGGGATCCGGACGAGCCGACCGAGCCCACGCTGAAGCCGCTGGAACCGAAGCCGACGGCGCCGAAGGAAGAGGCGCCGGAAGCCAAGGCGCCGGAGCCCGAGCCGGAGCACGCCTGGCCGACGTCCGCCGAGCTGGAACAGGAGGACGGCGCGGAGGAGACCTGGCCGGTGCTGCCCGCCGTCGTCCCCGAAGCCCGGTCGCAGGACGACAGGCCGGAGAAGCCGCTGGGGGAGAGGCCGATACTCTCACTTTCCCCAGAAGCGGTCCGCGAACGGATGACCAGCCTGCAAGGCGGATTCCGGCGCGGTCGCCACGCCAGGGGTGAAGACAACCCCTCGGCTTAAGCGAATTGGAAGATCCATGAGTTCGAAAACCGGCCTGCTGGAAGTGATCGCGCTGACCGCGGTGGACGCGGAGCGCGCACAGGAGGGCGGGGCCGATCGCCTCGAACTGGTCAGCGACATGGCCAGCGACGGTCTTTCGCCGTCGGCCGGGACGCTGCGCGAGGTGCTCGCCGCCACCGATCTCCCGGTGCGGGTCATGGTGCGCGACAACATGTCCTTCGCGGCCGGCGACCTCGACGGGCTGCGCGCGGACGCCGCGCGGCTGATCGACGCGGGCGCACGGGAGTTCGTCTTCGGTTTCTTGGACCTGGACAGCGAAATCGACGTCGACGCCTGCGAGGCGCTGGTCAAGGAGCTCGACGGTCTGCCGTGGACCTTCCACCGGGCCATCGACCGCGCGCGGGACCCGTTGCGCGCCTACGACCAGCTGGCCGCGCTCGGCTGCGACACGGTGCTCGCGGCCGGGCATCCGCACGGCGTCGCGCACGGTCTTTCGGTGCTGCAGCGGCTCGCCCGCCGCGAGGACGGGCCGCGGCTGCTGGTCGGCGGCGGCCTGCGGGCCCAGCAGGTGCATCTGCTGCGGGCGGGCGGGGTGCGCGCGTTCCACGTCGGCAGCGCGGTCCGGCCCGGCGGCTGGGAGTCCGATGTGGACGTCGCCGCCGTTCGCGAGTGGGCGGCGCTGGTCAGGGACTAGACCATGAACACCGGGTCAGGTCCAGACCACACACGGTGACATGAGGTTGCATCTTCAACTATCGCCGTCCGACCAGATACCGTGTGCGCCATGGCTACCCGCACCGTACGTGACGCGACCAGGGAACTGCTGCGTGAACTGGGCCTGACCACGGTTTTCGGCAACCCCGGTACGACCGAGATCGCCTTCCTGACGGAATGGCCGGACGACTTCACCTACGTGCTCGCGCTCCACGAGGCGTCCGTCGTCGCGATGGCCGACGGGTACGCCCGCGCCTCGCGACGGCCCGCCCTGGTGAACCTGCACTCCGCGGGCGGCGTCGGCCACGCGCTCGGGCACATCTTCACCGCCTACCGCAACAACGCCCCGCTGATCATCCTGGCGGGACAGCAGACCAGGTCGCTGCTGCCGGACGACCCCTTCCTCGGCGCCGTCGAGGCGACGAACTTCCCCAAGCCGTACGTGAAGTGGAGCTGCGAGCCCGCCAGGGCCGAGGACGTCCCGGCGGCGCTGGCCCGGGCGTATCACATGGCGACGCAGGCGCCCATGGGTCCGGTGTTCGTCTCGGTGCCCGTGGACGACTGGGACGTCGAGACCTCGAAGCCGATCATCTCCCGGCCGGCGATCCGCGGCTTCGCGCCCGATCCGTCCGCCTTGGACGAACTGGTGTCCGCCTTGGACGCCGCCGAACGCCCGGCGATCGTGGTGGGCCCCGGCATCGACGGCGAGGGCGCCGTGCCGGACGTCGTCGCGCTGGCCGAAAAGGTGGGCGCCGGGGTCTGGGCGCCGCCGATGGGCGCGCGCTGCTCCTTCCCGGAGGACCACCCGCAGTTCTTCGGTTTCCTTCAGCCGGAACGGAAAATGCTCGCGAGCGCGCTGGTCGAGCACGACCTCGTGGTCGTCATCGGCGCCCCGGCGTTCACCTACCACGTGTACCGGGGCGAGTCGGAGACCGCGCTGCCGCCGCTGTTCCTGATCAGCGACGACGAGCAGATCCTCGCCAGGGCCGCCGAAGGCACCGGGATCCGGGCGACGCCGAAGCTCGCGATCCGCGCGCTGCTCGACCGCGCGGCGCCGCGTCAGGCGCCGAAATCCCGCACCCGGCTGGAAAAGCCCGCCGCGGCCACGCCGATCACGCCGGACTTCGCCTACGCCACGATCTCGGAGGTCCTGCCGGACGACGCGATCGTCGTCGAAGAGACGCCGAGCCACCGCAACGAACTGCACGACCACCTGCCGATCAAGTCGACCGACACCGGCTTCCTCACCGTCGCCAGCGGCACTCTGGGCTACGGCCTCCCGGCCGCCGTCGGCGCCGCGCTGGGCCGCCCGGACCGCAAGGTCGTCGCCATCCTCGGCGACGGGTCGAGCATGTACTGCGTCCAGGCACTGTGGACGGCGGCGCAGCACAACCTGCCGGTGACGTTCGTGATCTTCGACAACTCGGAGTACGCCGCCGTGCGCATCCTCGGCGAGGCCGCGGGCGGCGAGAAGGTGCCGGGCGTCGACCTCGGCGGCATCGACTTCCCCGCGCTGGCGAAGAGCCTGGGCCTGGGGACGTCGGTCGTCGAGAAGGCCGAGGACCTCAAGCCGACGCTGGAAGCCGCGCTGCCGGACGCGCGGCCGCACCTGGTGCACGTCCGCATCGACGCGAACCCGCGCACTCTGTACTGACACGCTTAAGCGGGCGCGCGCGTCACGCCGCTTATCCCGCGTCAGGTCCGTGAAGGCCTCCTTGAGGGCGAGGTGCGCTTCGCGGCGGACACGACCTCGGTGCCGGAGCCGACTTCGGCGATGGTGGGCGCGAACGCGGCGAGGAGGCTCGCGGCGACGAACACCGCCGAACCGGCGAGCAGCGGCCCTCGCCTGCCCCATCGGTCGG
>NZ_JBFBGL010000124.1:0-9251 GCF_040684635.1 Amycolatopsis sp. NPDC089917 | reverse complement strand
ATAACGCCTAATTGGGGGGGGGGGGGGGGGTGTGTTGGTGGGGTGGCTTGGGGCCATAACACCCCACCCCCCCCTCACGACCACCCCGAGCGAGGATTCCGGCTTTGAGCAGCATTCCCGATCTGGGGCCCGTGCCCCAGCGCATCACCGTCGACGTGGAACAGATTCGCCGGTTGATCGCCGATCAGTTCCCGGAGTGGGCAGGCATCCCGGTCCGGCCGGTGGACAAGGGCGGCTGGGACAACTTCACCTTCCGGCTCGGCGACGGGATGGTGGTGCGCCTGCCGAGCGCCGCCGAGTACGCCCTGGCCGTCGAGAAGGAACAGCGCTGGCTGCCGGTGCTCGCTCCGCGGTTACCGCTCCCCATCCCGGTCCCGCTGGCGATGGGGAGCCCCGCCGCGGACTACCCCTTTCCGTGGTCGATCTATCCGTGGGTCCAGGGCGAACCCGCGAGCGCGGACCGCGTCGCCGACCCTGTCCGCTTCGCCCTCGACCTGGCAGGTTTCTTGGCCGCGCTGCAAAGCATCGAGGTCACCGGCGGTCCCCAGCCCGGTAAGCACAACTGGTTCCGTGGCGCCACCCTGCGCACCTACGACGCGACCACCGGGCGCGCGCTCGCCGCACTGGACGGGGACATCGACGTCGAGACGGCCCGTGAGATCTGGCAGACCGCGGTGGACACGCCCTGGGACGGAACGGATCGCTGGTTCCACGGCGACATGGCACCGGGGAATCTCCTGCTCGACGGCGGACACCTGGCGGCCGTCATCGACTTCGGGACCTGTGGCGTCGGCGATCCGTCGTGCGATCTGGCCATCGCCTGGACGCTGCTGACCGCCGACGGCAGGCAGGCGTTCCGCGAACGGCTGTCCGTCGACGAGGCGACCTGGGCACGCGGACGTGGTTGGGCCTTGTGGAAGACGCTGGTCGCCTGTGCACAGACCACGGGCCGGTCCGATGAGGAATCCGTGAACGCGCGCCGCGTCCTTTACGGAATCTTTTCCGAATACGCGGACAGTCGCCGCTGAGGTCAAAAATACCGCCATTTCCTCGCCCTTCGGCTGTTCGTGTGGAACGTGATCGCGGCAGGAGCCATTTCCGGAGCGATTGCCTTACGGTCGCACCGGGGTCCGCGCTGCACAGGCAATCGAATCGGGATTGGGGAGTCGTCATGGTGAGGAATCGTGTGCCCTCGGGACGAAGACGGGCGTTGTCGATGGCGGCGGCGGTCGTCGTGGCCACCGGGTTGATGACGGGGACCGCGGGAGCGACCCCGGTCGGACCGGTTGATCTCGGCACATTGCCGGGCGACGACGAAAGTACGGTCCTGGCGGTCAACGAGGCCGGGGTGATGGTGGGGCTGTCGCAGGCGGGCAGGAACCCGAGGTTCGATCATCCGGTTCGCTGGGACGCCAACGGCCAGATCACGGCACTGCCCACGCCGGGCGGTACCGAGGGCCAGGTGCGCGACATCAACAGCAGCGGGGTTTCCGCCGGCTATGTGCTGACGTCGGTCACCGCGGTGCCGACCCGCTGGGACGCCGCGGGCCAGGCGACCCAGCTCCAGCTTCCGGCGGGCTATCACAACGCCCTCTCGTGGGCGATCAGTGACACGAACGTCGTCGTCGGGAGCTGGTCGACACCGGGTAACCAGTACCACGGCTTCCGCTGGGACCCGGACGGCACGGTCGTCGATCTGGGGGCGCTGCCCGGTGAGACCTGGAGCATGGCCGAGGACATCTCCGCCGACGGCGGCATCATCGCGGGCGGCGGGTTCCGCACCGGGGCGAACCAGTCCGCGCGGTGGGTGAACGGCGGGCCGATCACCGAGCTGGAACCGCTGGCCTACAGCAGCGGGGCCCATGTGATCAACGGCAGCGGCGTGATCGCCGGGGTCGTGAACGACACCCGCAGCGGACCCGGCGTCCCGGCGAGGTGGGACCAGGCCGGCGTGCGGCACCCGATGGAATGGCCCAGCCCCCATGTGGTCTGGGTGTACGGGATCGGCTCCACCGGCTACGTCGTCGGTTCCGGCTATCTCAATCCGCCGAAGCGGTCGGCGGTGCTCTGGGACCTCGACGGTCACGTCATCGCCCTGCCCGACGACGGCCGGGGCGCGGACGCCGAATCGGTCAACGCCGACGGCACCGTGGCGGGCACCTTCAAGAGCCAGGCGACAGTCTGGTTCCGGAACGGGGAACGCAGGCAGCTCGGCACGCTGCCCGGCGGCACCAGCAGCCGGGGCTACCGGATCACCGACGGCGGCCGCGTCGCCGGGACCGCCTACACCGCCGCGGGCAAGAGCCACGCGGTGTACTGGACGCTCGGCTAGCCCGGCCGCATGTCCGTGAAGGCCTCCTTGAGGGACCCAGAGTCCCTCAAGGAGGCCTTCACGGACCGGCGTATTTCGGACCCTCGCAAGGACCACCGGATCGGGTGATCATCGAAGTGCGCCGCACCCCTGGGCTGTCTTACGTTGGATGCCCGACGTGAGGGAGACTCGATGACCACGACCGCCGAGGTCGGCAGACCGGACGTCACCCCGCCGGTGCTGAGCCACAAGCGCAGGAACGCGGTGTTCGGTGCGGTCATGCTCGGGATGTTGCTCGCGGCGCTCGATCAGACGATCGTGGGGACCGCGCTGCCGACGATCGTCGGGGATCTCGGCGGCGCCGGGCATCTGTCGTGGGTGATCACGTCGTACCTGCTCGCCGAGACGATCATGACCGTCGTCGTCGGGAAGCTCGGCGATCTGTTCGGCCGCAAGCTGATGTTCCAGCTGTCGGTGATCGTGTTCACGGTGGGCTCGTTCTTCTGCGGGTTCGCCGACGACATGATCTGGCTGATCGTCGCCCGCGCGGTGCAGGGGCTGGGCGCGGGCGGCCTGATGGTCACCGCGACCGCGCTCGTGGCCGACGTCGTGCCGCTGCGCGAGCGGGGCAAATACCAGGGTGTGCTCGGTTCGGTCTTCGGCGTCGTCACGGTGCTCGGCCCGATGCTGGGCGGGCTGTTCGTGGACCACCTGTCGTGGCGGTGGGCGTTCTACGTCAACGTCCCGATCGCGGTCGTCGTGCTGATCGTGGCGGCGAGCGCGATGCCGAGCGTGAAGGCCGCGGCGAGGCCGGTGATCGACTACCTCGGCATCCTGCTGATCGGCCTGGCCGCGACCGGGCTGACCCTGGTCACGAGCTGGGGAGGCACGCAGTACGCGTGGGATTCGCCGACGATCATCGGGATGTCGATCGGCTCGGTGATCCTGCTGGTGCTGTTCGTCTTCGCGGAGAAACGCGCGAAGGAACCGACCCTGCCGATGCGGCTGTTCCGGAATCCCGTGTTCACCGTCTCGGCGATCCTGAGCTTCGTCGTCGGCTTCGCGATGCTCGGCGCGCTGTCGTACCTGCCGACGTATCTGCAGTACGTCCACGGCATCTCGGCGACCAGTTCGGGCGTGCGGATGCTGCCGATGGTGATCGCGCTGCTGGTGGCCGGCATCTTCGCGGGCAACATCGTCGGCAAAACGGGGCGGTACAAGATCTTCCCGATCGCCGGCGGGATCGGGCTGACGCTCGGCCTGTACCTGCTCTCGCGGCTGACCCCGACGAGCGGGTTCTGGGAGATGTCCCTCTACTTCGCCGTCCTCGGCCTGGGAATCGGCCTGAGCATGCAGGTCCTGGTGATCGTCGTGCAGAACACCGCCGACTACCGCGACCTGGGCGTGGCGACCTCCGGCGTGACGTTCCTCCGATCCTTGGGTTCCTCCTTCGGTGCGGCCATCTTCGGCACGATCTACGCCAACCAGCTGGCGCCGAACATGGCCGCGGCGGTCGCGGAACACCCGCTGCCGCCCGGAATCGACCCGAGGGCCGTGCAGGTCCCGAACGCGCTCCACGCCCTGCCGGAGTCCGTGTCGGCGCCGTATATCCAGGCGTACAGCGATTCCTTGCACACGGTGTTCCTCTACGCCGCGCCGGTCGGGCTCGTGGCGCTGGTGCTGGCCTTCTTCCTCAAGGAGGTTCCGCTGCGGGACACCTCGCGAGCGGCCGCGCCGGACCTCGGCGAGGGTTTCGCCATGCCCGAGTCGGGCAACGGCGACCAGGATCTCGAACGCGCGGTCGGCCGATTGCTGGCACGAGACGGAAAAGCGGCTTCCGCGGGTGTCCTCGCGAAGTCCGGATGTGAGCTCGACACCGGCGGGCTGTGGTGCCTGGGGCAGATCCGGCTTCGGGAACGGCGGGACAAACCCACGACCCTGAAGGTGATCGGCGATCGCTACGGCATCCCGCCCGAGGTGTTCGAAGCCGCCTTCGCACGCCTGGAGTTCACCGGGCACCTAGTCTTCAGGTCCGGGGAATGGGCCACGACGGAGGCGGGACGGGCCGAACTCGAAAAGCTCATCCGGGCGTGGAAGGACTGGCTGGCCGAGCGGTTGCGGGACTGGGGTTTGGACGGACACGACGAACTCGACGAGGCGCTCGGCCGGGTCGCGAACCGCATCCTGGACCAGGCCGCCGAAGACCAGCCGAGCGGGAAGCACGCGGCCGTCGTCTGAGCGGAACTGGAGATGGTGGTGTGGCCGCCTTGCCTCACCCCTCGACGGGGCCCCGGATCGTTTGCAGGCTGAGCCGGCATCCGTTCGTGATCGGGTGCCGCGTGCCGAGGATCCGCTCGCAGAGTTCCAAGGTGGAGCGTTGTTCTCGTTCGGCGGTTTCCCGTCGGCCCAGGTGATAGAGCATTACGCCGTGGTTCACGCGGCGGCCGAGGGTGATCGGATCGCGCTCAGGAGGCCGTACTCACCCGGATCGGGGGATTACGGCCGGGATCCGCTGTGTTTCCGTGACGGCAAGGCGTTCCGGGCACAGGGAGATCGCGGAGCGGACCATGACGGGAGACAACGCGGCACCGTTTCGTGGTGGGCAGGCACTGGCCGCGATCGTGGTCATCCTCGTCGCGAGTGGACTGTTCGGGGTGCCCGTACTGGTCCCGCTCGGAGAAGGAGTGCGGGGCGGCATCGGCGCGGCGGCCTACGCGGTGGGAGCCGCGGTCGCCGCGCTGGTCGCGACCGGGTTGCTGCATCTCCTCCTGATCGGAACGCCGCGCGCCAAGTCGTTCTTCGTGTCGATCATGCTGCTGACGGCGATCACCGTGATCATCCCGCTGAGCATCGACGCCGATCAGGGCGCCCGGATCGCGACGGCGGCCGGGAATCTGTTGCTGGGGGTGCTGATCACCGGCACGTTGTCAGGCGTTCTCCATTCCGCGATCCGGGCGGGCAGGCTGGTTCGCTGAGCTACGTCGCGGTGGTGGTGGCGGTGACCGCCACGACGGCGGTGGACACCGCGATCGCCGCGGCCGTGCGGACCACGGCGGCGTTGACGGCCTCGGCGCCCCAATTGCCGTGCTCGATCTCCTTGGCGCGCTTGTAGACCTTCGCCGACCACGCGAGGGTGGGCCGGAGCGCGGGCAGCGCGCCGCTCGCGGACAGCAGAGCGGTCACCGCGGCGGTGCGCGGGTCGGGGGTCTTGTCCTCCACCAGCACGGCGCGGATCTCCTCCCGGAGCGCCGCCTCGTGCCGCGTGTCGGCCGCGGGCAGACGGGTCATGGGGAACAGGCCGAGCACTCGCTTCTTCTCACGCCGGATGAGACCGCGTTCGATGAGCCTGTCGGTCAGCGTCTTCCAGAGGTCTCCGCCGATCGCGAGCAGGAGTGGCTGCACACGCTGGGTTTTCCCGGCGATCCGGTCGTACGCGGCCTGCAGCACCGGGTCGGGCAGGGGACCGTCGCCCACCGCGATGATTTCGGGGCCGTTCAACGCGGAAGGATCTCCCGTCTCGACCCTGTCGAGCAGGGCGAGTTCGGCGAGCACGGCGCCGCCGAGGATGTACGGCAGAGTGCCCGCCGCCGCGGGGGTCCCGGTCTCGTCGTCGAGCAGCAGCAGGAGCAGGTCCTCGACGATCAGCAGGTCGTTCTGCACTGTTCTCCCCGTTCTCCACGTCGTCCACGGAGGCGTGGACGTCCTTCGATGGTCTTACGTGGGTGGCGGCGGGACCAGTGACACAGCGTCATACGTCGTCGATTCGCTCGAATGACTGGTCTTCGAAGGAAGGTGCCGGGCCGGTCCTGGCGCGGACCAGCCCGGCACCGGAGGAGGTCAAGCCGGTTCCGCCACACAGGTGCGGTCGTCCTTCGGCCGCTCGCCCGTGGTCAGGAACGCGGTGACCGTGTCGTTGGCGCATTTGTTCGCGCCGATCAGGTAGACGCCGTGACCGCCCTGATCGGCGGTGACCATCCGGGCCCGGTCACCGAGGGCGCGCCGCATCTGTTCGGCGCCGGCCAGCGGAGTGGCCGGGTCGCGGGTGTTCTGTGCCAGCAGCACGTTCGACGGACCCTTGTCACCGACCCGCACGGGCGGTTCGGCGGGCTCGGATTGCCAGAACGCGCACGGGCGGATGTTCGCCCCGGCCGCGCCGTACATCGGGTAGCGCTTCCGGTCGACGGAGACGTCGTGCAGGTAAGTGCCCACCGACTTCGGCCAGCGGGAGTCGTTGCAGACCGCGTAGAGGTGGCTGGCCACCTTGTTCTCCAGGCTCTGCGGGGCGTCCGCCAGGTCCGCCGCGGCCGCCGGTGGTGGCGGCTGGTCCGTGTCGAGCGCGTGCCAGAGCTCGGCCAACCCCGGCATCCGGCTGTCCCGGTACAAGGAGCCGAAGGTCGCGATCCGGAACAACGCACCGTCGTAGCCCTGCACCGGTGCCTTGTCGAGACGGCCGGCGAGGTCGAAATACTTCGCGGTCACCGCTTCCGGGGTGGTGCCCAGACCGTATTCGGGACGTGCCGCCGCGAACTCGGCGAAGTCCGGGAACCGGATTTCCATGCCCTTGCCGAACAGCCTGCTCCCGGTCCGGTCCAGACCGCCCGGGACCAGGTTGCTGTCGAGCACGATCCGGTCGCCGCGGTCGGGGAACAGCGTGGTGTAGACGGCGCCGAGGTGGGTGCCGTAGGAGTAGCCGAGGAAGGAGAGCTTGTCCTCGTGCAGCGCCTCGCGGATCCGGTCCATGTCGCGCGCGATGGCCGCGGTCGAGACGTAGGGGAGCATGTTCGCCGTCTCGGACCCGGCGCACTGCTCGGCGACGGTCTTCGAATTCCGGGCGTGCGTCACCACGTCGGCCGCGTCCCGCGCGTACGGCGGGATGTTGCCCCTGTACTGCTGCTCCGTCGTCAGATCGCAAGTGACCGGGGTGCTCCGGCCAACCCCACGCGGGTCGAAGCCGATGATGTCGTAGCCGTCCAGCACGCTTTGCGGCAGGCCGAGGTCGACGAGCCCGCCCGGGAAGTCGAGGCCGCTGCCGCCCGGTCCGCCGGGGTTGGTCAGCAGCACGCCCCGGCGTTTGTCGGGGTTCTTGCTCGCCAGCCGGGAGACCGCCAGCCGGATCTGTTCCCCGTCCGGGTTCCGGTGGTCGAGCGGGACGTCGAGTGTGGCGCACTGCAGGCCCGGTTTGGCGACGTCGGCGGGGCACTCGCCCCATTTCAGGCCGTTTTGAGCGAGTCCCGGTGGTGCGAGCATCACCGCGGCCGTGGCCGCGGTGACGACGATGGTCAAGGCTCTCCGCATGGCTTCCCCTCGGGTGACAAAGTCGGGTGGCTGTCCGTTTTGAGTAGAGACCGTGCCCTCGGGGCATGGTCAAGAAGGACCTTCGCCGTGGCGCCATCCGGTGATCTTTCTTGACTGTGCCCCAGGGGCATGGTGTCCACTCCGGGGGATGGCTTGGAGCACACGCGAGCTGGCGAACCTGGCCGGCACGACCCTGAAGACCGTCCGCTATTACCACCGGATCGGTCTGCTCGACGAGCCGGAACGAGGCGCGAACGGGTACAAGCGGTACCGCGTCACGCATCTGATCCGGCTGTTGCGGATCCGGCGGCTCGTCGACCTGGGCGTGCCGCTGTCCGACATCGAGGCGATGGAGGAGTCGGACGGGAACGCGGAGCGGACGTTGCGCGCGCTGGACGCCGAACTGAAGGCGAGCATCGAACGGCAGGAGCGGATGCGGAAGGAGCTGGCGTTGATCCTGGACCGCCGCAGCCTCGTCGACCTCCCGCCGGGCTTCGACGGGAACGTCGCCGATCTGTCCGAAGTGGAGCGTTCGATGCTGATGGTCTTCTCGCGGGTGCTGGACGCGAAGACGATGGACACGGTGCGCGAGTTGCACGCGGCCCCTCGTCATCCGGTTCATGCGGAGCTCGACGCGCTGCCTGCCGACGCCGACGAAGCCACGAGACAACGGCTGGCCGAGACTCTCGCCCCTGTCGCGCGCGATCAGATCGCGGCGCAGCCGTCCTTGACGGACGCGAGGACGCGAGTGGCGCTGACCGAACCGATGGTCCTCAAAGGACTGGCGGAGCTGTACAACCCGGCGCAGCTGGACGTCCTGCGGCGACTGAACACCCTGATCGAGAAGAAAGAGAAAGGACCATGAAGAACCTCAAACGACGGTGGCAGCTCGGCAAGGTCAGGCCCGGTGACGGGAGTGTGCTCCCGGACTACCGGCTCTGGCAGCTGTTCTCCCGTTCGGTGCTCTTCCTCGATCTCGTGACGCCGTCCGGGGAAACCCACGTTTACGCGGTCGATGTCCGGCACCTGGCCGAAGCGAAAAGCCGGAAGCAGCACGAAGACGCGGTCGGGAAGAGTCCTGCCGCGCTGTACCTGGACGGGGTCCAGATCCATCGATCCAACCTGCCGACGTCGTTTCCGGTGCCCGGCGGCGTCATCGAGGTCGCCACCAGCGCGTTCGGGCTGAAACGCATCCACTTCGTCGCCGAAGACGGCACCGAACGCGCGCTACGCCCGCACGATCGGTCGCAGGAAGGACTGCGGGCGCGATTCGGGCGGCGGTTCCCGCGCACGAGCGCGGCCGTCGGCGCGGTGACCCTGCTGATCCTCCTGACGGCGCTCGTCATCAGCCTCATGCACGGTGTCGAGGCCATCACTCGCGTTCCGGCGATCGCCGAGCATGTCGGCAGGTTCGTCTCGCCGGTCGATCTGCCCACATGGGGGACCGTCGTCTTGACCGTCGCCGGGGTGCTTTCCGCCGTCGAACGTGCCACGAGACTCCGGTTCAACCGGCTGATCGACACCGTCTCTTCCTGACCCGGGGGCGCCGGTCCGTGAAGGCCTCCTTCCCTACTCTCAAGGTAGGGAAGGAGGCCTTCACGGACCGGGCGCGGTGGTGCGTGTCTGACTCGCCCACCTGCCGGTC
>NZ_JBFBGL010000123.1:0-9606 GCF_040684635.1 Amycolatopsis sp. NPDC089917 | reverse complement strand
GGGCGCCCCGCGCGGGTTGCGAAAGCCACTTCCGCAACCTTCAACGTTGCGGAAGTGGCTTTCGCAACCTCCGCCGAGCAGAACCGTCAGGCCCGAGGTGAAGGGGACCTTCCGCCCGTGCGATGAAGGGATAGGCCCCTTCGCCCCGGCCGGCTACCGGACGCGCGATCGCCAAGTCCGTGAAGGCCTCCTTCACTACCCTCAAGGTAAGCAAGGAGGCCTTCACGACGCCCGCGGCTCACGGTCGCCCGCGGTTCACGGGATCACCTTGGCCTTCTTGAACTCGTCGAACAGCCGGAAGAACATCGACGACGTCTCGGCGTACTCGTGGAAGCCGGCCCGCCGGGCCTTCGACCCGTCCGCGAACATGTCGTAGTCCCAGCCGAACACGAAGTCGGCGAAGCCCCACGACGACGAAACCGCGCTGTACGGCACTTCCAGCCCGTACTTGGCCGAGAGGGAATCCCACAGCTCTTCCTTGTCCGCCATGATGACGTCCAGAGACATCGGCAGCGGCGGCGCCACCTCCAGGTCGAAGTAGCGCGCGATCTTCGGCCAGAGCTCGCTCCACCGGAACAGATCGCCGTTCGCGATGTTGTACGCCTCGTTCTCCGAGCCCGTCGCCCAGACCGTGGCCTTCGCCAACAGCCCGGCGTCGGTCATCTCCAGCAGGCTGTCGTACGCGCCGGGGTTGCCGGGGAAGCGCAGCGGCAGGCCGAGTTCCTTCGAGATCGACGCGTAGACGGCGATGGCCAGCGCGAGGTTCATCGGGTTGCCCAGCGCGGTCCCACCGACCACCGACGGCCGGATCGCCGACCACGTCCAAGACTTCCCGGCCTGTCGCCGCTCCAGGAACTGCTGCTGGTCGACATTGAACTCGGGAGGCATGTGCCCGGCGTCGTCTTCGCGCGCCGGGGTCTTGAACGGGCCGAGGTGAGCGCCGTAGACCTTGTAGCCCTGCATGAGGCTGACGTGGCGCAGACCGGGCGCGGCGGGCTCGATCGCGCCGACCAGATTGGTCAGCATCGCCAGGTTCGGCGCGACCAGCTCGGCCCAGGTCGGCTTGTCGACATAAGCCGCGTAGAACACGTGCGTGACGTCGTCCAGGCCGCCGAGCTTCGCGCAGGTGTCGTCCGCGTCGAGCAGGTCGACGGCGATCTGACCCGGGCCGCCGCGCCGCGAAAGGCCGATGACCCGCCAGCCGGGCTGGGTCTCCAGGTACTCGATCAGGTTCTTGCCGATGACCCCGTTGGCCCCGGCGACCAGGGCGACCTTGCGTTCTTCGTTCATGTCACCGAGCCTGGCCCCCGGCAAAGGATAAGTCCAAGGCATAGAAATCACCAGTTCGATAAGCTCTCTTCATGACCAGCCTGCGGCAGCTCGAATACCTGGTGACCGTCGTCGACACCGGCTCCTTCACCAGGGCGGCGGAGCTGCTGCACGTGACGCAGCCCGCCCTGTCGCATCAGGTGCGCGCGCTGGAGAAGGGAGTCGGCGGCCCGCTGCTCGAACGCCTGCCGCGCAGTGTCCGGCTCACGCCGATGGGCCGCGCCATGCTCCCGCACGCCCGCGCCACCCTCGCCGACGCCGAACGCGCGCGGTGCGCGGCCCGGCAGGCGTCCGGGCTGGAAGCCGGGGAACTCCAGATCGCCACGGTCTACTCGGTCGGTATCGGTGTCCTGCCCACGGCGTTGCGGGTGTGGCGCCGCGAGCGGCCGGACGTCGACGTCCGGCTCGTGGAGTTCCGGCACGCGGACGAACTCCGGGACGCCATGGCGGCGGGCGAGGCCGACGTCGCGGTCGGGCCGGTCCCGGCGGGCTGGGACGGGCCGGTGCGCGAGCTCGGCACCGAGGAGTTCGTCGTCGTCCTGCCGATCGACGGGCCGCGTGAGGACGACGGCACCGGCGTCGTCGATCTCGCGACCCTGTCCGGCTGCGCGTGGGTCCATTACGCGCCGGGCAACGGCCTGGCCGACCTCGTCGACCAGGCCTGCGCGGCGGCGGGATTCCAGCCGAGGGCCGCGGTCCGGACCGAACAGACCGCGGCCGCCCCGGTGCTCGCGGCGGCGGGACTCGGTCCCGCCCTGGTCCCGGCCAACGTGCTGCCCGAGGGTTTCCACGGCCGTGTCCTTCGCCCCGAACCGGCGATCCGGCGCACGCTCGCCGCCTACTGCCGGAGCACGCCGGACCCGCTGACCTCGGCCTTCATCGACGTCGTCGCGGGGGAGCGCACCCTCTGATCAGTGCAGGGAAACCGCCGGCAGGTCCACACCGCCGAAGGTCGTCGCCGTGACGTCGCCCGCCCGGTCCGCCCAGACGGCGTGCCCGTGCCCGGACCACAGCGGCGCGACCGGGAGATCGCGCAGCAGCTGGTTCTCCACCAGGCGGTAGACCTCGCCGCTGTCGGCGGCTTCGGTCTCCTCGGCCGATTTCAGCAGGTCGGCGAACCCGTCGCTGGCGTACCCGGTGGCCTTCGCGATCTCGGACAGCACTTCCTGCGGGCTCGGCGTCATCAGGTTCAGGTCGAGCGCGAACGGGCCCTGCCCGGGTTCCGGGGCGAGTGGGACGCCGACGGCCTTGGTGACCTGCTCCGCCAGCGGCCGCAGCCAGTTCGCCTCGGACTGTCCGAAGTGGACCGGCGCGGCGGGGAACTCCGCCTGGGTCAGCAGCGACTTCCCGGCGCCGGCGTCGAACGTGCACGGGCGGCAGGTGCTGCTGCGCTCACCGGGCGCGACGGCGGGCGGCAGGAGCGACTTCGCCGGGTCCACCTGCTTGCCGAGGACGCCGGCCTCCAGTGCGGCACGGTCGACCCCGAGAGCGAAGCCGTGCCGGACCGTCGCGTCGGAGAAATGCGGCGCGGTCAACGGAAAGCCGAGGTAGGCGGCGCTGGGCAGCGCCCACATCACGTGCCGCTGCGCGAAATCCGCGTGCATGGCTTCGTGACGGTCGCCCGGGACCACCGTGGAGAGGTCGAGTTTCCCGGCCTTGACCTCGTCGTAGTGCGCCGCCGCGTCCCCGGTCTTCAGGTCGATCACGCGCGCCTTGCCCGGCGCGTCCGCCACGCGGACCAGTTTGCCACCGGACGGCTGCCAAGCGCCGTCGAGCCGGAACGGCCCGTTGCCGACGGGCCGCTGCGCGAATCCGGCCCAATCCCGCGAGGTCAGCGCCGACGCGGGCAGCGGGACCAGCGCGGGCGAGGAGAGCAGCGCCGGGATCTGGCCGGACGGCCGGTCGAGCACGAGCCGGATGGTCAGCGCGTCCGGCGCGGTGATCTCCTTGGCCCGCAAGAGGTCCTTGACCACCCGCGACGCCTGCCATCGCTCCTGGCCGATCGCCTTCCAGGTGTCCACATAGGACTGGGCGGTCACCGGGGTGCCGTCGTGGAACTTCCCGCCGTCCTTGAGCTTGACCGTCCACGTCGTCCGGTCGGCGCTCGTGACCGATTCGGCCGCCCGCGGCGTCATCTTCCCCGTCGCGGGGTCGTAATCACCCAGCGGCGTCCACAGCGCCCCGGCGAGCATCCGCCCGGACTGGTCGCGGACGTCGGCGGGCAGCAGGGTCGCCGGAGCGGCCAGGCCCACGCGAAGTACGTCCGGTGCGGGCGATTCGCCGGATTCCGAGCAGCCCGCCGCGACCACGGCGGCGGCGAGGAGCGGGGCCAGAAGACGCAAGCGCATGGTCATGTCATAGCAGTCCCGGACCGACCAACGGCGGTTGTGCGGGCAAAGTGGTGATCATAGGGTGGGGTCACCAGCCTGGGAGGTTTCTGTGCGAGGAAACTGGTTGCTCCGGTCATGCCTGGCGATCACCACGATCACCGCGACCCTGATCGCCACCGGCCTGCCCGCCGCCGCGTGCGGCGAGGACGACAAACCGGCGAACGAGAAGGTCCGGGTCGCGGGAGCGCCCGGCGCGGTGAAGAACGTCAAGGCCGTCGGCAACGTGCCCGACGCGCAGGGCGCCATCGCGATGGGCTTCCTCCAGTACGGCAATCGCGACGTCATGGCGGTTTCCGGCGAGTTCGGGCTGAAGGTCTACGACCTCACCAAGAACCCCGCCGCGCCGAAGCTGATCGGCGAGGTCAGCCTGCCCGGACTGTGGGAGACCGAGGACACCGAGGTCGACGTCAAGCGCAAGCTCGTCTTCCTCGCGCGGGACCCGCGGGCCTACGGCGGCACCACGCAGACCGGCGAGTCCGGCATCTACATCATCGACCTGAAGAACCCGGAAAAGCCGGCCATCCTGAGCTACACCAAGGTGCCCGCCGGCCACACGACCAGCTGCGTCGACGACTGCCGCTACCTCTGGACCGGCGGCCCGGCGAAGGCCGCGAACCAGCCCGCGGACTGGGGCGGCCGCCCGATCTGGGTGACCGACATCCGCGACCCGCGCAACCCCAAGACGGCCCCGGACCCGATCGAACTCGCGCGCAACGACGGCAAGACCGACTACGTGCACGACGTCCAGGTCGACGACGAGGGTGTGGCGTGGGTGTCCGGACGCGGTGGCGTCCGCGGCTACTGGACCAGCGGCCATCACCGCGATCCCGTGCAGGGCAAGGTCCGCCGCGCGACCGCGTACAGCCCGGTGCCCTACGCGGGCGGCGGGATCGAGGAGACGGCGGCGCCGTCGAAGTTCATGCACAACAGCTTCCACCCGGCGGGACACCGCTCGGCCGACGGCGCGGACTCGCGCCGCTGGCACGGCCGCGACCTCATCTACGCCACCGAGGAGAGCTTCCTCGACGGCTGCGCCGGTGACGGCGTGCTGACGATCTCGTCGCTGCAGAACTCGTACAACGGCGAAGGCTGGCGTTCGACGCCGGAGAAGCCGTTCCGCCTCAAGTCCGTCGGCACCTGGAGCGTCGCCGGGCAGGAAGGCAGCGATCCGACCACGGGCGACTGCTCCGCGCACTACTTCGACGTCCGCGGCAAGATCCTCGTGCAGTCGTTCTACACGCAGGGCACGCGGTTCCTCGACGTCAGCGACCCGACCGACCCGAAGCAGATCGCCTACTTCCGCCCGGCGGACGCCTCCGCGTGGGCGCCGTACTGGCACAAGGGTTACGTCTATGTCGCCGACAACACTCGCGGAATCGACATCCTGAAGCTCACCGCCTGAGTCAAGATGTCCCCATGCGCACCATGGGGAAGACGTCGGCGATCACGGCCGCGGTCATGCTGATCGCGGCCTGTGACCCGGCACCGCCGGAAGAAGCGGCCGTCCACACCGATCCGGCGCCGGTCGCCAAGACGTTCCCGGAAGTCGGCGAGATCGTCGAAGCGTCCTGGGTCGAAGAGAAGATGGGCGCCCCCGAAGGCCGTGCCGCGGCGCCCGGGCCGGCCGACTACCGGCTTTCCGCCCTGGTGAAGCTGCGCGCCGACGCGGTTTCGAAGGTGATGAGCGGGTTCGAGTGCCACGCCGATGTTCCCGTGGCGCCGGCACAGCTCACAACGCTTCTGCCGTCCGGCGTCGCGTGGCTTTCCTGCGAGCTGCCCGCGAACGGCAAGGCACGGACGGCCTTCGTGGCAGCAGGTTCCGAACAGGCCTTCCTGACATCGACAACCATGTAACAAAGCCGTGGCGAAACTGTCGCGCGGCCATCACGAAAGCCGAATGATCCGTTTCTAGCTTGGCGCCATGACCACCTTGCTGGAACGGGCCCCGGTCGCCGTCGCCAAGACGACGCCGCGGCGAAGCGTCACGGCACTGTTCGCGATCGCCGTCCTCGTCGCCGGATACACCGGGTTCCGGTTGCCGGGGACCTGGGCGGCGACCCTGCAGGCCGTGTCCCTGACCGACGGTTTCCACCGCCGTTTCCTCGTCGGCACGATCCTGAAGCCGTTCGGGCACGACTACGCGGTTTTCGCGGTCGCGAGTTTCGCCGTCCTCGCCGCGGTGCTGGCGGTCGTGACGCTCGCGTTCTTCAGCAGCCGCACCGAAAGCCGGCGGTGGCTGATCGTCGCCTGGCTCCTGCTGCCGACCGGCGGTTACCTGTTCCACGAGATCGGTTACCTCGACCAAACGCTGTACCTGCTGCTGTCCGCCGCGCTGTGGGCGGTGTACCGGAACCGGCCGGTGCTCGCGAGCGCGGTGATGGCGCTTTCGGTGACGGTGCACGAGATCGCGCTGCTCACCGTGCTGCCGGTGTTCGGGTTCGCCTTGCTGCGGAAGGTTTCGTTGCGGCGCGCGTGCGCGCTGCTCGCCCCGGCCGCCGGCCTCGGGCTGGTGATCCTCGCGATGCCGCCGGTCGCCCCTGGCGCGATCGAGAAGCTCGGGCGTGCTCTGTCCACAACGGACTTCCGCTACCGTGCCGACGCGCTCGCCCTGTTCGGGCGCACGCAGGCCGAGAGCTGGCAGCTGTACTCGATCACCGGCGTGCTGCTGTATCTGCTGCCGATCGTGATCGTGGTGGCGGGCGGCTTCCTGTACCTGCACCGTCCGTCCCTCGCGGCGTTCGTGCCCGTCGCCGCGATCGCGGCACCCGCGCTGCTCGCGTTCGGCGGCTGGGACGACGCCCGGTGGGGATTCCTGCTGGTGACGAACTTCGTCGTCGTGCTGTGGCTCTGGCTCGGAAGCCGCGAGCTGAAGCCGCGCCAAGGCGCCGTGCTGGCCGCGTTGTTCCTGATTCTCACGCACGTCCCGATGCCGTACTTCGACGGCTACGCGCCGCGCGGGCTCACGCTGGTGACTCCCGTGGAAGCCTCACGGTGAAGACGGCGCCGTGGTCGTTGTGCGCGGTCATCTCCCCGCCGTGGATCAGCGCGTTCTCCCTGGCGATCGCCAGCCCCAGCCCGCTGCCCTCGGTCGCCTGGCGCGCCTGATCGCCCCGCACGAACCGGTCGAACAGGATCGGGAGCAGATCCTCGGGGATCCCCGGCCCGGAGTCGGCGACGCGGATCCACACCGTGTCGGCGCCGCCCGTCAGGGTCACGGTGATCGGTGTCCGGCCGTATCGCGTGGCGTTGACCAGCAGGTTGACCACGATGGTGTGCAGGCGGCGCGGGTCGGCGACGACGGTCGTGTCCCCGGTGCTCGTCACCTCGACGGGTGTCTCCGGGGCGGCGGCCCCGACGGCGTCCTCGACGAGCGCGGGCAGATCGACCGGTTCGGGGCGGAAGTCCGCGGAACCCGCGTCGAACCGCGAGATCTCCATGAGGTCCTCGACGAGCCGCGCCAGCCGCCGGGTCTGGGTGCCGAGCAGTTCGGTCGCGCGGGTCCTGACCTCGGGGGTGGCGCTGTCGAGGGTGCCGACCGTGGCGACCATCGACGCGAGCGGGGTCCGCAGGTCGTGCGCGACGTCGGCGACGAACCGCTGTTGCTGCCGGTCCTTGGCGCGCAGCTTCTCGATCGACGCGCCGACCCGATCCGCCATCGTGTTGAACGACTTGGCCAGCTCGGCGAGCTCGTCACGGCCTTTCACCGGGACACGCACGTCGAAGGCGCCGTCGCCGAGGTCCCGGGCGGCGGAGGCGACCCGGCGCACCGGCCGCTGGATGTTCCAGGCGGCGAACAGCGCCGCGACGACCCCGAGCGCGGCCACCCCGAGTGCGATGAGAACGAGCTTCTGCCGTTGCGCGGCCAGATCGATGTCGAGCGGAGTGAGGTCGTAGAACTCCACCAGCCAGTAGCCGACGAAGTTCCCGCTGACGACGAGAAGCCGCTTGCCGGTCTCCGGGTCGACGGTGATCGCCGTCAGCAGGTCCATCGTCTTGGAGGTCCGGACCAGCACCCGGTCCTGGACCGACGCCACGATCCCCTGCCGGTCACCGACGCGGACCGGTACCGGCTGCGCCCGGTGCCACAGATCGGTCGAGCCGAAGTTCACCAGGTCCGCCGAACCGTCGGGTCGCTTGGTGAACAACGTCCACTCCGGCGTCAGGTCGGACATCCGCTCGGCGAACTCGGTCAAGGTGGACCTGTTGTCCATCACCGCTTCGAGCCCGCGCCACGACTGCTCGAACAAGGAGCCGAACGTCGTTTCCGCGCTGTAGACGAAGCTGTCGACGGCGTCGTCTTCCTGAACTTTCGACGCGGTGAAGGCCATCACCGCGGTCGCCGTCGTCGTCACCAGCACGACCGCCGCCGTCACCTTCGCCCGCAGCCCGAACGACGGCCGTTTCACTGGTCCGCCAGCCGGTAGCCGAGTCCGCGCACGGTCTTCAGCACCACGGGATTCGCCGGATCGTCCTCGATCTTCGCCCGCAGCCGCGCGACCGCCGCGTCGACGATCCGCGAGTCGCCGACGTAGCCGTAGTCCCAGACCCGTTTCAGCAAGGTCTGCCTGCTCAGCACCTGGTTCGGATGTTCGGCGAACTCGACGAGCAGCCGGATCTCGGTCGCGGTCAACGCCAGTTCGGCGCCGTCCCGGGTCACGCTCATCGCGCCCGCGTCGATCTCCAGCCGTCCCACCCGCACCTGCCCGGCCGACGGCCCGGGAGCGGTGGTGGCGCGCCGCCCGATCGCCTTGATCCGCGCGTCGATCACCCGCGGTTCGGCGGGTTTGACCACGTAGTCGTCGGCGCCGCATTCCAGCCCGGCGACGATGTCGATCGGGTCGCCGCGGGCGGTCAGCAGGACCAGCGGCAACCGGCTGCGCGCGCGGACGCGGCGGCAGACCTCGAAGCCGTCCATCCCGGGCAACATGACGTCGAGCAGGATGAAGTCGAGTTCGAGCCGGTCGGTGAACAGCGCCTCCAGCGCACGCTCCCCGGTCGGCGCGACGACGACGTCGTGACCGAGCGCCTTCAGCGCCAGCGTGAGCGCCTCGGCCAGGGCGATGTCGTCCTCGACGAGCAGGATGCGCGGCATGGTTCCCCCAAGATCGAAAGGCTCACCGATCGTAAGGGCGGTCTGTCGCACTCGCCGGGGTTCGCGGCTGAACCGTCGCAGAGCCGTGCGGTCTCGTCACAAACCTCTAGTGCTTGAGTTCGGCGTTCCAAGCCGTCAGCGTGAGCTTGCCCGTGGTCCCGAGGTCGGTGTCGACGGTGATCCGCTGCTCCGGATCGCCCTTGGCGGCCGCGACGGTCACGTAGGCGCCAGCCTCCGGCGAACCCGCGGTGACGGTGTTCGACCACGAGACCACCGAAAGCAGCGTCCCGCCGGGCCGGACCGTCTGCGGGCGGACGCCGGGGTCGATCGCCATGTACGACGTCCCGTGCTCGACCTCGACGGCCATCGGCCGCTTTTCCTTGTCCAGCAAGCGGACTTCGGGATAGCCGGTGAGCGTGCGCGGCGTCGTGCCGCAGTTGGTGAGGGTCAGGACGACCGCGCGATGGCCCAGCGCGGCCTCGACCGGCCCGGACTTCACCGTGACCCCGGTGCCGAGACAGCCCGCCGGTTCGACGAGCCCCGGCTCCGGCGTGGACAGGGTCGGGATCGGCGCCGGCAGCGGCGGGGGCGGGGGCGAACTGCACCCCGCCACCACCAGCGCCGTCCCGGCCACGGTCAAGATCGCTTTCCCCAGCACCCGCGGATCCTATCCACCCTCGCTTCCGGCATCTCACCGATCGCCCACGAGCACCGGTCCGTGAAGGCCTCCTTGAGGGACCCAGAGTCCCTCAAGGAGGCCTTCACGGACTTGGCACCAGGAAGAGGGACGCCGTT
>NZ_JBFBGL010000122.1:0-9895 GCF_040684635.1 Amycolatopsis sp. NPDC089917 | reverse complement strand
CCCACGAGCACCGGTCCGTGAAGGCCTCCTTGAGGGACCCAGAGTCCCTCAAGGAGGCCTTCACGGACTTGGCACCAGGAAGAGGGACGCCTTGGCCGAGTGCCGAAATCAGGCCAGCAGCTCCTGCAGTTCGGTGATCGCCGTGGCGAGTTCCGTCGCGAACAGCTCCATCTCGTGCGCCACGTGTTTCGGCGTGCACAGGTACAGATTGAGCGAGTCCGGCAGCAGCACGTACGCGACGCCGATGCACTGCGGGCTGGTCGACCCGAACCCGAAGTACCGGATGTTCACCGACGGCGCCGAGCTGGTGCTCAGGTAGTCGTTGCGCATCTTCAGCCAGCCCGGCGACGAGTACAGCGACGGCGACTCTTCCACGCCCCGCCGCTTCTGGATCAGCTGAAGCTCCCACAGGTGCTGCTCCGGCGCGTCGCCCGCCTGACACTCCTTCGCCCGCGTGACGTGCTTCGCTGCCGCCGCGCGGAAAGCCGCCTGACGTGTCTGCCGGTCGGCCTCCGGATCGTTCATCACCCGCACGAACCACAGCACCTCGGGCGTCACCACGCGCATCGCTTCGGTACGCCCGTTCCGGTACTGCCGAGTCGCGATCGACTCGTACGTCGCGCCGGTGATCCCCTTCGCCCGCTTGTGCGCGAGCTGGTACGCCATCTGCGCGAAGCCGTCGGGGGACATCCCCAGCTCCTTCGCCCGCTTCGCGCCGAAGTCGGTGAAGGACACCGTCTTCGTCGCGGTCGCGCCGGCGTACTCGGCGAAGGCCGCGGCCGCCGCGCGAGCGTCTTCGCGGAGGGCGTCGCCCAGGACGAACTCGATCACCTCGGACGCCGGGACGCCGTCGGCGGGCGGCCGCTCCAGCCGCGTCCCGCTGAGCAGCGCGTCGGTGAACCCGAGGATCGTGGTCCCGTCCAGCTCGCAGTGCTCGACGTTGATGCCCGCCGTGCCGTCCTCGAACACGATCAGCGAGACGGCCTTGTCGAACCAGCGGTTGCCGCTGTCGCCGTGCAGCAGCTTGTCGCACGCCTCCTGCGTGTCCGCCGGGGTGAAGTCCTCCAGGCACAGGCAGAACAACGCCGTCTCGATGTCGTCGAGCGCGGCCGCGTTCCCGGCGGCCAGCAGCGCCTCACGCGTCGCCGCCCACTCGGCCCTGACCTTGGTGGTGAAGTGCCCGGCGGCGGTCTGCGGATCCTCGACGAAGCTCCCGGACTTCACGATCGCCTGCAGCCCCGCGACCAGCTGTTCGGGGGAGTACGGGCGGCCGTCCGGCGCGATGACGTCCATCCGGAACGGGGTGTCGCGGTGGAAGACCACGATGTGCCGCGCCCTCGACGGCCCCGGCCAGTCCTCGCGGTACGGCGTGCGCGCCGTGTCCTGCACGGCGCCCGGGATCCGCGTCGCCGAGAACAGGAACTTGTGCTGCACCATCGACTGCGGCTGCCCGCGCAGCACGATCGGCGGCACCAGTTCCTCGTCGAGCTTCAGCTTGTAGTCCACCGCCGACGCGGCCAGCTCGGCCGCGCGCTCCAGCTGTCCCAGCGTGGACTCGGAGAACAGGAAGAAGAAGTTCGCGTTGAGCGCGATCCGATCGCGGCGGCCGAGGTAGCGGTACGGCCAGAAGGTGTCGAGCCAGCTGCGGACGTCCTCACGGCCGTCGTACGCCTCCAACGTGCTCTGGAGCTCGTGCGCCGGGCTTCCTTCCGCGAGGAATTCGGTGACGGCGCCTTCGGTCTCCGCGAGTTCCCCGGGGGTGAGCAGCGGCGAGCACCACTCGAGGAACCGGCGGCAGGTGTCCTCCAGGCTGGGGACGGGGACCCTTGGCAGGACGTCCTCGTTGCCGAACGTGCGGGTGGACGGTTCCGGACTGCTCACGATCATCCTTGATCTCGAAGGGGAAGGGCGTTCAACGCGGCGGCGAGCTCGCCCGCCGCGCCGTTCGGGCGGGAGACGAACAGCCGCGCGTACAGCCGGCCGTCGTCCTCCAGCCCACGCGGGTCGACGCCCGCGACGGACAGATTGTCCAGGATCTGCGTCTGTTCCTCTTCCGAGGCGAACTTCCGCTGCCGGAAGACGCCGTCGATCCCGGCGGTCTCGTAGCCGAGTTCCCCGAGGCTGTCGGCGACCGGGCCGTAGGAGAACATCCGGAGGACGAAATGCGCCATCCAAGGCCGGTTTTCGCGCGCGATCCGGACGAGCGTCTTCTCGGTGACGTAGCCGACGCAGCCGGTCGAGACGACGATGTCGACGCCGGCCAGCAGCGCGCGTTGCTCCTCTGTCGGGTCTTCGTTCTCCAGGTCCGCGTGGATCGCTTCGTCGATGAAGCCCGCGGCGAGCGCGTAGTCCAACGCGGGCTCGGAGGCGTCGAGACCGATGAAGCGGACCTCGTCGCCGACGGCGAGCCTCTCGACCATCCCGCGGTCACGCGCGATCAGGTCGTCCCGGCTCAGCGATTCGGTGGACGCGTAGTGGTCGTACAGCCGTTCCATCGAGGTGTCGCATCTGTGCAGCGCCGCGTTGACGCCGTAGGAGCAGCCGAGGTCGAGCACGGTCGGGACCTCGACGCCGGCCTCCGAGCGGTACTCGTCGATCAGTTTCGCGAAGTAGGCCTTGGCCTGCTGCGGGATGCCGTAGTCCAGTCTGCGCAAGGTGCCGAAGAAAGCACGGGGATCAGGCTCGGTGTAGATGTCGTCGAAATTGATCTTGCCGGTCGAATCCAAAGGCACGGCCAAGCTCCTGACTTAGTCGAGCAGCTCATCGCCCCGGACCGCCGCGGAAGCGACGTGTTCCGGCAGGACCCGGCCGAACAGCTGTCTCGTCCGTTCCGGACTGCCGATGACCCCGGGGCGCTCGCTGTACGCGAAGATCGCGGAATGGCGGGCGACTGCCCCTTCGACACTACTCACGCGGTGCAGGGCGAAGCGTCCGCGAAACAGCTGAAGATCGCCAGGACGCAGAGTGAGTCGTCGGATCAGGTGATCCCCTTCGCCCGCGAGGACGGCACGGACGTCGTCGAAGTTCTCCCCCGACTCGGTGCGGATGTTCGGGCAATATTCGAACACACCGCCTTCGGCCGCTTCCTGCGTGAGCATGCTGACGGTGTAGGAGTTGGTGTCGAAATGCCACGGATGCGAGCGGCCCGGTTCGATCACGTTGAGCACCAGACCCGACAGCGGGTCGGCGAGTTCGTGCAACGCGGGGAGCTCGAAGCAGTCGGCGACGAACTTCTGGAACTCGGGGCTCGTGTACAGCTGCTGGATGACCGCGTTCGCCGGGATCCGGTCGCGCGCCACGAAGGCGTTGCCGCGCTCCATGATCGTGCGGCCGGGATGGTCTTCCGGTAACGGAGTGTCGATGGCGATGTTGTAGGCGTTGACGCGTTCGACCTTCGCGTACGCCTCCGGAGCGATCCTCGCGCCTTCCTGGCGGAGGACGTCGCGGAGCTCCGGACGGATGAAGTCGGCCAGCACACTGCAGCCCGTTTCCCGCAGTTCGGCGCGGGTCCGGGAAACGATTTCGCGCCACGCCGGGCTTCCCGGTTCGGAGAGCGGATAGCGGGCGGTGTCGGCAACTTGGACTGCGCTCGCGGTCATCGACGTCCTCTCGGCTGCCCGGAAGTGATTCTCGGGTTTAGCACAGAAAACGTCCACGACTCCCGCGCCTTGTGAGCGGGGACACACGGAACGTGACAGCCCCCTGACCCGGGTTGTACGCGGGTCAGGGGGCCGTCACGGACTTTTCGTCAGCTGGTGACAAGCGGCAGCAGCGGCCGGCGCACCGCGGTCGCGACGCCGTCGGACGCCTGGGCCGCGGCGATCCGCTCCGCCGTCGGCGTGCCGTACTCGGTGGTGCGCTGCCGCAGCGGACGGCCCAGCGGTTCGACCATCGCGCGCATGTCGCTGATCGTCTTGTACGACCCGTTGGCCGCCCCCGCCATCCGGCTGATCGTCTCCTCCATCAGCGTCCCGCCGATGTCGTTGACCCCGCCCTGAAGCACCGCGCGGCTGCCCTCTTCGCCGAGTTTCACCCAGGAGCTCTGGATGTTGTCGATCATCCCGTGCAGCAGCAGCCGGGCCAGCGCGTGCACCGCGCGGTTCTCGCGCAGCGTCGTGCCCGCCCTCGCCAGCCCGGCGAGGTAGATCGGGGAGCTCTGGTGGATGAACGGCAGCAGCACGAACTCGCTGAATCCGCGCCGCCCGTTGCGCTCCATGCCTTCCCGCTGCAACTTCGCCAGCAGCTTCAGGTGCCCGACCCAGTGCGCCGGGGTGTCGACGTGGCCGTACATCATCGTCGACGTCGTCGTGATGCCGAGCTTGTGCGCCGTGGTGACGACGTTGATCCACTCCGACGTTGGCAGCTTGCCCTTCGTCAGCACCCAGCGGACGTCGTCGTCGAGGATCTCCGCGGCCGTGCCCGGCAGCGAGTCGACGCCGGCTTCCTTCGCCCTCGCCAGCCAGTCCTCGATCGAGAGGTTCGTCCGCGAAGCGCCGTTGACGACCTCCATCGGGCTGTACGAGTGCAGGTGGATGTCCGGCTGACGGCGTTTGACCTCGGCCGCGAGGTCGAAGTACGCGGTACCCGGCAGATCCGGGTGGATGCCGCCCTGCATGCAGATCTCGGTCGCGCCTGCGGCCCACGCCTCGTCGACCCGGTCGCCGACCTGCTCCAGCGAGAGTGTGTACGCGTCGGCGTCCGTGCGCCGCTGGGCGAACGCGCAGAAGCGGCACCCGGTGTAGCAGACGTTGGTGAAGTTGATGTTCCGCGTGACGACGAAGGTGACGTCGTCGCCGTTCACCTCGCGCCGCAGGTCGTCGGCGATCTTGGTGAAGGCGTCGAGCTCCGGCCCGTCGGCGTGCAGCAGCGCCAGCGCCTCGTCGTCCGACAGCCCGGCGGGGTTCTTTTCCGCGCTGCGCAAGGCATCTCGGATGTCGGTGTCGAACCGCTGCGGCCCGCTCTTGATGTTGCCCTTGATCTCGTCCCAGTCGCCGTAGACCGAGTCGAAGTCGCTGCGGCGGTCCTCGGTGCGCCCGACGGTGTCGACCTCGACGTGCAGATCGGTGCGCCCGGCCTCCTTCCAGCCGCCGTCCGGCTCCTGCCACGGGATGCCCACCGGGATCGCTTCTTCGATCGCCAGCCCGGTTTCGGTCTCGGTGAGCGGCGCGAGGTGCGCGTTCATCCGCGGGTCCAGCCACGGCTCGCCGGTCTTGACGTACTCCGGGTAGATCGGCAGCCGCTCGCGCACGGTGAAGCCGAGCGCCTCGGTGCGGCGCTTGAGCTCGTCGATCTGCGGCCACGCGCGTTCGGGGTTCACGTGGTCCGGGGTCAGCGGGGAGACGCCGCCCCAGTCGTCGATGCCGGCGTTCAGCATCAGCTCGTACTGCTGGCCGATCAGGTTCGGCGGTGCCTGGATGCGCATCTTCGGCCCGAGCACGAGCCGCGCGACGGCGATGGTCGCGGCGAGTTCTTCGAGGTCGGCGTCCGGGGTCGCGCGCATCTTCGTGTCCGGTTTCGCGCGGAAGTTCTGCACGATGACTTCCTGGATGCCGCCGTAGGTCTTCGCGACCTTGCGGATCGCGAACAGCGCGTCGGCGCGTTCCTCGAAGTTCTCGCCGATGCCGATCAGGATGCCGGTGGTGAACGGCACCGAGCTGCGGCCGGCGTCCTCCAGCACCCGCAGGCGGACGTCGGGGTCCTTGTCGGGCGAGCCGTAGTGAGGGCCGCCCTTCTCGGTGTAGAGCCGCTTCGCCGTCGTCTCCAGCATCATGCCCATCGACGCCGAGACCGGCTTGAGCCGCTGGAAGTCCTGCCAGGTCAGCACGCCCGGGTTGAGGTGCGGCAGCACACCGGTCTCTTCGAGGACCCGGATCGCCATCGCGCGGACGTAGGACAGCGTGTCGTCGTAACCGTGCGCGTCGAGCCAGTCCTTAGCCGCCGTCCAGCGGTCTTCGGGACGGTCGCCGAGGGTGAACAGCGCTTCCTTGACGCCCATCGCGGCACCCTTGCGGGCGATGTCGAGGACCTCGTCGGGGGAGAGGAACGGCGATTCGACGCGGCCGGGAACGGTCGCGAAGGTGCAGTAGCCACAGCGGTCCCGGCACAACCGGGTCAGCGGGATGAACACCGAACGGCTGTAGGTGACCACGCCCGGGCGGCCCGCCGCGACGAGACCGGCGTCCCGGATGCGGGAGGCGTGCTCGGACAGCGTCTTGAGGTCGTCGCCGCGAGCCTGGAGCAGGATCGAGGCTTCGGTGAGGTCCAGGGTCTTCCCGTCGCGGGCCCGGGCGAGCGCACGGCGCATCGCCGAGGTGGTGGGGGCGGTCGCGTCAGCAGGGGATGCCATTCCCGCACGCTATGGCCGGACTCGCTCCAGCTGCCAGTGCGCATCCCGCCACCACGTCACCCGTGTGGGTGCGCTCACTGTTCGCGCTGGTCAGAGCGCTTTGTTCGTTGCCGATCACGGGGCCGGGGTGTATTACCTAAAGTGTGGCTTCGGTGATCGGCAAGAAGGTCGGCGGGCGGACGTACTACTACCTCGTCACCTCCGCCCGGGTCGACGGCGAGCCCCGGGTCGTCTCCCAGCGCTACCTCGGGACCGCCGAGGAGATCGGGCGCGCGATGGACGGCGACGTCTCCGCGCCCGGCGAAGCGCGGCACCGGACCTTCGGCGACGTCGCGGCGGTGTGGGCGACGCTGCGACGGCTCGACTTCGTACGCCGCGTCGACGACGCCGTCGGAGCCCAGCGCGCCGCGACCACCTTGGGGACGCACCTCGCGCTGGCCGTCCTGCACCGCGCGACAGCCCCCGAAACGCAATTAGCCGACTGGTGGCGCGACGGCGTCGCCCGGGAATTCGTCCAAGCGGACCTTCCGAATCACTGGCGGGCGTTGCAACGGCTCACGCCCGAGCGGATCTCGCGGATCGAGACCGCCGTCGCCGACGCGGTGCTCTCCTGGCTGGGGACGGGGAACGCCGCGCTCGCCGTCGACGTCCCGCAGTTCGCCACCTTCAGCACGGCCGACCCGTGTCACTGCGAACTCGCCGGACTCGGCCTGGTCGTGACCAAGGACGGCGCGATCCCGCTGGCGTCGCACGTGTACCCGCGGGAGGGGGCGCCGCCGTTCGCGGCGCTCGCCGAGGAACTCCGCTCGCTGTATCCCGTCACGCTGGTCTTCACGGCGGGCCAAGCGGCTCAACTGGACCTCGGACGGCATTTCGTCGGCGCGTTGCCGCTCGCGGACCATCCGGACCTGCTGGCGAAACCGGCGTCCGCGCGCAAGCCCGTCGACCCGGAGCGCTTCGCCGGGCTGACCGCCTTCGACACCAGGGCCGTGGTCGCGGGCGTACGGCGGCGCGTGATCCTGACCCATTCGGACACCCTGCACAACGCGCAGGCCAGGGCTTTCGGCGAGGAACTGGGCACCGCGACCCGCGAGCTCGCCGGCTTCGACGCCGCGCTGGCCTCGGGTACCTATAGAGGTGACCGGGGCCAGGTGAACGCCGAGATCGCGCGGATCACGCGCGGCCGCCGCGTCGAACGGGTGCTTTCGCCCTCGCTCAGCGGCACCAGGCCGGGCGAGATCCGGCTGACCTGGAAGGTCGACGACGCCGCCGTCTCGCGGCTGCACGACGAGTACTTCGGCAAGCAGGTGCTGGTCACCGACCACGACTGGCCGGTGTCCGAGGTCGTCACGGCGTATCGGGCGCGGACGCACCTCGACTCGACGTTCCGCTGGCTGACCGGTCCCGCCGTCGCCGGCCCCGCCCCGCGCTGGGACTGGACGCCGCACCGGATCGCGGTGCACACGCTGGTCACGGTGCTCGCGTCGACGGTCACGCACCTCATGCGGCGCGAGGCCGACCGCGCCGGGATGAACCTGTCCGTCCGCGAACTGATGGACAGTCTCGCGGGGATAGGGGAGACGGTGCTGCGGTATCCGTCCACCGGCGGCCGCCCGCGGACGCGGCGCCTGCTGACCGAGCGGAGCCCGGAACAGCAGGCGCTCTTCGACCTCTTCGGGCTCAGCTCTCTCGGTGGATATGGAGAGCGGAGAAGCTCTGGACCACCGGCATCAGCTCGATGACGTTGATGTTCACGTGCTCCGGCTGCGAAGCCGCCCAGAAGACGGACTCGGCCACGTCCGCGGCCGTCAGCGGCGTCGTGCCCTTGTAGACGTTGTCGGCCTTGCTCTGATCACCCTCGAACCGGACGACGGAGAACTCGGTCCCGCCGACCAGGCCCGGCTCGACGTTGGTCACCCGGACACCGGTGCCCTGCAGGTCCGCGCGCAGGTTCAGGCTGAACTGGTGCACGAACGCCTTGGTCGCGCCGTAGGCGTTGCCGCCGGGGTAGGCGTAGGTGCCCGCGACCGAGCCGATGTTGATCACGTGCCCGCGGCCGCGTTCCACCATGCCGGGCAGCAGCGCGCGGGTGAGGTGCGCGAGACCCTTGATGTTGGTGTCGATCATCTGGTCCCAGTCGTCGAGCTTCGCCCGGTGAGCGGGTTCGAGCCCCTTCGCGAGGCCGGCGTTGTTGACCAGCAGGTCGACCTCGGCGAACCCGTCGGGCAGTGTGCCGGGGAGCGCGGCCACCGCGTCGGCGTCGCGGACGTCCAGCTCGATCGGCAGGACGTTGTCACCCAGCTCGTCGGCCAGCTTGTCGAGCCGGTCCTTGCTGCGCGCGGCCGCGACGACCTTGGCGCCGTCCGCGGCGAACCGGCGGACGATCTCGACGCCGAACCCGGCGCTGGCACCGGTGACGAAAACGGTCTTCTGGGGCATCAGTAGTTTGTCTCTTTCAAGAACCGTGCGAACACGTCGTTGAACTCTGCCTCGCGTTCCAGGTTAGGCATGTGCGCGGCGCCTTCGATCACCGCCAGGGTGGAGCCGGGGATCAGGTCGCGCATGAGCTCGGCGTCCGCGACCGGGGTGAACTCGTCCTCGGTCCCGACGACGATCAGGCTCGGCACCTTCACCCTGGTGAGGCTGTCCCGGTAGTCCGGCCGCTCGGCCCGGCCCCTGAGCGCGGCCGCCGCTCCTTCCCCGGGTGTCGTGCGCATCATCTGTAAGACGTGCGCCGCCACGTCCGGCATGGTGCGGACGTTGTCCGGGGAGACCATCTTCGTGAGGACCTCGTCGGCGTACCAGCCGATGCCCTCGGCGAGGACGCGGTCCGCCGTCTCGTTGCGGACGCGTTTGCCGTCTTCGGTCTCCTCCTGTGGGGAGGTGTCGGCGAGCAGGAGCCCGGCGACGCGTTCGGGGTAGGTGCGGTGGAACTCCATGACGATCTGCCCGCCCATGGAGAGGCCGCCGAGCACGAAGCGCTCGAGACCGAGGTGATCGGCGAGGCGGGCGATGTCCTTGGCGAAGACGTCGAGTCCCGTCTTCGTGCTTTGCGCGGGGAGGGTGGTCTCGCCGTACCCGCGGAGGTCCGCCGTGACGACCCGGTAGCCCTCTCGGCTGAACCGGTCGGCCTGGGGACGCCACATCGAACGGTTGAAGGGGTGGCCGTGGACGAGGACGACGGGCAACCCGGTGCCGAGGTCGTCGTAAGCGACGGAGATGCCGTCGAGTTGCGCAGTGCTCATGAGCCCGACGCTAATCGGAGCAATCGGCAGGATCAATACGGTGCAATGTACTCGGAGCAATGTTCTTGCCCGGGAGTTCACCTGGGTTCCCCTCCGGCGATCACCGCGTGATCGCCGGGTCCAGGCTCTTTTATGGCCTCTGACCTGCGCGAACGTCGTTAAGGTACCCCCCTGTTTTCGGGGGTTTCCGGCCATGTAAAGTTCTCTTCGTCGCCAGGGAAACCGGGTGGCCGACCGGGACACGAACCAAGCTCTCGCCTCAGGCGATTGAGTGGGTGTCCCACCAAAAACTGCTAGAAATGAC
>NZ_JBFBGL010000121.1:0-10540 GCF_040684635.1 Amycolatopsis sp. NPDC089917 | reverse complement strand
CAGCGTGGTGACGTCTTTCACCAGCAGGGCGGGCGCGCGGATGGTGGCGGCGCTGTCGACCGGGCCCGTTCACTCACGACCACCTGTACCGACGCAGGATCCGGCTAGCTCGACCGAGCCCGCCACGAGCGCAAAGCGAGACGTCGCGCCGGGGCGGGTGCCGCGACTTCCTCGGCTTCCCGGCTCCCGTACACCGCCTTCGCGATCGAAAGCTTCAGCTCACGGCATCGCCTGAGGACGTGGGGCGGGAACCCGGTGCCGGTCGGCCGGTCCGGGGTCCCGCCCGCCTCGGCGTCGAACGACGTCCACCCCGAGCCCAGGTCGATCAGGCTGCGGTGCTTGGTCGTGTAGTACCCGGGCGACACGTCGAACGCGAGACCGGCCGCGCCGGCGGCCGCGGCGACCAGGTGCGGGTGATAGCGGCTGGAGATCCAGGTCTGCCCGGGCGCCAGCGGCAGGCCATGACGCCAGACGTCACGGAACGGGTGGAACTCGGCCCCGGCGAGTTCGTGTTCCAGCAACGCCGGGACGGCGCGATCGATCCGGGGGATCCCTTCGACGACCGCGAGTTGTTCGGGATGGACCTCCCACGACCGCAACAACCCCAGCACCCGGGCGGCCAGCGCGGACGGCTCGAAGGTACCGATGTCGGACTGGACGCACAGCACGAACTCGCGCGCCTGCGCGGCGGGCGGCTGCTCGTACGGCGCCAGGAACACGTCGTCGCACGTCCGGACGACATCGGGCAGCAGGTCGGCCGACGGATCGTCGCGGACGTCGACGACGTCGAAACGGTCGGCGAGCGACCGGAGGAGGTCGGTGGCGCCCGAAGGGAACGGCGTCAGTCCCTGTCCGGTCATGGCCGTGCGGGCCCCGGATCGCCGCGCGGCGGCCGCGGCGCCCGCGATCAGCCCGATGTGCCGAGGCCACAGCGCGTTGAGGTAGCCGCCGCCGATCAGGTGCAGCACGTCGGCGCGGCCGAGCAGGCCGATGCCCGCGTCCCACCGCGGCGCGAGGCCGGGATCGTCCACGGCCGACTGCACCCAGCGCGCCACCTCCCACGGATCGTCCGACGGCGCCTCGCCGCACAGCCGCCACAGCGTGTCCGTGCACCGCAGGCGCGGATGCAGATCGTTCAACAGCAGTTGCGCGGGCCCCGGCGAGTGGGTGTCGAGCCAGACGTCGGCCTCGGGGTCGGTCCGCGCCAGATAACGCAACCACGTCGCGGCGATCAGCTCGTCGCCGAAATTGGGAAAGCCGCTGGGGCCGATCAGGTAATGGCAGGCGCGGGCGGGCGGATCGTTCCGCTCACCCGCGCTTCTGTCGAGGGTCACTGCGCGACGGTGATCTGCGTGTCCAACGCCTTGTCGCCCTGCGCCTTCTCGTTGCCGGTCGGTTCGCTCTTGACGCGATCCTTGGCCACACCCGCTCCTTCGAGGGCGGCGGCGATCGCTTCCGCGCGCCTTTCGGAAAGCGCCTTGGACTTTTCCGCGTCGGGGTAACCCGCGTGGGTGGCGACGGCGATCTTGACGTCGTTGCCCTGCATGGCCTTCGCGATCTCGCCGAGCGCCGTCTTGCTCTTCTCGGACAGTTCGGCGCTTTCCGTGGTGAAGGCGATCGGTGACTGCTGGAGCGCCTGCTGGATCGCCGCGGTCACCTTCTGGGCCGCTTCGCCGCCGGCCCCACCCGCGTCCCCGGTGCCCGCTCCCGACGACGCGTCGGCTCCGGTTCCGGCTGACGACGCGGCCGGTGCGCTCGAAGCGCTTCCATTCGCGCCATTCGTTCCAGCCGCACCGTTTTCACCTTCGGAGCCGCACGCGGCGACCAGGCCGGCCACGATCACCACACCCGTCACCGTCCGGGCAATTGTCCTGCGCATGAAGTTCGAACTCCCTTTGACCGTCTCCGCTTTGGCTGACGCAGGGATACGAACACGAAAGAGCTAATAGCGCCAACCGTGGCGCTGATTCCACCCGAGTGAGCTACCACCCGTGCCGCGTCTTCTGGGGTTTTTCCTTTTCAGGACGTGGAATATCACACTGTTGTCCCGGCTTGGGGACTCACCCACCCGTCGCGTTCGAGTTGCCTCGTAGCGCGAATGGCCTTTGATGGAGGTAGACGCCGTGGATCGGCGTCCCGGAATTCGTACTCATTCCGGATATTTCGATGGATGAGGAGTTCTCATGGGTATCGACTTCGAAGGCATGAAGGACAAGGTGAGCGGGGAGCACGTCGACAAGGCCGCCGATTTCGCCAAATCCCGCTTCGGTGAACACTCCGACAAGATCGACACGGCCGCCGACAAGGCGAAGGACTTCCTCGGCGACTCGGGCGGCGAACAGCAGCAGCAGGGCGAGCAGCAGCAGGACTCACCCCCGGGTCAGTAACCCGAGGACGTCCCGGAACGGGGCGTACCCCGACGTGACCGAGGTGTCGAGCACTCGGGAGCGGCGGTAGAACGGGCTGAGGTCGAGCCCGACGCCGACTCCGCGGATCTCGACGGTGTTTTCCTGCCGCAGCACGGTTTCCCGGAGATGTTCGTCCAGGTAGTGCGGATCGTTCGCCAGGGTCGTCGCGCTGTCCATCGGGCTGCCGTCGGAGAGGACGAGCAGGATCCGGCGCGTTTCCGCTCGCGCGCGCATCCGGTCGCAGGCCCACGCCACGGCCTCGCCGTCGATGCCTTCCCGGAACAGATCGGCCTTCAGCAGGGCCGCGAGATCCGGGCGCGCCCGGCGCCACGGCGTGTCGGCGTCCTTGAACACCAGGTGGAGCCGTTCGTTGAGCCTGCCGGGATGCCGCGGCCGTCCTGCTCGCCTCCAGTCCCGCGCGGGCCTCGCCCCGTTCCAGCCGCCGGTCGTGAAGCCGAGCACCTCGCAGCTCGCACCGGCGAGTTCGATCGAGCGCGCGAAGAGGTCGACCAGGGCGGCGACGGGTTCCGCGTGCGCCGCCATCGAACCCGAGCAGTCGATCAGGAACGTCACCAGCGTGTCCGCCACCGGCTGGATGCGCTCGGTGCGGAAGATACGTCGTTCGGTGGGGGAGCTGATCAGCTGCGCGAGGGTGCGGCCGTCGAGATGGCCCTCCTCCTGCCCGCCGTCCCAGCCGTCGCGCGCGGGTTCGGCGAGCACCGCTTTCAGATCCCGCGCCAGCCGCCCCGGTCCGACGCCTTGCCTGCCGACACGGTGGTCGAGCCGTTCGCGGAGTCCGGCCAGCAATTCGGGGCGTACCAGGTCCGACGCGCGTTGTTCACGGTCGTACGCGGTGGTGTAGGCCCGGTACGCCGCACCGGATCCGGCCAAGGTCCGGCTGGTTCCGGCGGTCGCGGAAGGGATCTGCTCGCCGTGGCTCGCGTCGAAGTCGATCAGGAGACTGAATCGCGGGTCGGTGGGATCGCCGTCGTCCTCGGCGTCTCGCTCGGCCCCGGCGAGCAGGGCGCCGACCTTCCGGGCGATCCCCAGCGCGTGTCCGGCGAACGCCTCCTGGTCGGTGCGGTGCCGCCGCAGCCCGGCGAGATCGTGGCCGAGCGACGGCGCCAGCGCGAACCTGGTCGCTTCGATGAGGTCCTCGGTCTCCTCGACCACGGGTTCGCCGGTGATCCGCGACCGGCAGATCTGCGCGACCGTGTACAGCGTCAGCCCGCGGGTGGTCTCGGTCAGCCCGGACCGGTGGAACTCCAGCGACCAGCGCAGATGCCGGAGCCGCAGGTTCCGCCGCATCCCCGGCAGTTCCGGCGGCGGGAGCGATTCGACGCGGAACTGTTCCAGCAGCTCGAAAATCCCGCGTTCGGCCGGATCGTCGGGGCACAGACCCCGGTGCAGGGCGGCGTCCGACACGGTCAGGCGCAACGCCATCCCGTCCGCGATCCCGCGTGAGGACGGCAGATCGTCGTCGGCGGACTGGCGCAGATGCGGTGCGTGCAGGGGCAAGGGTTCGCGTCCCCGATGCAGCCGCCGGGCCCGGAAATGGAGCGCCGGATCGCCGCTGAGCGCCCGGACCGCGGCCGCGCACAGTTCCTCGACCTGATCGCGGCGCCGGGTTTCCGTCTGTCCGGCGGTCATGCCGAGAGCAGGTGGAGTTCGTCGTCGAAGCACCGTTGGAAGTACTCCGCCACGACGGCCCGCTCGGCTTCGTCGCATTTGTTCACGAAGGACAGCTGGAACGCCGTCGCGGGATCGCCGAAGATCTCGATGTTCTCCGCCCAGGTGATCACCGTGCGCGGGGACATCAAAGTGGACAGATCGCCGGCCTGGAAACCGTTGCGGGTCAAGGCGGCCACCGCGACGAGAGACGCCGCCACCCGCTCGGGAACGCCGGGCACCCTGGCCCGCACGATCGCGATCTCCTCGGCGGCGGGCAGGTAGTTCAGCGACGCCACGATGTTCCAGCGGTCGATCTGCGCGTGGTTCAGCCGCTGCGCGCCGTGGTAGAGCCCGTTGAGGTTGCCGAGCCCGACCGTGTTGGCGGTGGCGAACAGCCGGAACGACGGATGCGGCCGCAGGACCCGGTTCTGGTCGGTGAGGGTGAATTTGCCGTCTCGTTCGAGGATCCGCTGGAGCACGAACATGACGTCCGGGCGGCCGGCGTCGTATTCGTCGAGGACCAGCGCGACCGGCCGTTGCAGCGCCCACGGGAGGATGCCCTCCTGGAACTCGGTGACCTGCTTGCCCTCGCGCAGCACGACGGTGTCGCGGCCGACGAGGTCGAGGCGATTGAGGTGGCCGTCCAGGTTGACGCGCACGCACGGCCAGTTGAGCCGCGCGGCGACCTGCTCGATGTGGGTCGACTTCCCGGTGCCGTGCAGACCCTGCACCAGCACGCGGCGGTCGCGGGTGAACCCGGCGAGCAGGGCCAGCGTCACCTCCGGGTTGAAGCGGTACGCCTCGTCGATCTCGGGGACGTGCTCGTCGCGTTCGCGGAACGCGCCGACGACCAGATCCGAATCGATGCCGAAGACGTCGCGCACCGGGAGCCGCAGCTCGGGGACCATGAAAACTCCTTACGAAGGAACACTTTCCGGTTCGGACCCGCCCTCGGCGTCGACGCGGCTGATCGCCTCGGCCGCGCGTTGCAAGGCGGGGAGCGTCTGCAGCGCCTTGTCCGGCGTCAGCCGCATGACGGGCGCCTGCACGGCGACGCAGAGGTTGGCGCGGCCCGGGACCAGGACCGCGACGCAGACCAGGCCGGGCAGGAACTCCTCGTCGTCGAGCGCGAACCCGTCGCGGCGGACGCGGGTGAACTCGGCCTCGAGCGCGTCGAGGTCGGTGAGGGTCTTGTTCGTGTACTGCTTGAGCGGCGCGTGCGCGAGCAGTTTCCGCCGCTGCGCGGGTTTCATCTGGGCGAGGATCATCTTGCCGCTGGCCGAACAGTGGATCGGCACACGTGAGCCGGGCCGGAGGTAGAACCTCAGCGGCTCCGGGGTCTCCACCCGGTCGAGGTACACGATCTCGTTGCCCGACAAGGTGGTCACGTTGCAGCTCTCGCCGAGTTCGTCGACGAGATGGCGCAGGACGGCGTGCCGCGCGCCGTGGTGGGTCGCGTTGAGGAGCAGGTTCTCCGCGAGCTGCCGCAGCCGGTGACCGGTGCCGTAGTGGCGGCCGTCGGCCTGGCGGACGAGCAGACCGGCGCCTTCGAGCTGCTGGAGCATCCGGTGCAGCGTCGGTTTCGGCAGGCCGGTCTCCTCGACGAGGCCCTGCAGGGAAACCAGCTGGTCCTTGGCGGCGATCAGTTCGAGCAGGGAGAACAGCCGGATGGTCGGCGTGTCCCCGTTGATCGGATCGGGGTGGCGAAGCAGCTCCATGTCCCGAAAAGTAGCACATGGTGTCTCGTTTTCCAGAATCCGACGTTGACCCTGGGCGGTTGTCGTCCTATCGTCGACCGCATCCTGATTTCAGGAACGCCACGTATCGTTTTTTGTAAATCTCACCTGTCGAAGGAGCGGAACATGACGGAACGGAAGACGGGTGACGGCCGCACGGTCGTCAGCGGCCGGAAGAAGATGACCCCGTCCGAGGCCTTCGTCGAGACGCTCGTGGCCAACGGCGTCACCGACATCTTCGGCATCATGGGGTCGGCGTTCATGGACGCGATGGACATCTTCGCGCCGGCGGGCATCCGGCTCGTACCGGTCGTGCACGAACAGGGCGCCGGGCACATGGCCGACGGCTACGCCCGGGTGAGCGGCAGGCACGGCGTCGTCATCGGCCAGAACGGCCCGGGCATCAGCAACTGCGTGACCGCGATCGCGGCCGCCTACTGGGCGCACAGCCCGGTCGTCATCGTGACGCCCGAGGCGGGCACGATGGGCACCGGCCTCGGCGGCTTCCAGGAGGCCGACCAGCTGCCGATGTTCCAGGAGTTCACCAAGTACCAGGGGCACGTCAACAACCCGAAGCGGATGGCCGAGTACACCGGCCGCTGCTTCGACCGGGCCCACTCGGAACTCGGCCCGACGCAGCTCAACATCCCGCGTGACCACTTCTACGGCGAGATCGAGGCCGAGATCCCGGAGCCGGTCCGGCTCGACCGCGGTCCCGGCGGGGAGCGGAGCCTCGACGAGGCCGCCGCGCTGCTGGCCACGGCGCGATTCCCGGTGATCATCTCCGGTGGCGGCGTCGTGATGGCCGACGGCGTCGAGGAGTGCAAGGCGCTCGCCGAACGCCTCGGCGCGCCGGTGGTCAACAGCTACCTGCACAACGACTCGTTCCCGGCGAGCCACCCGCAGTGGTGCGGGCCGCTGGGCTACCAGGGTTCCAAGGCCGCGATGAAGCTGATCTCGCAGGCGGACGTCGTGATCGCGCTCGGCTCGCGGCTCGGCCCGTTCGGCACGCTGCCGCAGCACGGCATGGACTACTGGCCCAAGGACGCGAAGATCATCCAGATCGACGCGGACCACAAGATGCTCGGACTGGTCAAGAAGATCACCGTCGGCATCTGCGGCGACGCCAAGGACGCGGCGGTCGCGCTGACCAAACGCTTGTCGGACCGGACGCTCGCGTGCGACTCCACCAAGGACGCCCGCGCGGCGAAGATCAAGGCGGAGAAGGACGAGTGGGAGGCCGAACTCGACGCCTGGACCCACGAGACCGACGCGTTCAGCCTCGACATGATCGCCGAGCAGGAGGGCGAGGAGGGCAACTGGCTGCACCCGCGGGAAGTACTGCGGGAACTGGAGAAGGCCATGCCGCCGCGGGTGATGGTGTCGACCGACATCGGCAACATCAACTCGGTCGCGAACAGCTATCTGCGTTTCGAGGAGCCGCGCAGCTTCTTCGCCCCGATGAGCTTCGGCAACTGCGGGTACGCGCTGCCGACCATCATCGGCGCCAAGGCCGCGGCGCCCGACCGGCCCGCGATCTCCTACGCGGGCGACGGCGCGTGGGGGATGAGCATGGGCGAGGTCATGACCGCGGTCCGCCACGACATCCCGGTCACCGCCGTGGTGTTCCACAACCGGCAGTGGGGCGCGGAGAAGAAGAACCAGGTCGACTTCTACAACCGCCGGTTCGTCGCCGGCGAACTGGAGAGCGAGAGCTTCGCGGGGATCGCGAAGGCGATGGGCGCGGAAGGCGTCGTCGTGGAGAAGCTCGACGAGGTCGGCCCCGCGCTGCAGCGTGCCGTCGAGGCGCAGATGACCGAGGGCAAGACCACCGTCATCGAGATCATGTGCACCCGCGAGCTGGGCGACCCGTTCCGCCGCGACGCGCTGTCCAAGCCCGTGCGCTTCCTGGAGAAGTACAAGGACTACGTCTAGGCCGCTTCGCGCGTGAAGGCCCCTTTCCCTCCACTCAGTCGAGGGAAGGGGGCCTTCACGCGTGATCAGACGCGGAACTCGCGTGATGGGAAGGCGAACTCGCGTGATTGAAGGGCGATCTCGGTGTTCGCCCTCCGATCACGTGAGTTCGCCGTCTGATCACGCGAGATCGCCACTCACGACCAACTGGACCCATCGAACGCCGTCGCTCTGGCGCTGGGCCGGGGCCGGGCGGATTGCGAAAGTCGAGGCACAGACTCGTGTCTCGAAGGAGGTCTCCGGTGGACGTCACCCAGCTGCGAGCGCAGGCTCGACGGCATCTCGGCCCGCACTTCACCCGCAAGGACACCTGGGCCTCGGATTTCCCGGTGTTCGTACGCGGCGAGGGAAGCTATCTGATCGACACCGAGGGCCGCCGCCACCTCGACGGTCTCGCCGGGCTCTTCTGCGTCAACATGGGCCACGGGCGCGCCGACATCGCCAAGGCCGCCGCGGACCAGGTCGGCACCCTGGCCTACGCGAGCAACTGGGGTTCGGCGCACACCCCCGCGATCGAAGCGGCCACGCTGCTGGCCGGGCTCGCGCCGGGCGACCTCGGGACGACGTTCTTCGTCAACTCCGGTTCGGAGGCGGTCGAAACCGCGCTGAAGTTCGCCCGGCAGTACCACCGCAGCCAGGGGCAGCCCGAGCGGACGAAGATCATCAGCCGCGACATGGCCTACCACGGCACGACCATCGGCGCCCTGTCGGTGACCGGGCTGGCGAAGATCAAGGAACCGTTCGGCCCGCTCATGCCCGGTGTCCGGCACGTGCCGAACACGTTGGGACTGCTGGGAGACTGCGGTCCGGCGGCCGAATTGGACTGTGTCACCGCGATCGAGCGGGTCATCCTCGAGGAAGGCCCGGAGACCATCGCGGCGCTGTTCGCGGAGCCGGTGCAGAACGGCCGCGGCGCGCTGGTCCCGCCGAAGGGGTACTGGCCCGCGTTGCGCGCGCTGTGCGACAAGTACGGCATCCTGCTGGTGTCGGACGAGGTCATCTGTTCGTTCGGCAGGCTGGGGCACTGGTTCGGGCACGGCGTCACCGGGGTGGTGCCGGACCTGGTCACCTTCGCCAAGGGATCGACGTCGGGCTACGCGCCGCTCGGCGGGGTGATCGTGCGCGAGAAACTGGTCACCGAGCTGTACGACTCCCCGAAGGGCGGCGTCTTCACCCACGGCGCCACCTGGGGCGGGCATCCGGTCGCCACCGCGGTCGCCGTCGCGAACCTCACCGCGATGCGGGACGAGAAGGTGCTCGACAACGTGCTCACCGAGGGCCCGGAACTGTTCGCCGCGCTGAACTCGCTCAAGTCCGCGCACCGCTGCGTCAAGGACGTCCGCGGCACCGGGTTCTTCTACGCCATCGAGCTGATGGCCGACAGCGACAGCGGTCGTGAGCTGACCGACGAGGAATCGCTGAAGGTGCTTCGCGAGGTGCTCCCGGAGGCGTTCCGCCGCACGGGCGTCATCCTCCGCGGCGACGACCGCGGCGCGACGATGCTGATGATCTCCCCGCCGCTGGTCGCCGATCACGCGGTGCTCACCGAACTGCTCCACGGCGTCGACGCGATGCTCAACGACGTCGAGAAGGCCGTCCAGCCCTGAACCAGCCCTTTCACCCGGTGGGGGTCGCCGTCTTCCGGCGGCCCCCACTTCGCCTGTGGAGGTACTTCGATGAGCCTGACCACCGAGGCCGCGCCGGACGCGACGCTCGACAGATGGCGGAAGGCGTTGCGCGGGCGTGACCTCCGCGTCGCGTTGCCGGACGGCGACGACGATCGCGCCGTCCGCGCCGCCCTCGCGCTCCGGGCCGAGGGGGTCGTGGTGCCGTCACTGTTCGGCGACGGGGCGCGGCTCCGTTCCGCCGGAGTGCCGCACGACGTGATCGTGGACCTCGCGGACGCCCTGGCCGACGAGCGGACAGCGGCCGCGCTGGCGGCGGGATTCGCGAGTCGCCCGGAGAAACTCGCCGAGGCCCGGCGCGATCCGGTGTCGGTCGCGGCGGCCGCCCTGCGGGCCGGCCGGGTGGACGCCTGTGTCGCCGGGGCGACCCGGCCGACCGCGGACGTCCTGCGCGCGGGGCTGCGGGTCGTCGGCCTGGCGCCGGGAGTGTCCACTTTGAGCAGTTGTTTCCTGTTGCTGCTCCCGGACGGGCGGCGGCTGACCTTCTCGGACTGCGCGGTCGTTCCCGAACCGGGCGCCGAACAGCTGGCCGACATCGCCCTCGCCGCCGCGGCGACCCATCGCGGCCTGACCGGGGAGGACCCCGTCGTCGCGATGCTGTCGTTCAGCACGCAGGGGAGCGCCGACCATCAGCGCGTCGAGGTCGTCCGCGAGGCGACTTCACTGGTGCGTCAAAGGAAACCCGGCCTTCCGGTGGACGGCGAGCTGCAGTTCGACGCGGCGCTGGTGGCGTCCATCGCGGCTGCGAAGGCTCCGGGTTCGGCGGTCGCCGGCCGCGCGAACGTCCTCGTGTTCCCGAATCTCGACGCCGGCAACATCGGCTACAAGATCGCCGAACGACTCGGGGGCGCCGTCGCGCTCGGCCCGATCCTCCAGGGACTCGCGGCCCCGCTCAACGACCTTTCCCGCGGCTGCTCGGCCACCGACATCGAGACGCTCGCCCTCCTGACCGCCGCTCAAGCCCTGGACGTTCCGTGAAGGCCTCCTTGAGGGACCCAGAGTCCCTCAAGGAGGCCTTCACGGAACGCGGACTAGCCGAGCAGGGCCAGGGCCACGTAGGCGATGG
>NZ_JBFBGL010000120.1:0-10554 GCF_040684635.1 Amycolatopsis sp. NPDC089917 | reverse complement strand
CCGCCGCCCGAGCTGGGACTGCCCGCCGAACCGCGGATGCGCGTGAGCGTGTTCCTGTCGGTGTTCGACGTGCACGTCCAGCGGATCCCGGCGTCATCAGACGTCCCGGAAGTGGCTTTCGCGACACCCGAAGCCGGCAGACGCGCGCTCCACGAACTCAAACCATTCAGCAGGAGACGCCCGACCGTCCGTTCTCGACCCGCGCGGTCAGCGTCCGCAGGAACGACGGATCCCCGTCCGCCGTCACGCGAACGTCGTACCAGCCGCCCGAAACCGGCCAGTCCACGGTGACCGAACGGCCGGCCCCGACCCGCACCACCCGGGTGAACCGCGAAGACGACAGCCGCAGCGTCAGCGCCGAAGTGCCCGAGTTGGACAGCTTGAACTCGACACCCGAACGCCACGTCAGGAACCGAGTCCGGACGTCGACCCCCGCGGCGGCCCCGCGACGGTTCCCGCGCAGCTCCCACCACGACCGGTTCGGCCCCTGGACGACGACGCGGTAGTCGTCACCGGGCAGGCGAACGACCTCCGGCGCCTCGCCGCGGACGTCGCGGTGCGCGGGCTCGGGGAATTCGCCCTTGTACGGGTACAGCGCGAAATGCGCCGAAGACGAGCCGCTGTTGCCCAGCGAAAGCGCCAGGTTCCCGGACTTGTCCACCGAGCCGGACACCGAGACCTGGTACGGCAGCGGACGCGACGGCCGGTTGCCGGGCTCGGCCACCGGCAGGCTCTGCTCCGCAGGGGCGGACGGGCGCCAGCGGCTGATCGGCGCGGGCACCGGACCGGGCCGGTTCACCCGCGGCTGACGTCCCGCGCGCGAGAAGTCGAAGGCGCCGGTGAGGTCGCCCGCGACGGTCCGCCGCCACTTGCTGATGTTCGGCTCGCCCACGCCGGTCCAGCGCTCGAGGAACCGCAGCACCGAGGTGTGGTCGTACACGGTGGAGTCGACGTTGCCGCCGATCGACCACGGCGAGACGACCGTCATCGGCACGCGCGGCCCGAAACCGAGCGGCTGGCCGTTGAAGTGGTCGGCGTCGTTCGCCGCGTTCCCGGGCGGCATCGGCGGCGGCACGTGGTCGAAGTAGCCGTCGTTCTCGTCGAAGTTGATCAGCAGCACCGTCTTCGACCACGTGTCGCGGTCGGACGCGAGGGCGTCGAGCACGCGGTAGATCAGGTTCGCGCTGCCGACCGGGGTGGACGCGCCGGGGTGCTCGGAGTCCTTCGCGGACGGCACCAGCCAGCTCACCGCGGGCAGCCGCCGCACCTGGATGTCCGCCTTCAGCCTGGTCACCAGCGTCTCCGGCTCGCTGCGGTACATGGCCTTCTTGAACAGGTTCCGCTCGGCGGGCGTCAGCTTCGCGACCCCGGCGTCGAACTGCGCCTGAAGCTTCGCGCGCTCCTCGGGCGTCTTCTTGAGCAGCTCGTCGTAGAACTCCTCGGTGGTGCGGAACTTCTGCTCGACCGAAGCGAGGATCTTCGTCCCGACCTTCTTGAACGGCACGAAGTACTCGACCGCGTTGTCGGTGAAGTTGTCCCACTCCTGGTAGATCTGCCACGGCACCCCGGCGGCTTCGAGCCGCTCCGGGTACGTCGTCCAGTCGTAGCCCGCGTGGTCGTAGGAGTACGCCGCGTTCGAGACCGCCCGGTTCGTCGTGCTGCCCGGTTCGAAACCGGTGGTCCCGGTCCAGAGGAAGTTCCGGTTCGGGTTGGTCGAGCCGAAGATCGAGCAGTGGTAGGCGTCGCAGATGGTGAAGGTGTCCGCGAGCTCGTACTGCAGCGCGATGTCGCGGCGCTCGTAGTACGTCATGGTGGCGGGGGTCTTCGCCGCGATCCAGCCGTTGTTCCAGCCGCGCGCCCACGCCTTGCCGCTGCCGTTCCAGCTGTGGTCGAGGTCGCCGAGGTACTGGATGTCGCCGGTGTTCCGGCCCGCCAGTTCGGCCGCCTTCCGCACCGAGAACGGCAGCACGGTGCCGCCGGCGGGGTTCGGCTGCTCGAACACCGATTTGCCTGACGGCAGTTCGAGCGGATGGGCGTCGGAGAAGCCCCGGACGCCGCGCAGAGTGCCGTAGTAGTGGTCGAACGACCGGTTCTCCTGCATCAGCACGATCACGTGCTCGATGGCGTCCAGTCCGCCGCGGCGCATGGGTTCGGCCATGGCGGCGTGCACGGACGGCGGGAGAAGGGTGGTGGCGGCCGCGGCGCCGGTGGCGCCCAGCAACGTACGGCGTGACAGTTCAGGCATGCGGGCGACCTAATCCCAGCAATGTGAACGGCACAAGAACCGAACAGGTCGTCTTGACGGCTAACGTCGTTCGCGACGCTCCCCGTCCCGGTTCGCTGCGCTGAGTGACGGTCGGGCGGGGTGACACCGCTGAACGGGCAGAGGGGCGGTAACCTCACGGGCACCAAGACCGCAGACCCTTGAGGAGGGCCCGTGTCGGCAGGGCAGATCGCCGCGCTGATCGCCGCAGGAGCATTCGTCGTACTCGTCGTGCTGCTGGCGATCGTGCTGTTCAAGCTCGGCCGGACCCTGGACGAGGCCACGATCGCCATCCGCAAGGCGCACGAGAACACCGACCCGCTGCTGATCGGCGCGAACGAGACGATCACGCACGTCAACACGCAGCTGGAGCGGGTCGACGGCATCACCGCCAACGCGCAGGCCGTGTCCGGCAACGTGTCCGCGCTGTCGTCGGTGTTCACCGCGACGCTCGGTGGTCCGCTCGTGAAGACGGCCGCGCTGTCCTACGGCCTCAGCAAGGCCATCAAGGCCCGCCGCAAGAAGGCGGAAGCGAAGGCCGCGCGCCCGGCGAAGCGAGGCCGCAAGTGAAGCGCCTGTTCTGGCTCGGTGTCGGCGTGGTCGCGGGCGTCGCCCTGTCACGCAAAGCGACGGAAACCGCTCGCCAGGCCACTCCGGCGGGGTTAGCCTCGAACTTGGGCGACGCCGTGCGGGAACTCGCGGGCGCCGTCGGTTCGTTCGGCGCGGAGGTCCGCGCCGGGATGAACGAACGGGAACAGGAGCTGCACGACATGGTGTCCGAACGCACCGGTTTGAGCACGGCCGCCGAAGGCCCTGCGGGCAGGCACGCGGCCCAGCCGCGGCGCCCGGCCCGGCGAGCTCGCCGGGCGGAGGGCTGATCGGGTCGCGTCCGCGACCAGAAGAGCCCAAGCCCTCCGCCGTTCCGGCCTGTCCGCATTCCCCGCGCTTCCGCGCGAGCCCGTATACAAGGACGATCCCGTGGAAACACACGAAATCACCCAGCGCTTCCTGAGCCATTTCGAGAACAAGGGCCACACGCGCGTGCCCAGCGCGCCGCTGATCCTCGACGACCCGAACCTGCTGTTCGTCAACGCCGGCATGGTCCAGTTCAAGCCGTACTTCCTCGGCGAGGCCCCGCCGCCGTACCCGCGCGCGACCAGCGTCCAGAAGTGCGTCCGCACGCCGGACATCGACGAGGTCGGCAAGACCACCCGGCACAACACGTTCTTCCAGATGGCCGGGAACTTCTCCTTCGGCGACTACTTCAAGGAAGGCGCCATCGAGGCGGCCTGGGAGCTGATCACCAAGCCCCAGAGCGAAGGCGGCTACGGCCTCGACCCGGCGCGCATCTGGGCGACCGTGTACGAGGACGACTCCGAGGCCGCGGGCCTGTGGAAGAAGCTCACCGGCCTGCCCGGCGAGCGCATCCAGTCCCGTGACGGCAAGGACAACTACTGGGACATGGGCGTGCCCGGTCCCGGCGGCCCGTGTTCGGAGATCTACTACGACCGCGGCCCGGACTACGGCCGCGAGGGCGGCCCGGTCGCCGACGAGGACCGCTACATCGAGATCTGGAACCTCGTCTTCATGCAGGACGTGCGGGGCGACAAGAGCCCGAAGCACGGCCACAAGCCGATCGGCGAGCTGCCGAAGAAGAACATCGACACCGGAATGGGCGTCGAGCGCGTCGCGACGATCCTCCAGGGCGTCGAGAACGTCTACGAGACCGACCTCGTCCGCCCGGTGATCGGCCGCGCCGAGGAGTTCTCCGGCCGGCGCTACGGCTCGGGCCACAACAGTCACGTCGATGACGTCCGCTTCCGCGTCATCGCCGACCACGCCCGCACCGGTGTGCTGCTCATCGGCGACGGCGTCACCCCGGGCAACGACGGCCGCGGGTACGTGCTGCGCCGTCTGCTGCGCCGCATCATCCGCTCCGCGCGCCTGCTGGGCGTGCACGAGCCGGTGCTGCCCGCCTTCGCCGCGGTCGTCCGCGACACGATGGGCCCGACGTACCCCGAGCTGGTCTCCGGTTTCGACCGCATCGAGGACGTCGTCCGCGTCGAGGAGGAGGCCTTCCTCTCCACGCTCACCAGCGGTTCGCGCATCTTCGACCTCGCGGCCGAGGAGACCAAGCGCGAGGGCGGCTCTCTGCTGGCCGGCGACAAGGCGTTCCAGCTGCACGACACCTACGGCTTCCCGATCGACCTGACCCTCGAGATGGCGTCCGAGCAGGGCCTGACCGTCGACGAAGAGGGCTTCCGCACGCTCATGAACGAGCAGCGGCAGCGCGCGAAGGCCGACGCGGCGTCGCGCAAGACCGGTCACGGCGACCTGTCCGAGTACCGCAAGGTGCTGGAGCAGAGCGGCGAGACCGAGTTCCTCGGCTACACGGACCTTCAGGCCGAGGCGAAGGTCGTCGCGCTGCTGGAAGACGGCGTCCCGGTGCGCAGCGTCGGCGCGGGCAAGAAGGCGGAGCTGGTCCTGGACCGCACGCCGTTCTACGCCGAGAGCGGTGGCCAGGTCGCCGACACCGGCGTGCTGCTCGGTGACGGCGTCGAGCTCAAGGTCCACGACGTGCAGAAGATCGTGCCGGGCCTGTTCGTGCACCGCGTCGAGGTCGTCGACGGCGAGGTCGGCGTCGGCAGCGCGCTGACCGGTTCGGTCGACCAGCACCGCCGCCTGTCGATCGAACGGTCCCACTCCGCGACGCACCTGGTCCACGCGGCCGTGCGTGGCGCGTACGGCAAGCGCGCGGCGCAGGCCGGTTCGCTGAACTCGCCGGGCCGCATGCGCTTCGACTTCACCACCTCCGGCGGTGTCTCGGCCGACGTGCTGACCGAGGTCGAGGAGGAGGTCAACGACTACCTCCAGACCAACGTCGAGGTGAACACCTTCGTCACCACGAAGGACAAGGCCCTCGAACTGGGCGCGGTCGCGCTGTTCGGCGAGAAGTACGGCAACGACGTCCGCGTCGTCGACATGGGCGAGTACTCCCGCGAACTCTGCGGTGGCACCCACGTCGACCGCATCGGCCAGCTCGGCCTGGTGAAGCTGGTGGGCGACTCGTCCATCGGTTCCGGCGTGCACCGCGTCGAGGCGCTCGTCGGCACGGACGCGCTCAAGTACGTCCGCAAGGAGCAGCTGCTCGTCTCGCAGCTCGCGAACACCTTCAAGGTGCCTTCGGAGCAGCTGCCGTCGCGGATCGACGACGTGCTCACCCGGCTCAAGAACGCCGAGAAGGAGATCGACCAGCTGCGCACCCAGCAGGTGCTCGGCTCCGCGGGCTCGCTCGCGGACAAGGCCGAGGACATCGGCGGGGTCGCGGTCGTCGCGGAAAAGCTCGGCGAGGGCGTCGACTCGAACGGCCTGCGCGCGCTGGCGCAGGACATCCGCGGCAGGCTCGGGAACCGTCCCGGCATCGTCGCGCTGTTCGCGCCTCAGGGCGAAAAGGTCGCCTTCGTCGTCGCCACCACCAAGGCGGCGCAGGAGAAGGGCATCGCGGCGGGCAAGCTCGTCCCGTCCTTCGCCGAGGCGATCGGCGGCCGTGGCGGCGGCAAGCCGGACATGGCCCAGGGCGGCGGCACGAACCCGGCCGGTGCCGAGCAGGCCATCGCCTCACTGCGCGCGGCGGTCGCCGAAGTTGGCTGACGACGCCTTTCAGCGGCGCCCGGATCGGCCCGGAGAGTCCGATCCGGGGCGTGGCAGGCGACTCGGGGTGGATGTCGGATCCGTCCGGGTCGGGATCGCGCTCAGCGATCCCGACCCCATCCTCGCGAGCCCGCTCGTTACCCTCACTCGCGACGCGACTGGCGACAAGGACGTCGACCAGCTCGTCGAACTCGTCACGGAACACGACGTGGTCGAAGTCGTCGTCGGGCTTCCGCGGACGCTCAAGGACCGTCACGGTCCGGCGGCCGAAGCGGCGCTGGACTACGCCGAAAAGGTCGCCGCGAGGATCGCTCCGGTCCCGGTGCGGCTGGCCGACGAGCGGTTGACCACGGTGACGGCATCCAGGATGCTGTCGCAGCGTGGGGTGAAGGGACGTAAGCAACGTGCCGTCGTCGATCAGGCGGCCGCGGTCGAGATCCTGCAGGCGTGGATCGACGCGGTAGCGGCACATCGCGCACGGAAGGGCGACACATGACCGAGCCCCACGGCCGGCCCGAACGCCGTCAGGGCGGTAGACGAAGGTTGCGGGAGCCTGAAGAGGCCACTCCGCCACCGGCCCCGCCCCGTCGCAGGCCCGAACCCCAGCCGACGGGCCGACGCCACATCCGGCAGGAACCCCCGGAGGCCCCGCCCGCGCCGCGTGTGCGGCGTGCGGCGGAAGAACCGCCGCCTCGTGCGCGCCGGTCCCCGGAAGAGCAGCCGCCGGCGCGTGCGCGCCGGGCCGCCGACGAACCGGCGCCTCGTGCGCAGCGTCCGGCCCCGCACCGGCGGGCCACGGAACCCGCGGCCCCGCCGCCACCACAGCCACCACCCCCTGCCGCACCGCAGCGGCGGTCCCCCCAGCCGGGTGACCGGGGTCTTGGCGTACCCGCGTACGCCCAGGACGAGCCTCCCCGTCCCGGCCGCCGCAGGCGCCGCGAGGACGACGGCCCGCTCCCGGACGAACGGCCGACCGACGTCATTCCCGCGATCCAGGAAGCGCCGATGGCCCGCCGTCCCGGCGCGGCTCCTCCGCCGCCTCAGGGCAGCGAAGAGGAATACGACGAGATCTTCGGCGAAGACGCGTACGACGACTATGACGAGTACGACGACTACGAGGATTACGAGGACGAGCAGGGCTTCGAGGACGAAGACCGCGCCGAACCCGAGCGCATCGAGGACGAACGTCCCGATCGCCAGGGGCCTCCGCCCAAGAAGCGCAAGAAGAAGCGCGCGCTGGGCTGGATCGCCGCGCTGACGGTGCTCGTCCTGCTCGCCGGCGGTGCCTACTACGGCTTCACCGAGATCTTCGGCTACGACGACTACGAAGGCTCCGGCGAAAGCGACGTCCTCGTCCAGGTGCAGAAGGGCGACTCGACGTCGGCGATCGGCAACCGGCTCCAGGCGGCCGGAGTCGTCGCCAGCGGCAAGGCGTTCGTGAAGGCGGGCGAGGACAACACCGCCGTCTCGCGGCTCCAGCAGGGCTACTACGTCATGAAGACGAAGATGTCCGGGGCCAGCGCGGTCGAGAAGATGACCGCGCCCGCGTCGAAGGTCGGCCAGGTCGAGATCCGGCCGTACACCCAGTTCCACGACATCACCCAGCCCGATGGCAAGAAGACGCCCGGGGTGTACACGTTGCTGTCCAAGGCTTCCTGCGCGGACCTGAACGGCACGAGCACCTGCATCCCGGTCGAGGAACTGAAGAAGACGATCGAGACCGCGGATCTGGCGAAGCTGGGCGTGCCGTCGTGGGCGGTCGAGGCCGCCACCAACGCCGAGCACAAGGACCGGCGGCTCGAAGGGCTCATCGCCCCGGGCATCTTCAACGTCAAGCCCGGCTGGACGGCCGAGGAACTGCTCACCGACGTCGTGAAGACCTCGGCCGAGCGCATTCTGAACGCGGGGCTGAGCGAGCAGTCCAAGGGCGAGGGCAAGACGCCGTACGAGACGCTCACCATCGCCTCGATCATCGAACGCGAGGCGGTGAAGGCCGACTTCGGGAAGATCTCGCGGGTCATCTACAACCGGCTCGACGAGAAGATGCGGCTCGAGATGGACTCGACGGTCAACTACGTCCTCGACCGGCCGACCCTGCTGACCAAACCCGAAGAACGGGAAAAAGCGGGCGTCTACAACACCTACAAGTCGGTCGGTCTGACCCCGACGCCGATCGCTGTCCCGAGCGCGGAGGCGATCCAGGCCGCGTTGAAGCCGGCGGCGGGCGAGTGGCTGTTCTTCGTCAAATGCGAGAAGAACGGACTCTCCTGCTTCACGGTGACGAACGACGAGCACAACAAGGCCAAACTGGACGCACAGAGGCGCGGTGTCTACTGAGCGCAAGGCCGCGATCCTCGGGAAACCGGTCGAACACTCGCTCTCGCCCGTGCTGCACGGCGCCGCTTTCCGCGGGCTGGGGCTGGACGGCTGGACCTACGAGCGGGTCGAGATGGACGGTCCCGGGCTGCCCGCGTTCGTCGGCGGTCTCGGTCCGGAGTGGACCGGGCTGTCGGTGACCATGCCCGGGAAACGGGCCGCGCTGGAGTACGCCGACGAGGTCACGCCGCGCGCGGCCGCCGTCGGCGCGGCGAACACGCTGGTGCGCCGGGAAACGGGCTGGCTGGCCGACTGCACCGACGTCGACGGCGTCACCGAGGCGTTGCGGATCGCGGGGGAGTACACGCCGGGCCAGGACGACGCGGCGATCGTCCTCGGCGCGGGCGGGACCGCTGCGGCGGCCGTCGTCGGACTTGCCGCGCTCGGGGTGCGGACGGTCCGGCTCGTCGTGCGGGATCCGGCACGGGCGACCGAAACAGTCGAGGCCGCTCAGCGAGCCGGGCTCGACGTCGAGGTCCTGCGCTGGGCCGACGCCGACTTCGGAAAGATCGCCGGGGACTCGGCGGTGCTGGTGAACACCGTGCCCCCGGACGCCGTCCGGCCACATCTGACGGAGCTCGCCGGGATCGGCTGCGTCCTCGACGTCATCTACCACCCCTGGCCGACCGCGCTCGCCGAAGCCGTCGCCGACCGGGGCGGGCGGCTGGCCACCGGGCTGGACATGTTGCTGCATCAGGCTTTCGGGCAATCCGAGTACTTCACCGGGCAGCCCGCGCCGCGTGCCGAAATGCGGGACGCGCTGCGCGAGGCGACCGGCGGGATCCTTTCTTTGCCGATTCTTTGAGCGGAAACCCCTGACAAGATCGTCCGGATTCGATAATCTGGCCGACTGCCTTGAAGAAGGAACCAAGGGGGTCACATGCCTAAACCCGATCGAGACGACTACACCGAAGACGACATCGACAGCGCGTGGGTCGGTCAGGCGCCGGTCCTGAATTCCACCGTCACCCTGGCCGAATACGACCCGGCCTGGCCCGGGCTGTTCGAGCGGGAAGCCCGGCGCATCAGGGAGATCCTGGGGGACCGCGCGCTGATCCTGGAGCACGTCGGCTCCACATCGGTCCCGGGGCTCTGCGCGAAACCGATCATCGACATCATGCTGATCGTCCCCGATTCGAACGACGAAGACGCATACGTGCCGCAGTTGGAGGCCAGGGGCTACACACTTGTCATCCGCGAGCCGGAGTGGGAGAAGCACCGCAGCTTCAAAGGTCCGGACACCGATATCAATCTGCACGTGTACTCGCCGGACAACGGCCAGACCGAGCGCTACCGCCTCTTCCGCGAGCGCCTGATCGCGCACGAGGACGAGCTGAAACTGTACGAGGCCAAGAAACGCGAACTGGCGTCGCGCACCTGGAAGTACATCCAGAACTACGCCGACGCCAAAACAGAGGTGATCGACGAGATCATCGAACGGGCGCGCGCCGCCCAGTACGACGGGTTCGCCCGGCTCTACGCGGCGCACGCCGAGACCAGCAGCACCAACGCCCACTACGACCGTCCCGCCATCGTCGAACTGGCCGGGGACGTGACGGGCAAGCGGGTGCTGGACGTCGGCTGCGCGGCGGGACATCTGAGCGCGCTGCTCGCGGCGAGGGGCGCGGACGTCCTCGGCGTCGACGCCAGCGCGGGCATGGTCGCCGTCGCCAAGGACAAGTTCGGGGATGTCGCGAAGTTCGAGACGGCCGATGTCAGCTGGCCGTTGACGTTCCTTGAGGACGCTTCGATCGACGTCGTGACGGCGTCGCTGGTGCTGCACTACCTGAAGGAGTGGGGGCCCGCGCTCGCGGAGTTCCGGCGGGTCCTGAAGCCCGGCGGGCTCCTGGTGTTCTCGGTGCACCATCCCGGCGAGGACTGGCGCTGGTTCGGCAAGGAGAACTATTTCCGGCTCGAACTGCTCGACGACGAGTTCTCGCTGGGGGAGTACAACCAGAAGGTCCAGTTCTACCGGCGGCCGCTGAGCTGGACGTTCGGCGCGGTGCGGGACGCCGGGTTCGCCGTCGACAGGCTGGTGGAGCCGATGCCGGAGGAGGCGATCGCGGACTCCGACCCGCGGTGGTACGCGAAACTGCGGACGCAGCCGCGGTTCCTGTACTTCAAGACCGTCCGTGAGCCCGGCGTTTAGTCCTCTGAACGCGATCCGGCGCGGGTGCGCAAGTTCGTGAAGGCCTCCTTGAGGGACCCAGAGTCCCTCAAGGAGGCCTTCACGGACGGCCGGATCGCCCAGCCGCCACAGAAAC
>NZ_JBFBGL010000119.1:0-10729 GCF_040684635.1 Amycolatopsis sp. NPDC089917 | reverse complement strand
GTTAAAACCCGAAACGCCACTCACGACCAACCCGGCCCAAGCCCTACTTAGCCCACTTAGGACGCGGAGGCGGCACGTAGTCCGCGAAGCCGTCCAGGAGCGCCGAAGCGTCCGAGTCGATCGAGAGCATGTCCCGGTACCCCGCCGACAGGAAGCCCTCCGACACCATGTGGTCGGCGAACTTCAGCAGCGGCCCGTAGTACCCGCCGACGTCGACCAGCCCGATCGGCTTCTCGTGCAGCCCGAGCTGGGCCCACGTCCACACCTCGAACAGTTCCTCCAGCGTCCCCGCGCCGCCGGGCAGCGCGAGGAAGCCGTCGGACAGCGCGGCCATTTTCGCCTTCCGCTGGTGCATGTCGGCGACGACGTGCAGTTCGGTCAGGCCGGCGTGCGCGATCTCGACGCTGCCGAGTGCCTCCGGGATCACGCCGATCACCTCGCCACCCGCGGCCAGCGCGGCGTCGGCGATGACGCCCATGGTGCCGACCGAAGCGCCGCCGTAGACCAGCCCGATCCCCCGCGACGCCAGCAGCGTGCCCAGGGCACGCGCCTCGTCCGCGTAGCGCGAGTCGAAGCCCATCGACGAGCCACAGAAGACACAAACCCGGCGCGGTGCCGCCATCAGTGGGTGTCCTCCCAAGCCTGGTACGACTCCTGCACGACGCGCACGGCGTCGTCGATGTCGTCGGTGACGTGCAGCAGGTCGAGGTCCTTCTCGCCGATCTTGCCCTCGGCTAGCAGCGTCTTGGCGATCCAGTCGTACAGGCCGCCCCAGTAGTCGCTGCCGAAGAGCACGACCGGGAACTTCGTGACCTTCTTCGTCTGCACCAGGGTCAGCGCCTCGAACAGCTCGTCGAGCGTGCCGAAGCCGCCGGGCAGGCAGATGAACGCCTGCGAGTACTTGATGAACATCGTCTTGCGGGCGAAGAAGTACCGGAAGTTGACGCCGAGGTCGACCCACGGGTTCAGGCCCTGTTCGAACGGCAGCTCGATGCCGAGGCCGACGGAGAACCCGCCCGCCTCGTTGGCGCCGCGGTTGACCGCTTCCATCGCACCGGGGCCGCCACCGGTCATCACCGCGAAGCCCGCGTTCGCGAGCGCGCCGCCGATCTTGCGGCCCAGTTCGTATTCGGGGTGTTCCCGTTTGGTCCGCGCCGAACCGAACACCGTCACCGCGCGCGGCACCTCGGCCAGCGCGCCGAAGCCCTCGACGAACTCCGCCTGGATCCGCAGCACGCGCCACGGGTCGGTGTGCACCCAATCGCTCGGCCCCCGCGAGTCCAGCAGGCGCTGGTCGGTGGTGCTGCCCTGGTCACGGCGGTCCCGCCGCAGCACGACCGGGCCCTTGTGGCGCTCGATCGGACGTTCCGGGTACTGGCCGTCGGGGAACTCGCTTGTCTCACTCACCCCGCCAAGACTACGACGTCGTCACCGTCCGGAGCGGCGGCATCGCCGCGAACAGGAGTTGTCGGGTACGCGAACGCGGGGCCCGACCGGACGGACGGGCCCCGCGATCACGGTCAGGAACGTCCGGCCAAGGAGAACGCGAGCATCGCCGTCGACGTGAAGTCGATGGCCGGTTCGTTGCTCGGCCACGAAGCCAGGTCGTCGGTATAACGCGACTCGGTCGTGTCGAAGGCGTCGAACGGCTTCGTGCATTCCTTCGCCCCGGCCGGGAACGGCAGGTCCGCGAAGTGTTCCGCCCCGTTCGGTCCATTCACGACGGCGCCGTAGAGCACCTTCGCCTCACCCGCGAGGTTGGCCGCCTGGTGGTGCGGGCACTTCGGCGACGTCGTGCCGACACCGACGACCAGCGAGACTCCCCACGCGTTCGCGCCGAGGGTGAAGTTCCGCTGCTGCGAACCGAACGCCGCGTAGCGCCGGTCGCCGGTCACGTCCGCGTACAGCCGCTCGGTCGCGGCGAACCCGAAGCTCTTGCTGGCGGCGTCGAAGTCCTTGACCGACACGGCGGTCCGGAAAGGACTCTTCGCCGCGCTCGCGACACCCTCGTCGAGCTGACGGCGGAGGTCGCCGATCAGTTCCTCACGCCCGAGCGCGGCACCCGGGACGCCGTGCCGCAGGAGCTTCGCCAATTCGGCGTGCGCCAGCGCGCTGGTGTCGTACAGGTTGAGCGTGCTCTTCTCTTCGAGGTCGATGTACGCCTTCGCCCAGTGCGCCGCCTGCCGCGTCCACTCGCTCGCCCTCGGATCCCGCAAAGCCTTGCCCGCCAAGGCGAGCTGCGTCGCGCCGAGTTCCATGTCGTCCCGCCAGGACGATTCCGGGTAGTACGCGTGCGGGAACGCGGTCACCAGTTCGCCGACGTCCTCGGTCTTGGCCTGCTCGAAGACCGAGGCGGCTTCGGAGAGGTACTTCTTCGCCAGCGCGGGATTCCGCTTCGCTTCGACCTGCGCGCCGAGCGCGAACGCCGCGGCCACCCGGCCGGCGAGGTTCGGGCTGAGCGCGGAACCGCCGGGGTTCGCCGGGAAGACCGGCCGATGCTTGACGAAGTACTCGGGATCACCGGGCTTCACGTCGAGCGCGTCGTCGTCGTGCGGGTTGCGCCAGACGTCGTGGTCGCCGAGGAAGCCGAACTTGTCGCTGCCCGTCCCGATGCCGACCTGCGCGTAGAGCGTCTTGCTCTTCTGGTCCCACATCTTGTCAAGCCAGTCGAGGCCGAGCTTGACCTCCTTGGCCAGCACCGGATCGTAGCCCTCGCGGAGCACGTAGCCCAGTTCCGCCAGCGAGTACGCGGTGTTCGAGGTGAACTTGACGAAGTCGCCCGCGTCGACCCAGCCGCCTTCGACGTCGATCGGCCCGCCGATCGGCTTCAGCGGTTCGGCGATCTCGTCGCCACCCTCGCCCACGAACACCGGCCAGTCGTAGACCGTGGCCTGTTTGTCGGCCAGATGCGACGGTTTGCGGCCGAGCCTGCCGGGGATGATGTCGTCGCCGTCGCGCTGAGCCTGGAAGAACTCGTTGGTGGCGCGGACGAGCGGCGTGAAGAGCCGGTCCTTGGTGTCGATCCGGAACGTCGGCGACGTCGCCTCGGTCTCGCCGCTGACCACGATCCGGTACTTGCCCGGCAGCCAGACCTTCGAAAGGTCGAGCTGGTACACCGCCGGGTACTTCGCGTTCCAGGCACCAAGCGAGGCTCCAGTCCGTCCACGATGGACGGTCCAGCCGCGTTCGTCGACCACCGAGAACGAACCCGGCGCGCTGGACAGGAGGTAGGCGTACTTGGTTTCGGTGATGCCGTAGCCGACCTGATCGACCCGGACCTCACCTCGCACCGCCGCCGCGGCCGAAACCGCCGGAACCGTCAAACCCCCGAGGACCAGTGCCGAAACCGCGGCCACCGCCCGGGACCAGGAACTCACCATCATCGGCGCCCCGCTCCGCAATTAGTTAAGAAAGTTTCCTTTTTATGGCGCAAGACGCTAGCCCTCGGGAACCTCGCCGTCAATATGTCCGATTCGCCGGGTGAAATTCACCGGATCGGTTGCATGGTGAGCGGGTACCCGACAGACATGACCACGACCTGGCATGAGCGCCTGACCGGCTGGCACAAATCGAGCCACACCCACTGGGAGGAGAACGCCTGCGTCGAAGTCGGCACCGACGGCGCCTTCGTCGGCATCCGCGACACCAAACAACGCGAGCTCCCGGCCGAGGCCAGGCCGGTTCTCGTGGTCAGCGGGCCCGCCTTCGCCGGGTTGCTCACCCACTTGTCCGGCTGACCCCGGAAACCGGCGGGAAATCGTCTACCGTGGTCCGGTGCCGTCCATGCCGCCCGGGGCAGAACCACTCGGCGCGCGAGTCCGGCGGTTGCGCCAGGCGCGCGGGCTGACCCAGCGCGAGCTCGCCGAGCCCCGCTACGACCGCGGCTTCCTCGCCAAGGTCGAATCGGGCCGCCGCCTGCCCTCGGACGACGTGGTGTCCCACTTGGCGCGACGGCTCGGCCTGACCGCGGACGAACTCCGCTTCGGCAGGCCGCCGAGAGCCGCCAAGCAACTCACCGACGCCCTGGAAACCGCATACCGCGAGTTGCAACAGGGCGGTCTCGACGCGGCCGAACGCGAATTCAGCCGCGTGGAACACCAAGCCGCGGAGTACCGGCTACCGGAAGTCCAGTGCCACGCACGGTTCTATCTCGGCGAAGTCCACTGGCAGCGGTATGACATCCCGTTGGCGGACAAGGCTTTCGCCTACGCGATGGAACTCGCCGACGCGGCGTCGCCCCGGTTGCGAGCGATGATCGTCAACCGCGTCGCCGCCTGCCGGGCGTTGTCGGGAGACCTGGGCGCGGCGGTCGCCCTCGTCGAAACCGCGCTCGCCGGGCTTCGCGCGGCCGGCCCCGTCGATCCCGACGCCGAACTCGCGCTGGTGACCGCGCTGCTCCACCCGCTCATCGAGATGGGCGCGCTCCGTCGTGCCCGGCGGGCCGCCGAAGAAGGGCGCCGCGCCCTCGTTTCCGCCCACCGCAAGGACATCTCCGCTCGGTATCACCGGCAGGCCGCGCAGCTGTGGCAGGCGGTCGGCATGGTCGACCGCGCGGAGAAGGACCTCTCGCGAGCGCTGCGGCTGTTCACCTCCCTCGGCTACGACCGTGACGCCGCCCGCTGCCGCTGGGCGCGCGGCTTCCTGTGGCGAAGACTCGGCAAACTCGACGAGGCGCACGCCGAACTCCTGCTCGCCCGCGATCTCCTCGCGAAAGCCGGTTCCCGGGAAGGAGTGCTCGGCGCGACCATCGAACTCGCCGACGTCCGCCGACGGCAAGGGGCGCTCGACGAAGCCGCGGAACTCGCCGAAGGGATCCGCCCGCTTCTGGATCGATCCCCCGACATCGAAGCCAGAGCGGAGGTTCTCCGGTTACTGGGACTCATCGCCCGCGCCCGCGGCGATCTTCCCGAGGCGACCGCGTTGCTCGAAGAAGCCGCCACCGCACAGCAGAATTCGGAATTGCTCGGCGCGCTCGTCGCCACCTCTCTGCATTTGGGCGACACGTTGCGTGATCGCGGATTAATCGAAGAAGCGACGGCGGCCTATCGTCGCGGTGTACGCGCGGCCGCTATGTCCGATTCCGGGCCGGCGGACTGAAAACCATACGAAAGTCGCCATATATCGCGACCGGCGGGAAAATGCTTACTACACAGGGATTTCACTCTTCGCGGAATGATCTTCGCGCGTGCCACTAGGCCATCCGGCCCATTGACGCTCCCTGTGAGCAGCTCCTTTACTTTCGAACGTGTCCATCGAGATAACTCCAGTTATCCGAATGGACACGCTTCCCCGTCCCCCGCCGTGTTCCCGATCCGGTCGAATTCCCCGCCGCGCCAATGGCCCGTGCCGGGTACACGGTCCTGCCCATGGAAGGTTCCCATGACCGTTCAGCGAGGGCTCAGAACAGGGTTGGCGGCCATCGCCGGCCTTGCCCTGAGCATGACGTTCCCGGCGACCCCGGCGAACGCGACCACCGCCACCATCCAGCCCGCGAGCCCCGACGCGGTGGCCGCGAGCGCGGCCGACCAGGCCGCCTCGACTGGTGTAGACCACCTGCGGAAAGGTCCGCAGGAGAGTTTCCGCCGGGTCGGGATGACACCGGGTGGCGGAGGACTCTTCTACGCCGCTTACGAACGAACCTACCGTGGCCTGCCGGTCGTCGGCGGGGACGCGGTCGTGGTGGCCGACGGCGCCGGGCGCGTCCACGGCACCAGCGCCGCGGAGACCTCGGCGATCTCGGTCGAGACCAAGGCCAAGATCTCCGCGGCGAAGGCGACCGAGGTCGCCCGCGGTCAGCTGTCCACAGTGGACAGCGTCGTGGCGCCGAAACTCGTCGTGCTGGCGGGGAACTCCCCCAAGCTCGCCTACGAGGTCGTCGTCAAGGGCACCAAGGCCGCCGCGCCGAGCAACCTGCACGTCTTCGTGGACGGCGCCTCCGGGGCGATCCTCGACACCCGTGACGACGTGAAGATGTCCAACGTCCCCACCGCCACGAAGGCCACGTCGAACGACGTCAGCACGATGGGCGCCGGGAACAGCTACTACGTCGGCAACGTCAGCATCGACACGACGAACTCCGGCGGCACCTACTCCATGCGCGACCCGCAGCGTCCCAACATCAGCTGCAAGCCGCAGAACGGCGCGGTGTACACCGGCCCCGACGACAACTGGGGCAACGGTTCCGGCACCAACCTCGAAACTGCTTGTGTCGACACGCTCTTCAGCGTCCAGACCGAGTGGAAGATGCTCGGCGAGTGGCTGGGCCGCAACGGCATCAACGGCAGTGGCGGCGGCTTCCCCTCGTCCGTCGGCCTCAACCAGGTCAACGCCTACTGGGACGGTTCCTCGACCACCTTCGGACACTCGCAGGACAACCAGCGCCAGGCCACCTCGATGGACGTCGTCGCGCACGAGTTCGGCCACGCCATCTTCCAGACCACGCCGGGCGGCGCGGGCAGCGGCAACGAGAACGGCGGGCTGAACGAGTCCACCGGTGACATCTTCGGCGCCATCACCGAGCACTACGCCAACAACGCCAAGGACACCCCGGACTACGAGGTCGGCGAGGGCGTGAACCTGGTCGGCCAGGGCCCGATCCGCTACATGTACCAGCCGAGCAAGATCTCGGGTAACCCGAACTGCTACACGTCCTCGATCCCGAGCACCGAGGTGCACGCCGCTGCGGGCCCGCAGAACCACTGGTTCTACCTGCTGGCCGAGGGCACCGCGCCCGCGGGCAAGCCCGCGAGCCCGACGTGCAACAACACCTCGATCACCGGTCTGGGCATCCAGAAGGCCGCGAAGATCTTCTACAACGGCCTGCTGAAGAAGACCTCCGGCTGGAACCACAAGGCCGCCCGCAAGGCGACCCTGGAAGCGGCTCTCGCGCTGTATCCGAACTCCTGCACCGAGTTCAACACCACCAAGGCGGCGTGGGAGGCCATCAGCGTCACCGCGGTGTCCGGTGAGCCCACCTCGTGCACCCCGCAGGGCCCCGACTTCTCGGTCGGCGTCACCCCGGCGTCGGGCACGGTCAAGGCCGGCGACTCCGCCACCGTCACGGTGAACACCGGGACCGTCAACGGCGCGGCGCAGACCGTTTCGCTGAGCGCCAGCGGTCTTCCCACCGGGGCGACCGCGACGTTCAACCCGGCCTCGGTCCAGTCCGGCGCCTCCTCGACGCTCACCATCGCGACGTCGGCGAGCACCCCTGACGGCACCAGCACGATCACGGTGACCGGCACCGCGGCCAGCGGCACGCACACCGCGCAGTACACGCTGACCGTCGGCACCAGCAGCAACATCCGGACGTTCAGCAACGAGACCGACTACCCGATCAACGACTACGGCACGGTGAACAGCCCGATCACCTCGACCGCGACCGGCAACGCCGTGTCCCCGGTCAAGGTGACCGTCACCGGTACCCACACCTGCTCGGAGGACCTTCGCATCAGCCTGAAGGCTCCTGACGGCACCTCGTACTCGGTCAAGCCGACCGGCTACCTGCCCTGCACCGAGCTCGGTACTCGCAACTACTCGGTCCCGGTGACCAACAAGGCGGCCTCCGGCACCTGGACGCTCGTGATCTACGACGCCTACGCCGGCGACACCGGCACGCTCGACAGCTGGTCGATCACCGTCTAGCTCCCCCTCGCGCGTGAAGGACTCCTTCCCTCGGCTCCGTCGGGGGAAGGAGTCCTTCACGCAAACCCCTCCAGGAAGGACAACCCCGGCATGAAGTGGGGAAAGCGAATAGGAACGGCCGTCGTCGGCATGGCCGCCGTCCTCGGCGTCGTCACGGCGCCCGCGCAGGCGGTCACGACCGCGAACAGCAACGCCGCGCCGGACATCTCGCTCGCGAACATCAAGACGCATCTGAACGCGTTGCAGACCATCGCCAACCAGAACGGCGGCAACCGGGCCGCCGGACGGTCGGGCTACACGGCGTCGGTGTCCTATGTGTCGCAGAAGCTGCGCGACGCCGGCTACAACGTCACGCTGCAGACCTGCACCAGCTGCACGGGTTCGAGCCAGAACATCATCGCGGAATGGCCGCAGGGTGACGCCAACCAGGTCATCATGCTCGGCGCGCACCTCGACAGCGTCAGCGCCGGCCCCGGCATCAACGACAACGGCTCGGGTTCGGCCTCGATCCTCGAAGTCGCGCTGACCCTGGCCCGCGAGAACCCCACGCTGGCCAAGCGGGTCCGCTTCGGCTGGTGGGCCGACGAGGAGTCCGGCCTCCGCGGGTCCAAGTTCTACGTGAACAACCTGCCGCAGGCCGAGCGCACGAAGATCAAGACCTACCTGAACTTCGACATGATCGGCTCCAGCAACTGGGGCTACTTCGTCTATGACGACGTCGCCTCGGTCAAGGCGGTGTTCGACGAGTACTTCACCTCGATCGGCATCCAGACCGAAGGGGATTCCGAAGGCGACGGCCGGTCGGACCACGCGTCGTTCAAGAGCGCCGGTATCCCGGTCGGCGGCCTGGCGACCGGTGCCGGGGACATCAAGAGCGCCGCACAGCGGGCGAAGTGGGGCGGCACCGCGGGCGCGGCGTTCGACAACTGCTACCACCGCGCCTGCGACACGACGTCCAACATCCCGGACACGCCGCTGGAGAAGAACAGCGACGCGATCGGTTACGCGCTCTGGAAGCTCGCCGTCGGCGCGCCGCAGGGCAACGACTTCTCGCTCGGCCTCTCCCCGACGTCCGGCACCGTCCAAGCAGGACAGTCGGCGACCGTCACGGTCAACACCACGACGACTTCCGGTGCGGCGCAGGCGGTCGCGCTGAGCGCCAGCGGTCTTCCCGCCGGGGCGACCGCGACGTTCAACCCGGCCTCGGTCCAGTCCGGCGCCTCCTCGACGCTCACCATCCAGACGTCGGCGGACACTCCCAACGGCACCAGCACGATCACGGTGACCGGTGACGGGGCCTCGGTGGACCGCACGGCGCAGTACACGCTCACCGTCGGCAACGTCAGCGTGCGCACGTTCACCAACGGCACGGACTACCCGATCGCCGACTACGCCACGGTGAACAGCCCGATCACGTCCAGCGCGACGGGAACGGCGACGTCGCCGGTGAAGGTTTCGATCACCGGTACCCACACCTGCTCCGAGGACCTTCGCATCAGCCTGAAGGCTCCTGACGGCACCTCGTACTCGGTCAAGCCGACCGGCTACCTGCCCTGCACGGAACTCGGCACCCGCAACTACTCGGTCCCCGTGACCAACAAAGCCGCTTCCGGCACTTGGACGCTCGTGATCTACGACGCCTACGCCGGCGACACCGGCACGCTCGACAGCTGGACCATCACCGTCTGACCATCCGAATGACGAGGGCCATCTCACGAGGACACCCGGCCTCGTGAGATGGCCCTCGTGCGTGAGAACGAATTCCGGACAACCTTTCGATATCTGGTCTAGACCACCCGATCGTCGGTAGCGGGGCCCGGTCATCGCGACCTATGTTGAGCCGAACGGCCGCTTCCTGTTGTTCGTTCACAACCGCTTTCGAGATGGGAGCTGGGTATGTTCGGTCGCGTCTCACGTCTGCTCGCGATCACCGGCGCGGCGGTACTCGCCGTCACCACGCTGGTCGTCCTGACCCCCGCGCAAGCCTCGACGGACGCCGAGGTCTGCGCGGTCAAATCGAAGCCCGCGGGCAAGGTCCTGCAAGGCTATTGGGAGAACTGGGACGGCGCTTCGAACGGCGTCCACCCGCCGCTCGGCTGGATCCCGATCACCGACGCCCGTATCAAGTCCAACGGGTACAACGTGATCAACGCGGCCTTTCCGGTCATCCTGTCCGACGGAACGGCAAAATGGGAGGATGGGATGGACGCGACTGTGAAGGTCGCGACCCCGTCCGAAATGTGCGCCGCCAAGGACGCGGGCGCGACGATCCTGATGTCCATCGGCGGCGCCACCGCCGGGATCGACCTCAATTCGTCCACCGTGGCGGACAAATTCGTCTCGACCATCGTGCCGATCCTGAAGAAGTACAACTTCGACGGGATCGACATCGACATCGAAACCGGCCTCACCGGCGGCGGGAACATCAACACGCTTTCCGCGTCGCAGAAGAACCTCATCCGCATCATCGACGGCGTGCTCGCCGCGATGCCGTCGAACTTCGGGCTCACCATGGCGCCGGAGACCGCGTACGTCACCGGCGGCAGCGTCGTCTACGGCTCGATCTGGGGCGCGTACCTGCCGGTCATCAAGAAGTACGCGGACAACGGCCGGCTGTGGTGGCTGAACATGCAGTACTACAACGGAAGCATGTACGGCTGCTCCGGTGACTCGTACCAGGCCGGGACGGTTCAGGGCTTCGTCAAGCAGACGGAGTGTCTCGACAAGGGCCTGGTGATCCAGGGCACGACGATCCGCGTCCCCTACGACAAGCAGGTCCCGGGGCTGCCCGCGCAGGCCGGTGCCGGTGGCGGTTACATGTCGCCGGGCCTGGTTTCCCAGGCGTACCGCGGTATTCCGGGACTCAAGGGCCTGATGACCTGGTCGATCAACTGGGACGGTTCGCGGAGCTGGACGTTCGGGAACAACGTGCGGTCGCTGCAGGGCCGGTGAGCCAGGGGGCGGGTCTCGTGAGTGGTAAGTGTCGTTCCAACGACATGTCTGAGTTCAGGACATCGTGAACAGTTGATGTTTCAGGACATCGTGAACACTTGACCGGCCTGTCGGCGTGGTGACCAGGGGGTTC
>NZ_JBFBGL010000118.1:0-10777 GCF_040684635.1 Amycolatopsis sp. NPDC089917 | reverse complement strand
GGCCCCGGGGGGGGGGCGGGCCCGTGAGGGCATCATTGCGGGACCCAGAGTCCCTCAAGGAGGCCTTCACGGACCTGGCCTCCAGCCTCACGAGCCGTCGGCCTACTTGTCCCGCCGGAACAGCTTGTTCCCCAGCCACACGATGGGGTCGTACTTCCGGTCCGCGACGCGTTCCTTCATCGGGATCAGCGCGTTGTCGGTGATGTGGATGCCCTCCGGGCACACGTCCGAACAGCACTTGGTGATGTTGCAGTAGCCGAGCCCGTGCTCTTCCTGCGCCTCGTCACGCCGGTCGGCGACGTCGAGAGGATGCATTTCGAGTTCGGCGATCCGCATCAGGTACCGGGGCCCGGCGAAGGCCTCCTTGTTCTCCTCGTGGTCGCGCACCACGTGGCAGGTGTTCTGACACAGGAAGCATTCGATGCACTTGCGGAACTCCTGAGAGCGCTCGACGTCGACCTGCTGCATCCGGTACTCCCCCGGCTTCAGCTCCGGGGGCGGTGTGAACGAGGGGATCTCCCTGGCCTTGGTGTAGTTGAACGACACATCGGTCACCAGGTCGCGGATCACCGGGAACGTCCGCATCGGCGTCACGGTGATGACCTCGTCCTCGGTGAAGGTCGACATCCGGGTCATGCACAGCAGCCGCGGTTTGCCGTTGATCTCCGCCGAACACGAACCGCATTTGCCCGCCTTGCAGTTCCACCGCACCGCCAGATCCGAAGCTTGGGTGGCCTGCAACCGGTGGATGATGTCGAGGACGACCTCGCCCTCGTTGACCTCGACGCTGTAGTCCTGCAGCTCACCGGAATCGGCGTCACCGCGCCAGACCCGGAAACTCGCCTTGTAGCTCATACCTGGCTCCCGGGGTGCGACGTCAGTTCTTCGTCGGTGTAGTACTTCCCCAGCTCGGACAGCTCGAACAACTCCAGCAGGTCCTGCCGCAACGGGAGCTGCGCCTTGACCTCGATGCCGATGTCCGGCACCACCGGGTTGCCGCCCGGCGTGGCCGAGCAGACCAGGAGTTTGTTGCGCCACTGGGAATCCATGCCCGGGTGGTCGTCGCGCGTGTGCCCGCCCCGGCTCTCGGTCCTGGTGAGCGCGGCCCTGGCGACGCATTCGCTGACCATCAGCATGTTCCGCAGGTCGACGGCGAGATGCCAGCCGGGGTTGAACTGCCGGTGCCCTTCGACGGTGACCCGCTTGATCCGCTCGCGCAGTTCCCCGAGCTTCTCCAGCGCCCGCTCGATCTCCTCCGACTTGCGGATGATACCGACCAGGTCGTTCATCGACTGCTGCAGTTCGGTGTGCAGGCTGTACGGATTCTCCTCGACACCGTCGCCCGGCGGGTCGAACGGCGCGAGCGCCATCGCCGCGGCGGCGTCCACATCGGACTGGCTGACCTTGGGGCGCTCCTTCAGTTCCGCGACGTAGGACGCGGCGCCGAGTCCCGCCCGGCGGCCGAAGACGAGCAGATCCGAAAGCGAGTTGCCGCCGAGCCGGTTCGACCCGTGCATCCCGCCCGAGCACTCGCCCGCGGCGAACAAGCCGGGCACGCTCGACGACGCGGTGTCCGGATCGACCTCGATCCCGCCCATCACGTAGTGACAGGTCGGGCCGACCTCCATCGGCTCCTTGGTGATGTCGACGTCGGCGAGTTCCTTGAACTGGTGGTACATCGACGGCAGCCGCTTGCGGATCTCCTCCGCGGGCAGCCTGCTGGCGATGTCGAGGAAGACCCCGCCGTGCGGAGATCCCCGGCCCGCCTTGACCTCGGAGTTGATCGCGCGCGCCACCTCGTCGCGCGGCAGCAGGTCCGGGGTGCGCCGGTTCTTCTCCTGATCGGTGTACCAGCGGTCGGCTTCTTCCTCGCTGTCCGCGTACTGCCCCTTGAACACGTCGGGGACGTACTCGAACATGAACCGCTTGTCCTCGGTGTTCTTGAGGACCCCGCCGTCACCGCGGACGCCTTCGGTGACGAGGATCCCCTTCACACTCGGCGGCCAGACCATGCCCGTCGGATGGAACTGGACGAACTCCATGTTGATGAGCGTCGCCCCGGCCCGCAGCGCCAGCGCGTGCCCGTCACCGGTGTACTCCCACGAGTTCGAGGTGACCTTGAACGATTTCCCGATGCCGCCGGTGGCCAGCACCACCGCCGGCGTCTCGAACAGGATGAACCGGCCGCTCTCGCGCCAGTACCCGAAGGCGCCCGAGATCCGGCCGTCCTCGGTCAGCAGTTCGGTGATCGTGCATTCGGCGAAGACCTTGATCCTCGCCTCGTAGTCGCCGGTCTCCTTGAAGTCCTCTTGTTGCAGCGAAACGATTTTCTGCTGCATCGTGCGGATCAGTTCGAGTCCGGTGCGGTCACCGACGTGCGCCAGCCGCGGGTAGGTGTGGCCGCCGAAGTTGCGCTGGCTGATCCGGCCGTCGGCGGTGCGGTCGAACAGCGCGCCGTAGGTCTCCAGTTCCCAGACCCGGTCCGGCGCCTCCCTGGCGTGGAGCTCGGCCATCCGCCAGTTGTTGAGGAACTTCCCGCCGCGCATGGTGTCGCGGAAGTGCACCTGCCAGTTGTCGTTCGAGTTCGCGTTGCCCATCGACGCCGCGCAGCCGCCTTCGGCCATCACCGTATGCGCTTTGCCGAACAGGGATTTGCACACCACCGCGACGCTGAAACCGCGTTCACGGGCTTCGATGACCGCGCGGAGGCCGGCACCGCCGGCACCGATCACCACCACGTCGTAGTTGAGCCGTTCGACCTCGGTCATGAAAAGAGCCACCTCAAAGCTTCGTCGCCGGGGGGGGGACGGGAGAATCCCGCGCCGCTAGTTGATGAACCGCAGATCCGAAATCGCGCCGCTGGACACGAGCATCACGTAGAGGTCGGTCAGCACGAGCGTGCCGAGCGTCGTCCACGCCAGCGCCATGTGGCGGGTGTTGAGTTTCGTCACCTGGGTCCAGATCCAGTAGCGGACTGGATGTTTGGAGAAGTGCTTGAGCCTGCCGCCGGTCACGTGCCGGCACGAGTGGCACGACACCGTGTACGCCCACAACAGGATCACGTTGCCGAGCAGCACGATGTTGCCGAGCCCGAAACCGAACCCGCCGTCGATGCCGTGGAACGCGGTGATCGCGTCGTAGGTGTTGACCAGCGAGACGACCACGGCCACGTAGAAGAAGTAGCGGTGGACGTTTTGGATGATCAGCGGCAGCCGGGTCTCCCCGGTGTACTTCGCGTGCGGTTCGGCGACCGCGCACGCGGGCGGCGAGAACCAGACGGCCCGGTAGTAGGCCTTGCGGTAGTAGTAGCAGGTCAGCCGGAAGCCCAGCAGGAACGGCAGGACGAGGAAGCCGAGCGGGATGAAACCCGGCAGCTCGCCGAACCAGGTCCCGAAATGCCGGGAGCCTTCGACGCAGGACGCCGAGACGCAAGGCGAATAGAACGGCGTCAGATAGTGGTATTCGGGCACCCAGTACGCGGTGCGCACGAAGGCCCTGATGGTCGCGTAGATGATGAAGGCGGAGAGGCCGAGGACGGTCAGCAGCGGGGACAGCCACCACCGGTCGGTGCGCAGCGTTTTTTCGGCGATCCGGGCCCGCGACGGTGCGCGGACCCCCGTACCCCGTCCGGCTTCACTGCCGGCGGGGGCGCTCACCGCTGGTCGCGCTTGTAGCCGCCGACGCCTTCGTCATCGGCGCCGTGCCAGAGCGCCGGGTCGTAGGGCGTATCGGGCACGGGGACGCGTTCGGCGGCCTTCGCCTGCGCGGGGACCGCGTGCGGGGTCGTGTCCAGATCCGTCGCGTCGATGTCGAGCCGCTCCACGTCGTTCGCCAGCCGCCGTACCGCTGACGCGTCGCCGTACCGGGATCGCAGCGCGCCGACGCACTGCCTCAGCTGACCGATGGCTCGCCGAAGCTCGGCGATCTCTGTGGTGGACATCGGTACCTCCCGATGGTCGGTTCGGTTGGCCGCTTGAGCCTTCGAAGGCAAGCGATTCCTCGCCGTCTCGACTCTGCCGCGCGTTGTGCAATGTGACAAGTAGCACAGTAGAACCTAGGGGCGTGACGGAGGTCACGCGAGTCGATCTTCTGTATCGATTTTGATTCGGGCTTTCCCCTGGGTTACTGTGGCCACTGTCACGACCCAGCGACGTCAGCGTTGCCGTCCCGCGGACCACCACGATCAGTGATCCGGAGCCGGACATGAGCACCGCCCCGAACGTCCACCCCATCATCGCCGAAGTCACCGGGCGTATCGCCGCCCGCAGTGCCGAGACGCGCGCCGCGTATCTCGACCGCGTCGCCGCCGCCCACGAGGAAGGGCCGGTCCGGCGCGGCCTCGATTGCAGCAACCTCGCCCACGGCTTCGCCGCCATGGAAGGTGTCGACAAAGCGGCACTGCGCGCCGCGCGGGCGCCGGGCGTCGCGATCGTCTCGTCCTACAACGACATGCTTTCGGCGCACCAGCCGATGCAGGAGTACCCCGCGATGCTGAAGGGGTCGGTCCGCCAGGCGGGCGGCGTGGCCCAGTTCGCCGGCGGCGTGCCCGCGATGTGCGACGGCGTCACGCAGGGCCGCCCCGGCATGGAGCTGTCGCTGTTCAGCCGCGAGGTGATCGCGATGTCGACCGCGATCGCGCTCTCGCACGACATGTTCGACGCGGCACTGCTGCTCGGCGTCTGCGACAAGATCGTCCCCGGCCTGCTGATCGGGGCGCTGTCGTTCGGGCACCTCCCGGCGATCCTCGTGCCCGCCGGGCCGATGAACTCGGGCCTGCCGAACAAGGAGAAGGCGCGCGTGCGCCAGCTCTACGCCGAGGGCAAGGCGACCCGCGAAGACCTGCTGGACGCCGAAGCGGCTTCGTACCACTCGGCGGGAACGTGCACCTTCTACGGCACGGCCAACTCGAACCAGATGGTCGTCGAGGTGATGGGCCTGCACCTGCCGGGCGCCAGCTTCGTGCAGCCGAACTCGCCGCTGCGGCGCGTGCTCACCGAGGAGGCCGGGCGCCGCGTCGTGAAGCTCTCGCGCGGCGAGGAGTACACGCCGATCTCGCGGGTGATCGACGAGAAGGCCGTCGTCAACGGCGTGATCGCGCTGCTCGCCACGGGCGGCTCGACCAACCACACGATGCACCTCGTCGCGATCGCCGCTGCCGCGGGCATTCAGCTGACCTGGGACGACTTCTCGGACCTGTCGTCGGTGGTCCCGCTGCTGGCCCGCGTGTACCCGAACGGCAGCGCGGACATCAACCACTTCCACGCCGCCGGGGGCATCCAGTTCCTGGTCGGCACGTTGCTCGACGCGGGCCTGCTGCACGAGGACGTCCAGACCGTCGCCGGGCCGGGGCTGCACCGCTACCGGCAGGAGCCGATCCTCTCCGAGGGCGAACTGGTCTGGCGTGACGTCCCGACGCGCAGCCTCGACGAGGATGTCCTCCGCCCGGCGTGGCGTCCCTTCGCCGCCGACGGTGGGCTGCGGATGGTCGCGGGCAACCTCGGCCGCGCGGTGATCAAGGTGTCCGCGGTGGCCCAGGAGCACCGGATCGTCCAGGCCCCGGCGCGGGTGTTCACCGACCAGAAGTCCTTCAAGGACGCTTTCGAGGCCGGCGAACTGGACCGCGACGTCGTCGTGGTCATCCGGCAGCAGGGTCCGCAGGCCAACGGGATGCCGGAACTGCACGGCCTCACCCCGGCGCTCGGGGTGCTGATGGACCGCGGGCACCAGGTGGCGTTGCTCACCGACGGCCGGATGTCCGGCGCGTCCGGCAAGATCCCCGCGGCGATCCAGGTGACCCCGGAAGCCGCCGTGGGCGGCCCGATCGCACGGATCGCCGACGGCGACGTCGTCCGCCTCGACGCCAAGGCCGGGACACTCGACGTCCTCGTGGGTGACGAAGAACTCGCCCGCCGTGAGCTGGTGGACTCCCCGCCTTCGGAGGCATCCTGGACCGGCACCGGCCGGGAGCTGTTCGCGGCGCTGCGCCGCGCGGTCGGCCCCGCCGATCAGGGCGCGAGCGTGTTCGGACCGCTCACGCCGGAACACTTCGGCGCTCCGGCGCACACGTTGACCCCTGTGGAGGTAACCCAGTGACCACCGGCGCCGACCTGCTCGGCCTGTCCCCCGTGATGCCCGTCGTCGTGCTCGACGACGCCGCCGACGCGGTGCCCACCGCGCGGGCGCTGCTCGCGGGCGGCATCGGCGTGATCGAGCTGACCCTGCGCACCCCGGCGGCGCTCGCCTCCATCGAGCGGATCGCCGCGGAGGTCCCAGAGATCGTCATCGGCGCCGGGACCGTCACCGCGCCCGAGCACGCCAAGCAGGCCGCCGACGCCGGCGCGAAGTTCCTGGTCACGCCGGGCTGCACCGACTCGGTGCTGGACGCCGCGTTCGACACCGGCCTGCCGTTCCTGCCGGGCGCGAGCACGGTGTCCGAGGCGATGCGGCTGGCCGAGCGCGGCCTGACCGCCCTGAAGTTCTTCCCCGCCGAGGCCAGCGGCGGGGTGGCCTACCTGAAGTCGATCGCCGGGCCGCTGCCCGGGCTGCGGTTCTGCCCGACCGGCGGGATCACCGTGAAGACCGCGCCGGACTACCTCGCACTGTCCACTGTGGGCTGCATCGGTGGTTCGTGGCTGACGCCGAAGGACGCGCTGGCTGCCAAGGACTTCGGGAAGATCGAGGCCTTCGCGGCGGAGGCCTCGAAGCTCTGATCTTCTTTGTGAAGGCCACCTTCTCGGAGGTGGCCTTCACTGTTTTCAGAGCGGCAGCTGGTACTGGATGAAGCCCCGGTTGACCGCGACCTGGTCGTACAGGCGGCGCGCCGTGGTGTTGGATTCCTTGGTGTGCCAGTAAACGCGGTCGTAGCCACGGTCGCGTGCCCAGTCGGCGACCGCCTCGATCAGTGCCCGCGCGACACCTTTGCCCCGGGATTCCGGCGCGGTGAAGAGATCCTGCAGGTAACAGACGTCGGTGAGCGCGGAAGTGCTGGGATGCACCAGGAAGTGCACGATCCCGGCCAGCTCGCCGTCCACGTGCGCGCCGAGCGCGTGCATCCGCTCCCCCGTGCGGAACTCGCGCCAGGCGCGGTCGTAAACCTCTTGCTGTGCGACACGTTCATAGAAGGCGATGTACGCGCGGAACAGCTTCTCCCAGGCTTCGCGGTCTTCGGACTTCAGTGGCTCGATGGTGATCATGTGGTCCTCCAAGTGATCACCCGAGCCTAGGGTTCCGCCACCGTACCGCGAGTGGCCACTCACGCGGTAAAGCGAGCTGCCACTCTCAGCTGACGGCTTGCTTCACCAGAGCGGTGACGCGCTTCTTCACCGCGGGAGTGGCTTCGGTCAGCGCGAAGGCCGTCGCCCACATCGCGCCGTCGTCCAGCTGGGCGGCCTCGTTGAAGCCGAGCGTCGCGTACCGCGTCTTGAACTTGGCCGCTGCCTGGAAGAAGCAGACGATCTTGCCGTCCAGCGCGTACGCGGGCTGGCCGTACCAGAGCTTCGACGCGAGCTCCGGGGCGCTCGCCGTCACGACGGCGTGGACCAGCTCGGCCAGCACCCGGTCCTCGTCGGTCATCTCGGCGATCTTGGCGACCACGTCCTGCTCCGCCGCCGCCGCTTTGTCCGCGGCCGAGCTGCGGCGCGCGGCCTTCTTCATGTCCTGCGCGTGCTCCTTCATCGCGGCCTTCTCTTCGGCCGTGAATCCTTCGTACGTGGTGGTCATGGTGTTTTCTCCAAGGTAGGCGGCGAGCGGGGGCATCCGGTACTGGCACATCAGGACTGGGCGGCGAGCGTGGAGGTCTCCCAGGCGAACCCGTCCGGGTCGGTGAACGGGGCGGCGCCGCAGATCGCGATGCGGTGCGATCCGGTGCCCTCCGGCGAGACGCCGGCGTCCTTGGCGAGGGCCTTGCGCCGGTACAGCGCCAGCTTGACCGGGTCCGAACCGGACTCGAACTCGACGTACATGCGGCCGAAGCTCTTCCCGACGGTGAGGCCGTGCTCGGTGTAGAACTTCTTGCTCGCGGCCACGTCGGCGACGCCCAGCAGCAGGACGATGTCGTCGAACTCGCGGGTGGCGGGACCGGTGTTCTTCTTGGCCGAGGTGGCGATCTTCCAGATGGCGCCGTCCGGGGCCTGGACGGTGCCGCCGTAACCCCACATCGATTTCGTGGCGGGCTTGATCACGGTCGCGCCGGCGGTGACGGCGGCGTCGACGAGCGCGTCGACGTTGGCGGGCTGGGAAACCGTGAGGGAGAGGGTGTAGCCGCGGAAGCCGGTGGAGGGCTCCTGCGAGGCGCGCAGACGCAGCTGGACGCCGAGCCCGAAGGCGGTGGAGTAGAAGCTTTCGGCGGCCTCGGTGTCGGCCACTTCGAGGGTGATGGCGTCGATGAAGTTCATGCCGGTAACGCTATTTCTCAGCGGGTGCCCGGTGCTTCTTGATTCCTGATCGGTCGTATCGGCGCTGGTCAGCGCCTCAGCTTGGTGGACCGCCCCTCATGTATGTCCCGCGGACCGCTGGGGACACTCAGCGTCCCATGCGTGGCGCTCGGGACGCGTCGCTGGCTCGTCACCGCTGCCGTGAGAACGCAAAACACCGGCCGGCGGGCAGATGCCCGCTCGGCCGGTGAGCAGCTTGTCTGGAGGGGAGCTCAGTCGAGGGTGGCGTCGTCCAGGAGTGCCGATTCGGCGCCGAACTCGCGGAGTTCGTCGCGGATCACGGTGTAGGCCAGCCCTTGGGGATAGCCCTTGCGGGCGAGGAAGCCCAGCAAGCGGCGGATCGCCGTCTGCTCGTCGACGTTGCCCAAGGAGCGCATGCGCTTCCGTACCAGCTCTCGGGCGCGCTGCTCCTCTGCCTCTCGGTCCACCTCGTCGGCGGCCTGGACGGCGATATCCCCATCGATTCCTTTGCGTTTGAGTTCGGCCACGAGGGCGTTCCTTGCCAGGCCCATGTTGGCATGGCGGGAACGAACCCACATCTCGGCGAACTCGGCGTCGTTGATGAGCCCTGCCTGGTCCAGCTTACCGAGCAGGGTCTCCGTCGTCTCCTCGTCGAAGCCCTTGCGTTTGAGGGCCTGACGCAGTTCGTCCGTGGAGCGCGGGCGCGCGGCCAGGAGATCGAAGCAGATCTCCTTGGCCTTCTTCCTCCGCTCGTCCGGCGGCAGCTCCGCCGGATCCACCTTGGGCGCTCGCATTTTCAGCTATCACTCCAGTCGAAACGGTCTATCGGCGACTACGCCTCCGGCGTGACCCGGAACTCAGAAGTCGACCGGCGCGGGTGCGGCTTCGGCGTCGACGGCGGCACCGATGCCGAGCTTCTCCTTGATGCGCTTCTCGATCTCGTTCGCGATGTCCGGGTTGTCCAGCAGGAACTTGCGGGCGTTCTCCTTGCCCTGGCCCAGCTGGTCGCCCTCGTAGGTGTACCAGGCACCGGACTTGCGCAGGATGCCCTGGTCGACACCCATGTCGATCAACGAGCCCTCGCGGGAGACGCCCTTGCCGTAGAGGATGTCGAACTCGGCCTGCTTGAAGGGCGGCGCGACCTTGTTCTTCACGACCTTGACGCGGGTGCGGTTGCCGACGGGCTCGCCGCCGTCCTTCAGCGTCTCGATCCGGCGGACGTCCAGGCGGACCGACGCGTAGAACTTCAGCGCCTTACCACCGGTCGTGGTCTCCGGGGAACCGAACATGACGCCGATCTTCTCGCGCAGCTGGTTGATGAAGATCGCGGTGGTGCCGGAGTTGTTCATCGCACCGGTCATCTTCCGCAGCGCCTGGCTCATCAGCCGCGCCTGGAGACCGACGTGGTTGTCACCCATCTCGCCCTCGATCTCGGCGCGGGGCACGAGCGCGGCGACCGAGTCGATGACCAGGATGTCGAGCGCGCCGGAGCGGATCAGCATGTCCGCGATCTCGAGCGCCTGCTCACCGGTGTCCGGCTGGGAGACCAGCAGCGCGTCGGTGTCGACGCCGAGCTTCTTGGCGTACTCCGGGTCCAGCGCGTGCTCCGCGTCGATGAACGCGGCGATGCCGCCGTTCTTCTGCGCGTTGGCGACCGCGTGCAGCGCGACGGTGGTCTTACCGGAGGACTCCGGACCGTAGACCTCGATGACCCGGCCGCGGGGCAGGCCGCCGATCCCGAGCGCGACGTCGAGGGCGATGGCGCCGGTGGGGATGACCTCGATCGGCGCGCGGCCCTCCTCGCCCAGGCGCATGACCGAGCCCTTGCCGTACTGCTTGTCGATCTGGGCGAGGGCCAGTTCGAGCGCCTTGTCCTTGTCGGGTGCTGCTGGTGCCATGGAGTCCACCTCGTTGGTTGAGCCGGGTAGGGCTTGTTCTGTTCTGAGCTGTCGGGTCCGACGCTACGGGCGACCACCGACAATTCCAGGCCTCGCGCCCAAGCTGTGGATCGCTGACCCCGTTGTGGACAACACCATAGACGAACGTGTGTTCGAGGCCGTGGCCGACACGCCGTTGCGCTAGGGTTCTTGCCCTTTCACCGAGGTCAGCGACGCTCCGGCGGGATCTCGAAGGCGTCGCAGACCGCTCGCCAGACGTCCTTCGCCGAGGTTCCCGCGTCGAGGGCCTGTTCGACGGTCCGGCCCCCGAGTTCGCCGAAGACGTGATCCCTGGAGAGGGTTTCCGCACGTCCGGGACCGAATTCGTCGGCCATCAGCCGCCGGAAGACCGTGATACGCATCGAGCGGAGTCTAGCCCGCTCTCCGCTCAAGTCCGTGAAGGCCTCCTTGAGGGACTCTGGGTCCCTCAAGGAGGCCTTCACGGAC
>NZ_JBFBGL010000117.1:0-11993 GCF_040684635.1 Amycolatopsis sp. NPDC089917 | reverse complement strand
CGCGGCCGCCGCCCTTTCTACCTCGTCTCCTTTCTTTCTTGTCTTTGTGGGGCTGTCGGTGGGTTTCCTTAAAAACCCCCCCCCCCCCCCCCCCACGACCCACTCACGTGGGCGCCCACCGGCAGTGGCCCCGGTTACTTCGGCCGTGGCCTGTCCGGCCCGGCGCCCGGGCTTGGGTACCGTGGGCGGGTTCCCGATGCCGGCAAAGGAGCCCGCGCAGTGGCGCCCACCACGTTCCAGCACACCGAAGTCCTTCCGCTCGCCAAGGACACCCGTACCGAATACCGGCTTCTCGGCACCGAAGGTGTCGAGGTCGTCGAGGCCGCGGGCCGGAAGTTCCTCAAGGTCGAGCCCGAGGCGCTGACCAAGCTCGCCAAGACCGCGATCACCGACATCCAGCACCTGTTGCGCTCGTCACATCTGGCCCAGCTGCGCGCGATCGTCGACGACCCCGAGGCCAGCGGCAACGACCGGTTCGTCGCGATGGACCTGCTGCGCAACGCGGCGATCTCCGCCGGCGGCGTCCTCCCGATGTGCCAGGACACCGGCACCGCGATCGTGATCGGGAAGCGCGGCGAGGGCGTCCTCACCGGCGCCGACGACGAGCGCGCGCTGTCCCGGGGCATTTTCGACGCCTATCAGGAGTTGAATCTGCGCTATTCGCAGATGGCGCCGGTGAATTTCTGGGATGAGCGAAATACGGGCACCAACCTGCCCGCGCAGATCGAGCTTTATCACAAAGACGGGCAAGGCGACCCGAGCTACGAATTCCTGTTCATGGCCAAGGGCGGCGGCAGCGCGAACAAGACGTTCCTCTATCAGGAAACGAAAGCGGTCCTGAACCCGAAGCGGCTCGCGAAGTTCCTCGACGAGAAACTGCGCAGCCTCGGCACCGCCGCCTGCCCGCCGTACCACCTCGCGATCGTCGTCGGCGGCACGTCGGCGGAGTTCAACCTGAAGGTCGCGAAGCTGGCCTCGGCTCGCTACCTCGACGACCTCCCCACCGAAGGTTCCGAGCTGGGCCACGGATTCCGTGACGTCGACCTCGAACAGCAGGTGCTGGAGATGACGCGCCAGTTCGGCATCGGCGCGCAGTTCGGCGGCAAGTACTTCTGCCACGACGTCCGCGTGATCCGCCTGCCGCGCCACGGCGCGTCCTGCCCGGTCGGCGTGGCCGTCTCGTGTTCGGCCGACCGCCAGGCCAAGGCGAAGATCACCGCCGACGGCGTGTTCCTGGAGCAGCTGGAGCGCGACCCGGCGCAGTTCCTGCCGGACGTCACCGAGGACGACCTGTCCGACGAGGTGGTGACCGTCGACCTGAACCGCCCGATGGCCGAGATCCGCGCCCAGCTCTCGCAGCTGCCGGTGAAGACGCGCCTGTCGCTGACCGGCCCGCTCGTCGTCGCCCGCGACATCGCGCACGCGAAGATCGCCGAGCGGCTCGACGCGGGTGAGGAGATGCCGCAGTACCTTCGCGACCACCCCGTGTACTACGCTGGCCCGGCGAAGACGCCCGAGGGCTACGCGTCGGGTTCCTTCGGGCCGACCACCGCCGGCCGCATGGACTCCTACGTCGAGCAGTTCCAGGCCGCGGGCGGCTCGCTGGTGATGCTGGCGAAGGGCAACCGGTCCAAGAAGGTGACCGCCGCGTGCAACGAGCACGGCGGGTTCTACCTCGGCTCGATCGGCGGCCCGGCCGCGCGGCTCGCGCAGGACTGCATCAAGAAGGTCGACGTCCTCGAGTACGCCGAACTGGGGATGGAAGCGGTCTGGAAGATCGAGGTCGAGGACTTCCCCGCGTTCATCGTCATCGACGACAAGGGCAACGACTTCTTCGAGGCGACTTCGGAACCGGTGCTGCAGATCAGCTTCCGCTGAGTCCCAGTGTCATGAAAGGGTCGTTCAGGACGAAAAACGTCCTGAACGACCCTTTCATGACATCCCGGGGGGTTCCCCGGCGCGTTACCGCATCTGCTTGAGAACGACGGTCCGCTCCCCCAGCGGCTGCGCCAGCGCCACCGAGATCACCGGATGCCGGATGTCCATGGTGCACATCTGGCCCGTCTGACCCTTCAGTTCGGTCAGGTTGACGGTGACCCTGGTGCCGTCCTGCTGCGCGGCCTCCGCCGTCGCGTGCCCGCAGCCGCCTTCCTGGCCGCGGATGTTCAGGATCGTCCCGCCGTTGCTGGTGTACACCTCACGCGGGTAGTCCGCGGGCAGCGCGGACCCGTCGAGCTGCTTGTCCGGCACCTTCGTGCTGCCTTCCGGGACCTCCTGCCGCGGCGCGCCCGGCATCCCGGGCTGGCTGCCGGGCACGGACGGCGGCGCCGAGGACGGCGGGGCGGTCGGCGACGGCGGGACGGTACTCAGGGTGCCGCTCCCGGGTCCGGCCGCGGGTTCCGCCGCCTGGTTCTGCGCCCCGCAGGCGGATACCGCAACGACGATCAGGCCAAGGCCGATGACATTCGTTAAGTACCTCATGCGACTGGGACGGAACGAAGCCGCCGTGGGGTTGCACATGATCTCAACCCGCTTCCAGGACGACGGTCCGCGGCCCGAGCGGCTCGGCGAGTTTCACCGGCAGGACGGCGTAGCGGATGACCTGCGGGCACATCCGGCCCGGTTCGCCGTGGTCGATCTTCACCTTGACCACGACCCGCTGCGCGTTCTGCCCGGCGAGGTTCGCCGTCGCCTCGTCGCACCCGCTCAGTTCGAGGTGCACGTTCAGGCCGCCGTTCTCCGCGCTGACCTGCGCGGGCACCTTGGCGTCCACCTGGGACGGCGGCAGCATCTTGTCCATCGGCGGCGGGCCGACGGTCGGGCGCGACATCGGCGGTTTCGCGACCGGCGGGCTCGCCGTGAGCGAGGTGGGCGGATCCGAGGGTGTGGTGACGACCGGTGGGGTGCTCGTGTTCGCCGGTGCTCCCGGGCCGCCCGCGCCGCAGGCGGCCGTGGCGGCGAGCACGAGCCCCGCACCCAGCGTCTTCGCTGCGTTCTTCATGGCGGCAAGACGTCGTGAACCCGGCGAAAGGTTGCATCAACGCTGGGCAGCTCTGCCGCGGGCCAGTCCGAGGATCACCACCCCGGCGAGGGTGACGGCCAGCAGCAGCACCGTGCTCGCCGACGACAGGAACACCTGCCCCCGGTCCGTGAGCGCGAAGATGCTCGCGGGCAGCGTGCGCCAGTCCGGCGGGTACAGCATCATCGTCGCGCCCAGTTCGCCCATCGACATCGCCAGCGCGAGACTCGCCGACGCCGAGATCGACGGCAGCAGCACCGGCAGCCGCACCCGCAGCAGCACCCGGACCGGTCCCGCGCCGAGGCTCGCCGCGGCCTGCGCCAGCAACGGGTCCATCCGCGCGATCGCGGCGGAGACGGTGCTGTAGGAGAACGGCAGCAGGATCATCACGTGCCCGAGCAGCACGATCCAGCGCGTGCCGTTGAAGGCCAGCGGCGGACGGCTGAACGCGACCAGCAGCGCCAGCCCCAGCACCACCGACGGCACCGCGATCGGCAGGTGGAACAGGGTGTCGACGACCTTCCGGACCCTGCCACCAGCGGACTGCGACGCGAGCGCGGCCCAGGTCCCCAGCAGCACGGAGACCGCCGACGCGATGACACCGGTCTGGATGCTCACGGAAAGACTCGCGAAGGTCTCGCCGGAGAACGCCTGCGCGAAATGCGAGCCGGTGAGCGCGCCCGGCAGCAGTCCTGTCCAGCTCCCGGCGACCGACGCGAGCACGATCATCAGCAGCGGTGCCAGCACGATCGCGGTGAACAGCACCGCGAACACCGCCCACAGCAGGAAACGGCTACGCCTGGTCCACAGCAGCACGACGGCCTCCCTTCGTCAGTCGCCGGTAGGTTCCGTACAGGGCGAGGGAGAACACGACGTTGACCACCGCGATCACACACGCCTGCGGGAAGTCGAAGGTGACGATTCCCTTGCCGTACACGAGCATCGGCAACGTCGTGACGTCCTTGGCGCCGAGGAACAGCACGATGCCGAACTCGTTCATCGCCAGCAGCATGGTCAAACAGGCGCCGGAAGCCAGTGACGGCAAAGCCTCCGGCAGGATCACCTGGCGCAGCACGCGGCCGGGTCTCGCGCCGAGGCTGGCCGCGACCTCCATCTGCGCCGACGACACCTGGCCGAACGCGGCGAGCGCCGGCCGCATCACGAACGGCGTGTAGAAGGTGATCTCCGCCAGCAGGATCCCGAACGGCGAGTACAGGAATCCGCCCGCGCCGAGGATGCCCGCGCTGCCGTAGATGAAGGTGAACGCGAGCGCGATGAGGAACGACGGGAACGCGAGCACGGTGTCCACCAGCCGCGAAAGCGCCCGCGCGCCGGGGAACGGCACGAAGGCGATCACCAGCGCGAGGAAGGTCCCGAGCACCACGCAGCCCGCGGTGGCGCCGAGCGCGAGCGCGACGGTCTTCCAGGCGGCGTCCCGGAATTCCGCCGAGCCCAGGACGTCGAGCCACACCGACAGCCCGAACTCTCCCGTCTTCGATTCCAGCGACTGGAGGACGACCAGCACCAGCGGGTAGCCGAAGAAACCGAGCAGGACGAGCACCGGCGGCAGCAGGAGCCAGCCGCGGCCGGGCTGTTTCTCCCGCCGCCGCGCCGGTGCCGCCGTGGCGGCGAGCGCGAGGCCGGTCATCCGATGCCCACCAGCGGGCACCCGTCCGGAATGGACACTCCGACCCGCTCCCCCACGCCGGGCAGTCCCTCGACGTCCGGCACCTCGGCCCGGACCTCGTCGCCGTTGTGCGCGAGTTCGAGGTCGAGCCGGAAGCCCGTGCCACGCCACTGGACACCGCGCAGCACGGCGGGCAGCGCGCCCGGGGTGTCCACCGCGGTGATCCCGACCCGGTGCGGCCGGACGCCGAGCGCGACGGACTGCCCGGTCCGGAACGTCCCGGACGGGTCGGCCGCCAGTTCGCGGTCGCCGAGCCGGACCAGGGTGCCGTCGGGCTGGATCGGTTCCACTGGGATGAGGTTGGACGCGCCGAGGAAGCTCGCGGTGAACTCCGTCGAGGGCCGCTGGTAGAGCTCGCGGCTCGGCCCGAGTTCGACCAGCTTCGAGTCGCGCATGACGGCGATCCGGTCGGCCAGGGCCAGCGCCTCGCCCTGGTCGTGGGTGACGTAGATCAGCGTGGTGTCGGGCAGTTCCGCCCGCAGCCGCAGCAGTTCCGCGACCATGTCCTCGCGCAGCGAGGCGTCCAGGGCGGACAGCGGTTCGTCCAGCAGCAGCACCCGCGGCCTGATCGCCAGGGCCCGCGCGAGCGCGACCCGCTGCTGCTGCCCGCCCGAGAGCTCACGCGGGTACCGGCGCGCGTACTCGCCCATCCCGACCAGGTCCAGTGCCTCGGCGACCCGGCTCGCGGTCTCCGCCCGGGACGTTTTCCTCGCCTTGAGGCCGAAAGCGACGTTGGCCTCGACCCGCATGTGCGGGAACAGCGCGTAGCTCTGGACGACCACACCGAGGCCGCGGCGGTGCGGGGGCAGCTCGGTGACGTCCTCGCCGTCGAGCAGGACCCGGCCGGTGCTCGGCACGACGAAGCCCGCGAGGGCCTTCAGCGCCGTCGACTTGCCGGAGCCGGACGGTCCGAGCATGGCGAGGGTCTCCCCTCTCGCCACGGTGAGGTCCAGTGGCGAGAGGGCGGTCGTCTGTCCGAACCGGACGGACACCCCGCGGAATTCGACCGCCGGGGTCATCGGCCCACGGCCTTCTTGTACGCGGTGAGGTCGGTGTCGAGCTTCCCGAGGACGGCGTCCCAGTCCGGCTGCCAGATCTCGACGCCGTCGAGGGCGGCCTTCACCTTGTCCGCGCGCGGTCCGGACGGCGTGACGTCGGTCCGCGACGGGGCACCGAAGGCGTCGACGGCCTTGCCCTGGACCTCGGGCGAGAGCAGGAAGTCCAGGAACTTCTTGGCGTTCTCGGCGTGCGGGGCGTTGTTCACGAGACCGGCGTAGTACGGGAGCGCGAACGTGGACCGCTTGCCCTGCGCGTCGGCCGGGAAGAAGACCTCGAAACCGCCGCTCTTCTCGATCTCGGCGAGGTTCATCTGGACGTCACCGTTGGCCACCAGGATCTCGGCTTTGGCGACCTTCGGCTGGAGCTTGCCGGTGGAGGACGACGGGCCGACGTTGTTGGCTTCGAGCTTCGCGAGGTAGTCGAGGGCGCCCTGGTCGCCGAGGACGTGCTGGAGCTGCAGCAGGACCGCGGTGCCGTCGCCCGCCTCGCCGGGGGTGGAGTACTGGAGCTTGCCCTTGAGCGCGGGCGCGAGCAGGTCGTCCCAGGTCTTGGGCGAGGCCTGCGGGCTGCGGATGAAGCTGAGGTAGTTGTTCATGACGGCGAAGTAGCGGCCCTGCGCGTCCTTCTGCCCGGCGGGGACCTGGTCGACGCCGGACGGCGTGGTGCTCGCGAGCAGGCCCTGCGACGCGGCGCGCTGGATGAACGGCGGGAGGGTGACGAGGATGTCGGCCTGGGTGTTGGCCTTCTCCTTCTCGACCCGCGAGGCGACCTCGCCGGATCCGGCGGTCACCGCCTGGACGGTGATGCCGGTCTTGGCCTTGAACTCCTCGACGCGCTGGGCGTACCAGTCTTCGAGACCGTCCACTGTGTACATCGTGACGGTCTGGTCGCCGGACGCGCCGCCGGCGGTGCCGCCACAGGCGGCCAGGGTGATCGTGAGCAGCCCGGCGAGGGCTGCGGCCGCGAGTTTCTTCATGTCGTCAAAGCTCCTTTTAGGACAGCAGGGCGGGGAGGTCGCGGACGGATTCGAGGACGTGGGTGGCGCCGGCGGCGTCGAGTTCCGGCTTCTTCGCCGATCCGGTGAGCACTCCGGCGACGATCGACGCACCGGCGGAGAGCCCGGTCTGGACATCGGAAGGGGTGTCACCGGCGACGGCGATCCGGCGGACATCGGTGACTTCGAGCCGCAGCGCGGCGGCGAGGACGAGGTCGGGGAACGGGCGTCCACGAACACCCTCGCCCGGCGCCAGGACGGTGTCGGCGAGACCATGCCAGCCCAGCGCGTCCAGGATCGCGTTCTGGGTTCCGGCGGCGAAGCCGGTGGTGAGCGCGACCTTCACGCCTTGGGCGCGCAGCTCCTGGATCGTGTCCTCCGCGCCGGGGATCGGCTGACAGTGGCCGTCGGCCACGAGCTTGGCGTAGGCGTCCTGGAAGGCGGAGTTCGCGCGCTGGGCCAGCTTTTCGTCGCCGTCCAGCAGGGCGCGGAAGACGACGATCTTCGATTGCCCCATGGTTTCGACGACGTAGTCGAGCATCCCGGGGAACCGGGTGTCCTCTTCGGACACTCCGGCGGCGGCGATCGCCTCGGTGAAGGCGCGGATCACCAGGCCGTCATCGGCGACGGTGGTGCCTGCCATGTCCAGGACGACGAGTTCGGTGTTCACCACGAAAGCTCCTCGGCGGTGTCTTCGGCGATGGCGGGGGAACAGGTCATGCCGCGGCCGCCCGGCCCGGTGACGAGCCAGGCGTTGTCCGCGACGCGGGCGCGGTGGACGATGCGGGAGGTGTCGGTGGTCTGGGCGTAGACCCCCGCCCAGCGGCGGGCGATGCGCGGGAGCGGCCGTCCGAGCAGCGCCCCGGCGACCTCGGCGAGGTGGTCGTACGGGTCTTCGGTGGTGTCGAAGGAGAACGGCTCGTCGTACTCGTGGGTGTCGCCGATGGTCAGTGAGCCGTCGAGGCGCTGGACCATGAGCAGTTGCATCTTGTTGACCGCGGCGATCTCGCCCTGCGGCTGGCCCGCGTTGAGGCCGTCCAGTGCCTCGCCGCGGTAGGCAGGGTAGTAGCGGAAGCTGTCCGCGTCGGCGACCGTGGTGGTGAGGGTTTCCCCGAGCGGCTCGGTCTGGGCCATCTGCAGCCGCACCCGGCGGACCGGGGTCCGCCCGGCGAGTTCCTTGACCAGGCCACCGGTCCAGGCGCCGGTGCACAGCACGACGACGTCGCCCTCGTGGGTTTCGCCCGTGTCGTCGACGACGCCGCGATCGGTCAGGTCGCGGATCTCACGGCCGGGCACCCAGGTGTAGCGGCCGGATTTCGCCAGTTCGGCACGCAGCGCGGGCTGGGCGACGCGCGGTTCGACGGCGGCGTCGCGATCGCACCAGAGAGCGCCGAGGAAGTCGCCGCGCAGGGCCGGGTTCAGCTCGCGGGTCTCGGCGGCGTCGAGCAGCTTGAAGCCGCGGTCCTCCGGGCTCGCGGCCGCGGCCTCGGCGACGGCGAGCTCGGCCTCCGTGCGGACGACGGTGAGGGAGCCGTTCGGCCGGAAGCCGATGCCTTCGACGCGTTCCCCGATGCGCTCCCACAGCACCCGTGCCCGCGCGGCCGTCTCCAGTTCGGGGCCGCCGGCGCGGCCGCCGACCCAGACCAGCCCGAAGTTGCGCACGGACGCGCCCCGGGCCTCGGGTTCGCGTTCGATCTGGACGACGTCGTGGCCGCGTTCGACGGCCTGCCAGGCGTGCTGAGTGCCGAGCACTCCGCCGCCGATGATGAGGATTCGCACACCGCAGACGCTCGCCTGCCAGCGCCAACGCTCCGTGACCGTCGTTCTAACTCCAGGTGAAGGACCTCCGAAATGTGGACCAGACCTGTTATCTTCGCGTTACACTATCCTTGCGTTTAGCCCTCTGCTTGCGGTCGTTGAAGCTGCAACCACCGCGTCCGGAGGACTAAATGCGTGAGGCGATCACTCCACGCGGCCCAGGCGGGTCTCGAAGGAGAGCCGGTCGCCCCGGAACAGCGACCGGACGCGCTCGAACGGGACGCCGTCGGTCCCCCAGGAGGTCCGGTGCATCAGCAGCATCGGCAGCGCCGGGTTCGTCCCGATCAGCAGCGCCTCGCGCGGCGTCGCGAGCACGGTCTCGACCCGCTCCTCCGCGCCGTCGAAGACCACGCCGAGCCTTTCCCGCAAACAGGCGTAGAGCGACTGTGTGGGATCGAACACATCCATCAGCGTCGGGAATCGCGCGGCGGTGAGATAGGTCGATTCCAGCCCGACCCGCTCGTCGTCGGCGAGCAGCACGCGCTCGATGTGGATCACGTCGTCGTCGGGATCGATTTCGAGTTCCGAAGCCAGCGACGGACCCGCCTCGCGGCGTTCCAGCGAGATCAGATTCCGGCCGGGCTGAATGCCCTGCCTCCTGAGTCCTTCCGTGTAACTCACCAAGGCGAGCGGCTGGACGAGCTTGGGGCCCGCGACGTACGTGCCGCTTCCCTGCCGCCTGCTGAGCCGGCCTTCGAGCACGAGTTCGCCGACGGCCTGGCGTACCGTCGCGCGGGAAACCTCGAAGCGTTCGGACAGTTCCCTTTCGGTGGGAAGTACCGCTCCCTGACCTAATTCGGCGATCACGTCGAGCAGATCGACTTTGACCGCGTAATAGCGGGGAATGCGGCCGTGCTCGGGAATTCCGTCCCGTACCGGGCCCTCAGCGGGCGGATGAACTCTGGGCGAACGCGCTTTCACAATCGGAGATCTTAGAGCGATTTCCCCGTGCCTGTACTGACCCGAACGAAGTGTTCATGCCACGCTCACACTCGTGGACGAAAAGGGCACACTCATTCGGCGGATCGGCACCCGCGACGCGGTCTTCATCGGACTCGGCTCGATGATCGGGGCAGGCGTCTTCGTCGCGTTCGCCCCGGCCGCCCGCGCCGCGGGAGCGTGGCTCCCCGCCGGGCTCGCCCTCGCCGCCGTGATCGCGTATTGCAACGCGACGTCGTCCGCCCGGCTCGCCGCGCTCTACCCGGCTTCCGGCGGGACCTACGTCTACGGAAGGGAACGGCTGGGCGAGTTCTGGGGCCATCTGGCCGGCTGGGGTTTCGTGATCGGCAAGACGGCCAGCTGCGCCGCGATGACGCTGACCGTGGTCACCTACGCCGCGCCCAGACTCGGACAGCCGTGGCGGAGCGTGTTCGCGGTGACCGTCGTGGCCGCGCTGACCGGGTTGAACTATCGCGGCGTGCGGCGCTCGGCGTTCGCGACCAGGGTGATCGTGTCCGTCACGCTGACCATCCTGGCGCTGGCCGTCGCGGCGATGGTCTTCGGCGGCACGATGCGGTCCGGATCGCCCGGTCCGGTGCTCACCCCCGGTATCGGCGGCGTGCTCGAAGCGGCGGGCCTGCTGTTCTTCGCGTTCGCCGGCTACGCGCGGATCGCGACGCTGGGCGAAGAGGTCCGCGATCCGGCGCGCACCATCCCCCGGGCCGTGCCGATCGCGCTCGGACTGGCCCTCGCCGTCTACGCCGTCCTCGCGTTCGTCCTGCTGTACCAGCTCGGACCTGACCTTCTGGGCCGCAGCCCGGATCCGATCGCGGAGGGTGTCGCGCGGTCGTCCTGGTCCTGGCTCACTCCCGTCGTGCGCGTGGGCGCCGTGCTCGCCGCACTCGGTTCGCTGCTCGCCCTCGTGCTGGGCGTTTCGCGGACCACGCTGGCCATGGCGCGCGACGGGCACCTTCCCCGTTTCCTGGCCGCGGTGCACCCTCGCTTCGGGGTGCCGCACCGGGCCGAGCTGGCCGTCGGGGTCGTCGTCGCCCTGCTCGCGAGCACCCTCGATCTGCGTGGCGCGATCGGCTTTTCGTCCTTCGCCGTCCTTGCCTACTACGCCGTGGCGAACGCCAGCGCATTGACCTTGCGCGAACGTCGGGTGATCCCAGCTCTCGGCCTGCTCGGATGCGCCGTGCTCGCTTTCAGCCTTCCGGCGGTTTCGGTGCTCACCGGGTCCGGAGTACTGGCATTGGGCGCGCTGGGCTACGCCATTCGTCGGCGATTCGCAGCGAACGTCCGTTAATCACCACCAACGGCCGAAAGATCCGAAGAAAGTCGGTTGTCCGGGCCTGTGCCCACCTGCTGTAGTCAGTTAGCCGCAGTCAGTCTCCCTGCCTCCACTGTGGACAGCCGGAAGGAATGAACCCTTGGACATCAAGCGTCGGTTCAGCCTGCTCAAAAAGACCCTGATCGCCGTCGCGGCGGCCGGAACCCTGGCGGCCCTCGCCACGGCCCCGCCCGCCGCGGCCGCGCAGCCGCCGTCCACCGAAGTGGTCGGTGGAACCCGGGCCGCTCAGGGTGAATTCCCTTGGATGGTCAGGCTTTCCATGGGCTGCGGTGGTGCGCTCTACACCTCGCAGATCGTGCTGACGGCCGCGCACTGCGTGTCGCGCACCGGGGCCAACACCAGCATCACCGCGACCCTCGGCGTCGTGGACCTGCAGAGCGGCTCGGCCAAGAAGGTCAAGTCGACCTACGTGCACCGGTCGCCGACCTACCCCACCGCCACCGGTGGTGACTGGGCCCTGATCAAGCTCGCGAGCCCGGTCACCGGGATCGCCACGCTGCCGATCGCCACCACGACGGCGTACAACAGCGGCACGTTCACCGTCGCCGGCTGGGGTGCCGCTTCCGAGGGCGGCGCGCAGCAGCGTTACCTGCTCAAGGCCAACGTCCCGTTCGTCTCCGACGCGACCTGCAAGGCGCAGGGCGGCAGCTACGCCGACCTGATCGACAACGCAGAGATCTGCGCTGGCAACGTCAACTCCGGCGGCGTCGACACCTGCCAGGGTGACTCGGGCGGCCCGATGTTCCGTCGCGACGCCAACAACGCCTGGATCCAGGTCGGCATCGTCAGCTGGGGCGAAGGCTGCGCGCGGGCACACGCTCCCGGCGTCTATGCCGAGGTGAGCACCTTCGCGACCGCGATCAAGAACGCGGCCGCCGGGCTGTAGTCCCGTCGCACGGCATGCGCTGAAGGTCCCCTTCACCACAACGACGTGGTGGAGGGGACCTTCTTCATTTTCAGGGAACTCGGCGTGCTGGGTCGGGCTATGGGTGTCGCGAAAGCCACTTTCGCGACGTCTGATGTCTCGAAAGCCCCGCCGAGGCGCACCAGCCGTTCCCGCACCTGCTGGGCGATCCCGGACCGTTCGCGTTTCCGCGACACCAGCAGATCGCATTGCGCGGCGCAG
>NZ_JBFBGL010000116.1:0-12080 GCF_040684635.1 Amycolatopsis sp. NPDC089917 | reverse complement strand
AAACATGACATGACGTTCTAACGTCACTTACCACTCACGACCACCCCGACCCACCACGCCACCGCCGCGCTTCTCTCCTGCGTTCCGTGAAGGCCACCTTGAGGGACTCTGGGTCCCTCAAGGAGGCCTTCACGGACTTGCCCGCCGTCTCGACACGCCGGAATCCCACCAATCGAGACATAGCATTCGGGTTATCTTGCGATTTCCGGCCAACTAGTGCTGCTAGGAAAGCTGCCGATACTAAAGGTCACTTGCTCCCGCGCCGGATCGGCTGCCGAAGTACGTGAAGGCCCCCTTCATTGCGCCTAGCGCAAGCAAGGGGGCCTTCACGTACTTGCGAAGGATCCGCGAAGCGGCCGGGAGCGCCTTCGCTTACCCCATTCGCGGCCTCTCAGAGCGTCCGTACGCCACCTAAGCCCCCTTCGGGACCATCTGGACTAGACCAGCTCCCACCTGCGCGGAGCCGCCTGCCCAGAGGTCTGGACCACCCCGTTCGTGCTACGCGCACTGTCACCGTCCGCAACAAGATCAAGTCGGCCGGAAACCCCTCCGAAGACACCCCTCGACGCCTCCGGAGCGTGACCGTCGCGGTCACCCAGCGAAGCGATCATGACTCTCCGCGAAGTTGATCAAGCCCCATGCCGGAGGCGGATTCCGCCCTCCCGCACACTGCTCTCCGCAGGCTCCCGCGCAGAGGCACCGGCAGGTGCACGGTCCATCTGCACAGTCGGTTGGACCCCGGTAACCCCAGTGCATCGCGTTCTTTCGGCGATGCGTTAGCCACCGGCTGTGTACTAGCCCGATCGTGTTACAACGAACTCCCTGAGTAACTACTCGTTTGAGATAGATACCCATTCGATCCCCCCGTGAAGGCCTCAGGGCGGCTACAGTGCCATCGACGACACCACTTTCGGTCTAAAGCTGGCGCGGCTAAACGGCCGAAAGTCCCGGTGCCGGTCGGGGGGCACGACCGACTCCAGGGAGGTAGTGACGTGGCTACCGTCGGCATTTCTCAGGCCGTCCGATCCACGCCAGCCGGTTCATTGCCGGCGAGCATGGTTCCGCACCCGCGGGAAGAGCTGTTTTCCGTGTTGGTGGTCGATGACCACCCGCTGTTGAGGGAGGCAATCTCAGCAAGACTCGCACAGATGGGTGCGGGCACCGTCCACGAGGCCGCCACGGTGGCCGAGGCGAGGGCGCGAGCACAGGCCACCGGGCCTTGTGATCTGGCGATCCTCGATCTCGGACTGCCGGATGGCAGCGGCATCGAGCTGGTTACGGAACTCCGTAGCCACGGCTGGCCTCGCGTTGTGGTGCTCGCTTCATCAGACGACCCGTACGCGGTCAGGTCGGCGTTCCAGGCCGGCGCCCAGGCATACCTGCTCAAGTCGGCATCGCCGGTCGTAGTGACCGACGGCGTCCGCAGGGTGCTCGAGGGCGGCGTCTACGCGGACCCGAGCGTCGCACCGGTCCTGGCCACCGGCACCCGAGTCGCCGGCACCGACAACACCCCGCGCGAGCTTTCCGCGCGCGAGGTGGAGGTGCTGCAACTCGTCGCCGACGGCCAGAGCAACAAGGAGATCGGTGAGGAACTCAGCCTCTCCGCTCTCACGGTGAAATCCCACCTCTCCCGCATCGGGCGCAAGCTCGGCACGGGTGACCGGGCTCAGATGGTGGCGCTGGCGATGCGTGCCGGCGTGATCCGCTGACAAAGGCGAACTGCCCTGCGGGGCGGGCGGACCAGGCGCGGCCCGCTCGTCCCGTAGGGTCTTCACCTATGGAAGGCGACCGACCCGGAGATCCGCAGGCAGACCCGCAGACCGGCACTGATGACCCCGGTGGACCGGTTCTCCTGCGCGAGCCCGCCGAGGGCACTCCGCCGGTGATCGCCGACGCGACAGCCCTCGCTGAAGCCTGCGCGAAGATCGCGGGCGGCAGCGGGGCCATCGCCGTGGACACCGAACGCGCGTCCGGCTACCGGTACTGGCCGAAGGCCTATCTGGTCCAGCTGCGCCGCGAAGGTGCCGGCTCCTTCCTCATCGACCCCATTCCGCTCGAAGGGCAGCTCGCGCCCCTCGCGGAAGTGCTCAACGACGCCGAATGGGTGCTGCACGCGGCCTCTCAGGACCTGCCGTGCCTCGCCGAACTCGACCTGCGCCCGAAGAGCCTGTTCGACACCGAACTCGCCGGGCGGCTCGCCGGGTACGAACGTGTCGCCCTCGGCACCCTCGTCGAACTCCTTCTCGGCTACCAGCTGGAGAAGGGACACAGCGCCGCCGACTGGTCGAAGCGCCCGCTTCCCGTCGACTGGCTGAACTACGCGGCCCTCGACGTCGAGCTGCTCATCGAACTGCGCGAGAAGCTCGAAGCCGACCTCGCTGCCCAGGGCAAGCTCGAATGGGCCCAGCAGGAATTCGAGGCCGTCCGCACCGCGCCGCCGCCCGCCCCGCGGGCCGAGCCGTGGCGGCGGACGTCCGGGGTGCACAAGATCCGCAGCGCCCGCGGCCTCGCCGCCGTCCGCGAACTGTGGCAGGCACGCGACGAGCTCGCCCGCAAACGCGACCGCGCGCCGAGCCGGATCCTGCCCGACAGCGCGATCATCAACGCCGTCACCGCGGACCCGAAGACCGTCGAACAGCTGCAGGCGCTGCCGGTGTTCAGCGGCCGGGTCCAGCGCAAGTACACCGCGAGCTGGCTGCGGCACCTCCAAGCCGCCCGCGCGCTCCCCGCCGACGAACTGCCCACCCCCGCGCAGCAGACCGACGGCCCGCCGCCGGTGAACCGCTGGTCGGACAAGGACCCCGACGCCGCCGCCCGGCTTTCCGCCGCCCGCGCGGCGCTGGCCGCCATCGCGGAGGACCGGCGGCTGCCGGTGGAGAACCTGCTGCTGCCGGAACTGGTGCGCCGCACCTGCTGGCGTCCGCCCGCGGACCTGAGCGAGGACACCGTCGCCCAGGTCCTCCGCGACGCCGGAGCGCGGCCGTGGCAGGTCGAGCTGACCGTGGCCGCGCTCAGCAAGGCGCTGCACGCCACCCCGGCCTGACCGGCTTCAGTCCTCCAGTAGCGCCCGCGCCGAGTCGCGCAGGTCGGTGTCCGGCTCCCCGAGACCGGCCAGCCTCAGCACGCCGTCGGCACCCTCGACGGCGTGCGCCTCGACGTCCAGATCCGGCTGGTCCCGCCGGACGATCGCGATGCTCTCGACGAGCCCGAACACGAGGTCGGTCCGGATGCCGAGCAGCTCGCCCGGGACACCGGCCGCCGCGACGAGCGAGCCGTAGACGCGTTTGAGTTCCGCCCGCTCGGCCCGGAACCGGGCCAGTCTCGGCGACGAGATCTCCGGCAGCAGGTACAGGGCGCCGAGATTGTGCCGCGCGCTGCCGAGCAGGTCGATGTCCGCGTAGGCCAGCGCCCACAGCCGTGTGCCGACCGGCGCGAGCTGGGCCGACAGCCCGCCCGCGACGTCCAGTGACGGCCGGACGGTGTCCTCCAGCAGCGCCGCGAGAATGTCCTCTTTGGACGGAAAGTGGTAGTAGAGCGACGCCTGGCGCAGCCCGGCGCGTTCGGCGATGGCTCGGGTGGTCGTCGCCGCGTACCCGGCGCCGGTGAACAGCTCCCCCGCGGCGTCCAATACGGCGAGCCGCGCTTCCCGCTTGCTCGCCGCCGCACCGCTGGCCCTCGGTCTGCCCACCCCGGTCGTTTTTGTCATCTATCCGATCCTGCCATTTCTCCGCGAAGATCTTTGTTACGTCCGGCGGTCGGCCCAGGTTACCGAATCCGGTATCTGTTAACACCGCGCTTACCCGGCGGAGATCGGAAGGATCCCGCACGCGCTTAATTTCGGTCAGCCGATCGAAATTCGGCCCTTCAGACAGGAGCCCCAGGAATGCCCTCCGAAGACCTTTCCGCCTTCGGGTACCGTCAAGAACTTCGCCGGACGCTGGGCGGTTTCTCCGCCTTCGCCGCCGGTTTCTCCTTCGTTTCCATCCTGACCACGGTCTTTCAGCTGTTCGCCTTCGGCTATTCCTTCGGCGACACGCTCTTCTTCTGGACATGGCCGCTGGTGATCACCGGGCAATTGCTCGTCGCGCTCAACTTCGCCGAACTCGCCGCCCGATTCCCGCTGGCAGGCTCGGTTTACCAGTGGGCGAAACACCTCTCCCCCGGATTCGCGGGGTGGCTCGCCGGCTGGATGATGCTGGTGGGCTGTGTCGTCGCGCTGGCGGGCGCGGCGATCGCGCTGCAGGTCGTCCTCCCGTCGGTCTGGAGCGGTTTCCAGCTCGTCGGCGGGGACCCGGCGATCACGTCGCCGACCGGCGCCAGCAACGCCGTCCTGCTCGGCACCCTGCTGATCGTCGTCACCACCGCGATCAACGCGGGCGGCGTGCGGCTCATGGCGCGGATCAACGACGTCGGGGTCGCGGCCGAACTCGTCGGCGTCCTCGTGCTGATCGTCGGTCTCGCGCTGTTCGCGGTCCGCGGTCCGCAGGTCGTGCTCCAGCCCGCGGGTGGAAGCCCCGGCGTCGGCGGTGTTCTCGCCTCGGCGCTGATGGCCGCGTACGTTCTGTACGGATTCGACACCGCGGCCTCCGTCGCCGAAGAGACCAAGAACGCGCGCCGCACCGCACCGCGTGCCGTGCTCCGCGCCTTGTTGATCTCCGGGGTCGGCGGGCTCGCCGTCGTCATCACCGCGCTGATGGCGGCCCCGAGCCTGACCGACGGGCAGTTGGCGGGGAAAGGCCTGCCGTACGTCATCACGGCCGTTTTCGGTGACACACTCGGCAGGGTGTTCCTCGCCGACGTCGCGATCGCCGTCGTCGTCTGCACCCTGACCATCCAGACCGGCACCGTCCGGTTGATCTACGCGATGGCCCGCGACGGCGCGCTTCCCGGCGCCAAACGCCTTTCCGCCGTCAACGCCCGCACCGGCACGCCGATCGCCCCGGCCGTGCTGTCCGGGTTGCTGGCAATCGGCCTATTGCTGCTCAATCTCGGCAATCCGACCATTTTCAGCACCATCACCGGAACCTCGGTGGTCGTGGTCTACCTCGCCTATGTCCTGGTGACCGGACCGCTGCTGATCCGGCGGCGCCAAGGGCGTTTCACCGCGGAACCGGGCCATTTCTCCCTGGGGCGATGGGCTATTCCGGTCAACGTGGCGGCAGTAGGGTACGGCGCGATGATGATCGTCAACATCGCCTGGCCACGAGCCGACATCTACGACCTGGCCGGTACCGGTTCCGTCTGGGTCCTGCTGTTCCCGATCGAGTTCGTCGGCGCCGCGCTGCTCACCGGCTACCTCTGCTGGCGCCGCCGCTCCGCGCTCACCACGGTTCCCGTCCCCGCGACCTGAAGGAAGGTTCCATGAGCACGACATCGACCACGTACGGCGCTCGCGACCACGCACGCGCCCAAGCGGGCACGGTGACCGACGCGATGCCCGCCATCCCCGCGTCCACCTGGCCGGATCCGCCGTCCGGGATCGACCCGGCGAAGCTGGTCTGGGCCGAGACCGTCGCCGGCGGCGGTTACACGCACAAGGTCCTCGCCCGCGGCACGGAACTGCGGTTGACCGACGTCGACGGCGACGCCTGCGCGCATCTGCTGCTGTTCAACGCCGACCAGCCGTGGGAGCGGCTGAACGTCGCGGACACGGTGAAGGTCCAGTGGAACGCGTACCTCAGCGAAGCGATCGCGCTGCTTTCGGATCAGGCGCGGGTCCTCGCGACCGTCGTCACCGACGAGAGCGGCAAGCACGACGCCCTCTGCGGAACGTCCACTGTGGACTCGAACGCCGAGCGTTACGGCGACGGCAGCCCTCAGGGCGGCTCGCCGTCGGGGAACGCGCTGTTCACCCTCGCCGCGGCCAAGCACGGACTCACACCGCGCGACCTCCCGCCGAGCCTGTCCTTCTTCCAGGGCGTCCACGTCGAAACCGACGGCGGGCTGACGTTCACCGGTTCGGCCGGACCGGGCAAGTCCTTGGTCCTGCGCACCGAACTGCCGGTCGTCGTCCTGATCGCGAACGTGGCGCATCCGCTCGACCCGCGCCCGGACTACACGGTCACCCCGCTGCGCGTCCTCGCCCAGCGGAGCGCACCGTCCACACCGGACAGTCCCGAGTGGACAGCATCGCCCGAGGCGCAGCGCGCTTTCGAGAACACCGCCGACTACCTCACCGCCAAGGGGCTGGCATGACCATCATCTCCGATACCGAAGTGGCCGCACGGGCACCGTACTCCACCGTGCTGCGCAAGGGCGAGACACTCTCGATCATCGACCTCGGCGGCAACCAGGCCGTCGACTTCCTCTGCTACGACGCGGCCGACACGGCGAAGAGATACAGCGCGGCGGCCACGATCTCGGCCCAGCGCAACATCTTCCTCACCACCGGCAGCGTGCTGCGCACCGGCGAGGGCGCCCCGCTGCTGACCGTCGTCGCGGACACCTGCGGACGGCACGACACGATCGGCGGCGCCTGCAGCAAGGAGTCCAACAGCCTCCGCTACGGCCAGCACACCCGGTACCAGCACGCCTGCGTCGAGAACTTCCTGACCGAGGGCGCGAAATGGGGCCTCGGCAAACGGGACCTGGTGGGCAACGTCAACTGGTACATGAACGTGCCGGTCGAACAGGACGGCACGCTCGGCATCGTCGACGGCATCTCCGCGCCCGGCCTCGAAGTCAAGCTGCGCGCCGAGACCGACGTCCTGGTGCTGGTGTCGAACTGCCCGCAGATCAACAACCCGTGCAACGGTTTCGATCCGACCGCCGTCCGCATGGTCGTCACCGGCGGTGACGCGTGAAACTGCTCGTCGCCAACCGGGGGGAAATCGCGGTCCGGATCATCCGGACCGCACAGGAGATGGGCATTCCGACGGTCGCCGTCTATTCCGACGCCGACCGCACGGCCGCGCACGTACGGCTTGCCGACGAAGCCGTCCGGCTCGGCCCGGCGCCGGCGAGGGAGAGCTACCTCCTCGCCGACGCCCTCATCGAAGCCGCGTTGAAGACCGGGGCGGACACGATCCATCCCGGCTACGGCTTCTTGTCCGAGGACGCCGCGTTCGCCAGGGCGGCGGAGGCGGCCGGGATCCGGTTCGCCGGTCCCGCCGCGGACCACCTCGAAGTCTTCGGCAGCAAGCACACCGCGCGGGAGAAGGCCGTCGAGGCCGGGGTCCCGCTGCTGCCGGGCACCGGCCTGCTGGACACCCTGGCCGACGCCGAGACGGCGGCCGCCGGGATCGGCTACCCGGTGATGCTCAAGGCCACCGGCGGTGGCGGCGGGATCGGCATGCGCGCCTGCGCGTCCGCCGGAGAACTCCGCGAAGCCTGGGACGCGGTGCAGAGCATCGCCGCCAAGAGTTTCTCGACCTCGGGCGTGTTCCTCGAACGGCTCGTGACCCACGCGCGGCACGTCGAGGTCCAGGTGTTCGGCGACGGCGCGGGTGCGGTGCTGGCGCTGGGCACCCGGGACTGCACGCTGCAGCGGCGCAACCAGAAGGTGCTCGAAGAATGTCCCGCCCCGGGGCTTCCCGAAGCGGTGCGCGAGAAACTGGTCGTCGCCGCCGTCGACCTCTGCGCTTCGGTGCGCTACCGGTCGGCCGGGACGGTCGAGTTCATCTACGACCCGGTGCGCGAAGAGGCCGCGTTCCTCGAAGTGAACACGCGGCTCCAGGTCGAGCATCCGGTCACCGAGGCGGTCTACCGTATCGACCTCGTCGCGTGGATGCTCCGGCTCGCCGACGGCGACACCGGCATGTTCGCCACCTCGCCGGAACCGCGCGGGCACGCCGTCGAAGCCCGGGTCTACGCCGAGGACCCGGCCGCCGGGCACCGGCCGAGCGCGGGGCTGCTGACCCGCGCCGACTTCCCCGAAGGTGTGCGGGTCGACACCTGGGTCGAAGCCGGCGCGAAGGTGACGACGCATTACGACCCCTTGCTCGCCAAGGTCGTCACCGTCGGCGCCGACCGCGCCGAAGCCCTGGCCGCGCTGAGCACGGCGCTCGGCGAAAGCCGGGTCGACGGGGTGCGCACGAACCTCGGCCAGCTGCGCGCGGTCGCCGCGGATCGGCGGCTGCACGACGTCACGCACGACACCGCGACGCTCGACGGGATCACCGACCCCGAACCGCGGATCGAGGTCCGGCGGGGCGGCACCATGACCACCGTCCAGGACTGGCCGGGGCGGCTGGGGTTCTGGCACGTGGGTGTCCCGCCGAACGGGCCGATGGACGATCTGTCGCTGCGCCTGGGCAACCGAGCGCTGGGCAACCCCGAAGGCGCGCCCGGCCTCGAATGCACCGTGGACGGTGTCTCACTGCGGTTCACCGACGACGCAATCGTTTGCGTCACGGGATCGCCGTCCCCGGTCACCGTCGACGGCCGCGACGTTCCACAGTGGACACCGGTCGAGGTCCCCGCCGGGGGCGTGCTCGACGTCGGTACCGGCACCGCCGGTCTCCGCGCGTACGTCCTCGTCCGCGGCGGGATCGACGTGCCGGACTTCCTCGGCAGCGCGGCGACGTTCACGCTCGGCGGCTTCGGCGGGCACGGCGGTCGCGCCCTGGCGACCGGCGACGTCCTCTCCCCCGGCCCGGTTCCGGTGAACGCGGTCGCGGGGCCTGTTCCCGAAGCCGACCGCCCGGTGTTCGCGACGCACTGGGAGATCGGCGCGTCCGAGGGACCGCACGCCGCGCCGGAGTTCTTCACCCCGGACGACGTCGAGACGTTCTACGCGACCGACTGGGAGGTGCACTTCAACTCCGCGCGGACCGGAGTCCGGCTCGTCGGGCCCCGGCCGCGCTGGGCGCGGGAGGACGGCGGCGAGGCGGGACTGCACCCGTCGAACATCCACGACACGCCGTACGCGATCGGCGCGGTGGACTACACCGGCGACCTGCCGATCCTGCTGGGCCCGGACGGGCCGAGCCTCGGCGGGTTCGTCTGCCCGGCGACCGTGGTGACCGGGCAGCGCTGGAAACTCGGCCAGCTGCGGCCGGGCGACACCGTGCGGTTCGTGCCGATCACCACCGAGCACGCCGGATCCTTGCGCGTCTCGCCGGGCTCGGCGGTCAAGGCGACCCGGAAGCCGATCGACGACGGCGGCATCCTCGGCCGTCTGTCCACCTCGGACGAGAACCCCGAGGTCACCTACCGGCGCAGCGGCGACGACAACCTGCTGATCGAGTACGGGCCGATGAAACTCGACCTGGCGCTGCGGATGCGGGTCCACGCCCTCGCCGACAGGCTGGGCGCGGAAGGCCTCGGTGGTGTCGGTGGCGTCGTCGACCTGACGCCGGGCATCCGCTCGCTGCAGGTCCACGTCGACCCGGACGTCCTGCCGGTCCCGAAACTGCTCGGGCTCGTGCAGGAGGTCGAGCACGATCTGCCGCGCACCGGCGATCTCGTGGTCCCGAGCCGCACCGTGCGGATGCCGTTGTCGTGGGACGACCCGGCGACGCGCGAGGCGATCGAGCGGTACATGGCGGGCGTGCGGGACGACGCGCCGTGGTGCCCGTGGAACATCGAGTTCATCCGGCGGGTCAACGGTCTGTCCAGTGTGGACGACGTCTATCGCACGGTGTTCGACGCGGAGTACCTGGTGCTCGGCCTCGGCGACGTCTACCTCGGCGCGCCGGTGGCCACCCCGCTGGACCCGCGGCACCGGCTGGTCACCACGAAGTACAACCCGGCGCGCACGTGGACGGCGGAGAACTCGGTCGGCATCGGCGGCTCGTACCTGTGCATCTACGGGATGGAAGGTCCCGGCGGGTACCAGTTCGTCGGGCGGACCGTGCAGGTGTGGAGCGGCTGGCGGCAACGCGGCTCCTTCGAACCGGGTTCGCCGTGGCTGCTGCGGTTCTTCGACCGGATCTCGTGGTACCCCGTGACCGCCGAGGAACTGCTGGACCTGCGGGCGCAGAGCTCGGCGGGGGAACTGGAACTCGACATCACCGACGGCGAGTTCGCGCTGGCCGACCACGAGCGGTTCCTGGCCGACAACGCCGCCGACATCGCCGCGTTCCGGGAGAAGCAGAGCACGGCGTTCGAGGCGGAGCGGCGGGCGTGGGCCGCGGCGGGCGAGTTCGATCCTCGTCCCGAACCGGTCGGCGCGAAGGTGCCGACCACGAAGGTCGAGGCGCCACCCGGCGGGCACGTCGTCGAAGCGCCGTTCGCCGCGACCGTGTGGCGGGTGGACGTCGAGCCCGGGAAGCGGGTCGACGCGGCGGAGACGCTGGTGATCCTCGAAGCGATGAAGACCGAGGCGCGGATCCCCGCGCCGGCCCTCGGGGAGGTCGTCGAGGTGCTCGTCTCCCCCGGTGATCAGGTCGCCCCCGGCACCCCGCTGGTGGTTCTGGGAAGGAGCGCGGGATGAGCGTGACGGAGCGGGTGCGCGCCGCGTACCACCGGATCGCGCGGGTCGACCGGCCCGAGATCTGGATCGACCTGCGGCCGGAGGAGGACGTCCTCGCCGACGCGGAGAAGCTGGACGCCCGTCGCGCGGCCGGGGAATCCCTGCCGCTGTACGGGAAACTCGCCGCGGTCAAGGGCAACATCGACGTCGCCGGGCTGCCGACGACGGCGGCCTGCCCCGAGTACGCGTATCAGCCGGCCGAGGACGCGCCGGTGGTGGCGCGGCTGCGGGCGGCCGGGGCGCTGATCCTGGGCACGACCAATCTGGATCAGTTCGCGACCGGGCTGGTCGGCACGCGCAGTCCGCACGGCGCGGTCCGGAACGCGATCGACCCGGCGTACGTGTCGGGCGGGTCGAGTTCGGGGTCGGCGGTGGCGGTGGCGCTCGGGATCGCGGATCTCGCGCTGGGCACCGACACCGCGGGTTCCGGCCGGGTCCCGGCGGCGTTCAACGGGATCGTCGGGCTGAAGCCGACGCGGGGCCTGCTGCCGACGACCGGTGTCGTGCCCGCGTGCGCGAGCATCGATTGCGTGACCGTGTTCGCGCGGACGGTCGACGAGGCGACGGCGGCGTTCGCCTGCCTGAGCGAACCCCGGGACCTTCCGGTGGTGCACCGGCCGTTCCGGATCGGCGTGCCCCTGGAGCCGGGGCCTCTTCAGGACGGGTGGGCGGAAGCGTTCTCCGCCGCGGCTCGCGAGTTTCACGACGCGGGCGCGGAACTGGTCCCTGTCGACATATCGGCGTTCCTGGCCGCGGCGCGGCTGCTGTACGAGGGCGCCTTCGTGGCCGAGCGGTCTTCGGCGGTCGGCGAGTTCATCGACGCGCATCCGGACGCCGTCGATCCGACGGTGCGGCAGATCATCGGTGCGGCCAAGGACATCCCGGCGCACCGGGTGTTCAGCGACCTCGCGACGCTCGGTGACCTTTCGCGGGAAGCGTCCGCCGTTCTGTCCACTGTGGACTGCCTCCTGCTGCCCACGACGTCGGAACACCCGACGATCGCCGAGGTCGAAGCCGACCCGCTGGGCGTGAACGCCCGGCTGGGCCGGTTCACGAACTCGACGAATCTGCTGGGCCTGTCGTCGCTGGCCGTACCCGCCGGGACCGTCGGCGGACTGCCGTTCGGGGTGATGCTGGTCGGCGCCGCGAACGCCGACCGGATCCTCGCCGACGTCGCCCGCCTGGTGCCGCGGCGGACACGGATCGCCGTCGTCGGGGCGCATCTGCGCGGGCAGCCGCTGAACCACGAGCTGACGTCGCGGGGCGGCCGGTTCGTTTCCGCGGGGCCGACGGCGGCCGAGTACCGGCTCTACGCGCTGGACACCGTGCCGCCGAAACCCGGCCTCGTCCGGGTCGCCTCGGGCGGCTCCGCCATCGCCGCCGAGATGTGGGACCTGCCTTACGCCGGCTTCGGCGAGTTCGTGGCGGGCGTCCCCGCGCCGCTGGCGATCGGGAAGGTGCGGCTGGCCGACGGGAGCGAGGTGTCCGGATTCGTCTGTGAACCGGCCGCGGTAAAAGGCGCGGAGGACATCACTTCCTACGGTGGATGGCTCGGGTACTTGAGCCGTTGAGTCGCGCCGAAACGTCACTCACTATTCGTGTCCCTCCCGTGACCCGATGTAGTGTCGGAGGCGCCTCTCGGCCGAATACCGCAGCCGCCTCACCT
>NZ_JBFBGL010000115.1:0-12495 GCF_040684635.1 Amycolatopsis sp. NPDC089917 | reverse complement strand
CGGCTACCCGAACCTCCGCAAGGTCACAGCGGGCCAGCAAAGCCGCGTTGATTTCGATGCGCTCGCATCAGATGACAACCCGGTACCGGCCGCCCGCCGTGACGAGCGCGTGGCGGCCGGAGCCGGAAAGCAGGCCGCCGGACAGCTCGCCGACCGGAGGCCACGAGATCGGGAGGGTGGACGACGGCGAGCCGTCGAGTTCCTGCCGATGCACCACCATCCCGCCGCCGGGCGAGCCGCACAGGCGCAGGTAGGCCGCCGGCGTGGTGGCCTGGGCCCGCCGGTCCGGGCAGGCCGCGAGGTCGACCGCCCTTCCGCCGTCCAGGGTGGCGGCGGTGACCTTCCCGCTTTCGTCGCGTTCCGAGACGGCCACCGGGCCGATCGTGATCCGCTTCGGCGCCTTGGGGTCCATTGTGGACAGCAGGCTGCCGGTGGCGGCGTCGAGCACGACATCGGCGTTCTCGCCGCTCGCGAGCCCGGAGTACCTCAGTGACAGCGAAACGGTGCCGCCGCCGGGGGAGGAGCGCAGGTAGAAGTCGGCCTTCTCGTCCGACGGCCTGGTCACCGGCAGCCGGTGTTCCCAGCGCGGCGTTCCGGTGCGCTCGTCCAGGCCGAGCACGCTGAGCCGGTCCTGGCACAGCAGCGGAGCCAGCACCACGTCACGGCCGCTCGCGGGCAGCGCGAACGGAGAGACACAGCCGGCGGGCGCTTTCCACGACCACAGCGGGCTTCCGCCGCGCAGGTCGAGCGCGTCGACGCGGAAGTCGTTGTCCCCCAGATAAGTGAGCGACGGCAGCACGGTGGCGGTCGGCGCGAGCAGGCCGGGGCCGTGCACGTCGTCGATCAGCGTCTCCTGGACCGGCGCCCCGGTGAACGCGTCGAGGACCGCGAGGTGGTGACGGTCCTCGACGCCGTCGCCGGGAGCGAAGACGGCCAGCAGCAGAAGCCTGTCCGGGGTCGGGACGAGCGCACGGACGTGGGCGCCCGGGCGGGCGTAGGTCCAGCGCACCGTGCCCGTCGGCCCGTCGAGCGCGGTGACCTCACCAGCCGTTCCGGCGACCGCGACCCCGGCGCCCGCGGCGACCACGTCGCGCACCGGGCTGGGCGGTGTCCAGCTCCACGGCGTCGCCGTCACCCGGTCGGCGAGCGGGGGCGCGGCGACGGCCGGGGCCGTGGTGGATCGCACGGCCAGTCCGGGCGCGACAGTCACCGCCGCCACCGTCCCCGCGGCGAGCACCACCACGAGCGGGACCGCGAGCCACCATCGGACGGGTCGTGGGAGCCCCGCCGCCACCAGCGTGACGACGGCGGCGACCGCGAGCACCGCCGTCGAACTTCCCGGGGTGCCGCTGCCGAGGTCCGCGCTCAGGCAGTAGATCGCCCAGCCCGCGGCGCCCGTCGCGCAGACCAGCGCGGAAACCTTCGCCCCGGTGGACTTCCCGAACGTCAGCAGCGCCGCGAGTACCGACGCCGCGGCGACCAGCGCCACTTCGAGATCCGGCCGGTCCGGGCGGACCGCCCCGCCGGGGAGGACCACCGCCAGCACCGCGCAGCCGGCGGCGAGCACCGCGACCACCGCTCCCATGCCTTCGCCTTTCAGCCTCCGCCAGTGTCTGCCGCCGGATCCTGACATGGCCGGATCCGGTGGGAGACCGTCGAAATGACGTCACCGCGGGCTTGTCCGCCGCCAGTGTTCGGCCGCCTCGCTCATGTCCTTGCGCAGATGCCGGAAGAACCGGCTCGTGGCCTCCAACCGCGCTCCGGCCGGACCGTCGACCAGCCCGGCGCCGCGCCGGGTGACGTCCGCCCACGCGGTCATCGCTTCGAGGCTGGCTTGCCAGGCCCGGTAGCCGAACTGGTCGTCGATGACGTAGCGCTGCCGCCTGCCCTCGCGTTCGCGGCCGATGAGCCCGCGTTGTTCCAGCCAGCCGACGGCCTTGGACACCGACGCGGGGCTGACCTCCAGCCGGGCGGCGAGTTCGGCGGCGGTGCTGCCGCCGGTGTCCCCGGTGAACAGGCAGGCCAGCACCCTCGCCATCATCGCCGGGACCCCGGTCGCGGCCATCATTTCGGCGAACTCGGTCTCGAAGTCCCGCACCGCCTCCGGGGTGCGCTCGACGGGTTCGGCGACAGGTGCCGGACCGGGTTTGCGGCGGCGCGCCCGCCACTGCGTCGCCTGGTGCGCCTGGCCCGCCCGGTAGCCGTGGGCGCCGCCGTTGCGCGCGACCTCGCGGATGATCGTCGACTTCGGGCGCCCCATCGCGCGGGCGATCGCGGCGTAGGTGAGGCCTGCCGTCAGACCCGAGGCGATCTGCCTGCGCTCGTCGTGGGTCAGGCGGTTTCCCGGCACCCGTCCTCCGGTCCCGGTGCATTCAGCTCCATGGTCATTGCATCGATTGTAAGCGTATTAGCTGCGAAGATGGTGAACTTATGTTGCCGTTCAAGGAAATCCGGTGTTTCGTGAGCGCTGAGGAGATCGGGAGGTGCACACGGGATGACGACCAAGGTCTGCCTGGTCACCGGCGCTTCGTCGGGGATCGGCCACGCCACCGCGCTGGAGCTTCTGCGCGCCGGGCACACGGTCTACGGCGCCGCGAGGCGAGTCGAGAAGATGGACGACCTCCGCGCGGCGGGCGGCCATCCGCTGAAGATGGACGCACGGAACGAGGACGATCTCCGTCGCGCGGTCGAGACCGTCCTCGGCGAGCGGCAGCGGATCGACGTCCTGGTCAACAACGCCGGGACCGTCCTGCACGGCGCCATCGAGGACGTCCCGCTCGACAGCGCGCGCGACCAGCTCGAAGTCAACCTCCTCGCGCCGGCCAGACTGGTGCAGCTCGTCCTGCCCGCCATGCGGGCGCAGCGGTCCGGCACGATCGTCAACGTGTCGTCGATCGGCGGCGAGATCGCCTTGCCGCTCGGCGCTTGGTACTACGCGTCGAAACACGCGCTCGAAGCCTTCTCCGACACGCTTCGCATGGAAGTCGAGCCTTTCGGCGTCGACGTCGTGATCATCCAGCCGGGCATCATCAAGACCGAGTTCGAGGACCGGACGTCCGCGCAGCTCCGGGAGATCTCCGGCGGCGGGGCGTACGGGGCGATGGCGGAAGCCATGGCGCGGCACGGCGAAACGGGACTCAGCGACGGCTCCGACCCCGCTGTCGTCGTGGACGCCATCCGCGACGCCATCGAGGCCGACCGCCCGGAAACGCGGTACGCCGTCGGCCATCTCGCCGAGAAACTGCTCGAACTCAACAGGACCCTGCCGGACCGCGAGTTCGACCACCTCGCCACGCGCGCGACGAACTAGCCCGTCCGGCGGCGGGCGCGGGCGACGCCGATCCACAGCAGAACCGAGACGACGGCGCCCGGCGCGGCCGTCAGGTACACCGGCCACGACCGGAAATCCGACACCCACAGCATGGCGACCAGGCCGAGGGTGATCAACGTCCACGCCAACGCGAGAGTGCCGCCACCGCGTCGCCAGCGCGCGGCGAGGCCGCGTATCCCGTTCTCTGCTCGGATCACACCGGTGAGTACCCGCTCAGCGCCTGGTCAACCCCGAAAAATCAGGTGCGGAGGTAACCGGTGATCATCGTCACGAGTTCGTTCTCGAGCCGTGTGAGGTCGATGGAGTCCGGCGCGGCGATGAGCTGATGCACGGTCAGCTCCACGGTTGACGTGACGAGCCGGGCCGCGGTGTCCTTGTCCTGGACCCGGACTTCGGGATGGGCGTTGAGCAGATCGAGCAGGTCGTCGATCATCTCCCACTTCACCTGGGTGACCCGCTCCAGTATTTCGCCGGAGCGCGGCGCCTGCTCGATCATGATCCGCAGCAGCTGCGGATCGTCGAGGTGGTTGTCGATCACCGTGCGCACGAACGCCCTGATGATGGTCTCCAGCGGTTCGCGCGACTCCTTGTACCGGCGCAGTGTCGCGGTGCCGCGGTCGCCGTCGAGGTGGCGGGTCAGCAGCTCGGCCAGGATCGCGTCCTTGTTCGGGTAGTACTGGTACAGCGAACCGATCGAGACGCGGGCCCGTTCGGCGATGCGGTTCGTGGTCCCCGCGGCGTACCCGAACTCGGCGAAAATGTGAGCAGCGGCGGCGAGGATGCGCTGCCGGGTCAGCTCGGCCCGGACCTGGCGCGGCTGTTTACGTGGCTGGATGCGGCGCTGGTCCGATGTCATGGCACTCCCGGTGAAGCGGCCTGAAAGCGAGTAGCGGCCAGGTTGAACAATTGCTCATAATTGTGCCATGACCAGCAGTTATCTCGTCAACGAGACGCGTCCGCGCCGGATCTCGTACGACCAGGTCCGCGCCCGGCTCGGCGAGCCGGAGGCGATGATCAAGGCGAAGGTCCACGACCGCGTCGACCGGCACGGCCATCGGTTCATCGCCCATTCCCCGTTCGTGGCGATGGCGACGGCGGACGCGACGGGCCTGCCCGACTGCTCGCCGCGCGGCGACTACCCGGGTTTCGTCAAGGTGCTCGACGAACGCACGCTGGCGATCCCCGACCGGCCGGGCAACAAGCTCGCCGACTCGTTCCGCAACCTCGCCGAGAACGACGGGATCGGGCTGATGTTCGTGGTCCCCGGCATGCGGGAGGTGTTCCGCGTCAACGGTCACGCGTATCCCACCGACGAGCCGGACGTGCTCGCCCGGATGCGCACCGAGGGCAAGGAGGCGGAACTGGCGATCATCGTCGAGGTCGCCGAGACGTTCTTCCACTGCGGACGTGCCCTGGTCCGGTCCCGGCTCTGGGATCCCGCGAGCCAGGCCCTGGCCGACGAATTGCCGTCCGCGGGCGAGATCGCCACCGAGCAGATGGGCCTCGACGTCGATCCGTCGGTGCTGGAGGAGATGCTCGAAACCAGCTACCGGCAGCTGTACTGAGGTGATCCCGGTGATGCAACAGACCATTCTCGACCGCGTCGAGCCGGTCGCCGAAGGCACCGTCTCCCTCGTCCTGCGCGGTGCCGATGGCCCGCTGGCCCCGTGGGAGCCGGGCGCCCACATCGATCTGGCGCTGCCGAACTGGCTGACCCGGCAGTATTCGCTGTGCGGGGACCCGGCCGATCGCGGCAGCTACCGGGTCGCCGTCCGGCACGACCGGCTCAGCCGGGGCGGTTCGGAATACATCCACCTGTTCCTGCGCGCCGGCCGCACCCTCGACGTCTCGGTGCCGCGCAACAACTTCCCCTTGCTGCCCGCGCCGGAGTACCTGTTCCTCGCGGGCGGGATCGGGATCACGCCGATGATGCCGATGATGGCGGCCGCGGTCGCGTCGGGCGCTTCAGCCAGGCTCGTGTACGTCGGCAGATCTCTGGCCGCCATGCCGTTCGCCGCCGAACTCCAGGCCGCCCACGGTGACCGGGTGCGCGTCCACGCCACCGACGAACACGGAAGACCCGATTTCACCGCGCAGGCGGCCGAACTCGGTCCACAAGCGCTGGTTTACTGCTGCGGCCCCGCTTCGATGCTCGACGCGGCCGAGGCGGCGTTCCCCGCTGACGGGCTGCACCTGGAGCGTTTTCGGCCGGTGGTGAAAGAATTCGCGCCCAATGCGCCGTTCGAGGTGAACTGTGTCCGATCAGGACGGACGGTGGCCGTCGCCGCGGAGGAGTCCCTGCTGGACGCGTTGAACCACGCGGGGTTCCGGATCCCGTCCGGGTGCCGTGAAGGGGTTTGCGGAAGCTGCGAGATCGGCGTCGTCGGGGGTGAACCGGAGCATCGCGACGACATCGGCGCGCCGCCGGGGCGCATGTACTGCTGTGTCTCGCGCGCGTCCTCGCGGCTCGACGTCGACCTCTGACCTCGCCGTATACGGGTCGTCGGCGCCGGATGACTAGGCTCGCGCGATGGCCGAGCCCGCATACGATCCCGAACTCGCCGCCGTGCTGCCCGCGCTGGCGGGACACGTCCCGGTCGGCATGACGGCGGAGCAGCTGGAGCGCTACCGGTCGTTGCGATTCCCGTCCGTCGAAGAGCAGATCGGCGACCGTCCGGTCACCTGGACCGATCACACGATCCCCGGCCACGGCGGCGCGGAGATCGTGGTCTCGGTCATCGCACGCGAGGACCATCACGGCGGTGGCCCGGGGATCTATCACGTCCACGGCGGCGGAATGGTGATGGCCGACCGGTTCGCGTCGGTGCGTCCGCTGATCGAGTGGGCGATGAAGTACGACGCGGTCGCGGTCACCGTCGAATTCCGCCGCGCGCCGGAACATCCGCATCCGGTGCCGGTGGAGGACTGCTACGCCGGTCTGGAGTGGATGGCCGCGCACGCGGACGAGCTGGGATTCGATCCGGAACGGCTGGTCGTCTTCGGCGGGAGCGGCGGCGGTGGTCTCGCCGCGGGAGTCACGCTGATGGCGCGTGATCGAAGCGGCCCCGCGCTGTCCGGGCAGTTGCTCCAGTGCCCGATGATCGACGATCGCAACGAGACCGTGTCGGCGCGGGAGTACGACAGCGTCGGCGTCTGGGACCGGACCAGCAATCTGACGGCGTGGACGATGGTCCTGGGGGAGCGGCGCGGTACGCCGGACGTCTCGCCGTATGCGGCCCCGGCGCGCGCGACGGATCTCGGGGGATTGCCGCCGACGTTCATCGACGTCGGCGCTGTCGAGGTATTCCGGGACGAGGCCGTGGCTTACGCGAGTGCGATTTGGGCCGCCGGCGGAGAAGCGGAACTGCACGTCTGGGGCGGCGCCTTTCACGGCTTCCACGACCTCGCGCCGGAATCCGCCGTCGCCCGATCGTGCCTCGCCGCCCGGGAATCCTGGCTGGAACGGCTGCTCGCGAGAGGTGAATGAATTTCTCCGAATTGCCGCGCGCGGAGAGCGGTGTAACCCTGGTCATACCGAACGACACCACCACCACCACGAAGTACAGGAGTCGTCCATGACCACCACGGAAATGCCCGCTGTTCACGAATGCACGGTGAGCGGCTGTTCCTACAACCACGACGGCTGTCACGCTTTCGCCATCACGGTGGGCGGCGGCAACGGATCGGCCGATTGCGGAACGTTCGTCCCGCTCAACACCAAAGGCGGACTCGATCGGGTGACCGCGCAGGTGGGCGCCTGCTCTCGGTCCGATTGCCGGCACAATTCCTCTTTGGAATGCACCGCATCGAGCGTCCGTATCGGACCGGGTGAAGGCGACCACGCCGCGAATTGCCTGACCTACGCCAAGTAAGCGTTGTCTAATCGCCCTCTGTCCGTGAAGGCCTCCTTGAGGGACCCAGAGTCCCTCAAGGAGGCCTTCACGGACTTGCGGTCCAGACCTAGAGCGGCCGGAGGGTGCGAGGGTCAGCTGCCGACCTGGTCGCAGCTGGCGGCGTCGGTCCCGAGCACCGGGTCGGTGACCGGGCGGTGGTCGATCGAGACGACCTTCTGCGTGGTCAGCGCACCGTCGCGCAGGGTGTAGATGGTGCGGCTGCCGCTGTAGGTGAGCTCATCGGCGGGCGCGCCGACGTTGTCGGCCTCGGAGGCGACGGTTTCGAAGGTGCGGCCGCCGCCTTCGAGCGGGGTGCACTGGTAGCCCAGGTGAGCCGCCACGCCGCCGCCCTCGGCGACCGACAGCGGCTTGCTGTCGTTGTCGACGACCTGGCTGAGGTTGCGGCCGTCGAAGTGCAGCGCGGTGAAGAAGGTGGTGTTGGCGCCCACCGACTGGGTGACGATGAGCTCGGCGCGGCCGTCGCCGTTGAGGTCGGTGACGCGCGGGGCCTCGAGCGGGACGGAGCTGTCCGCGCCGAGGTGGATCGAGGTGAAGGTCCCGTTCACCGTGGCGGAGATGACCTGGTCGTTGTCGCCGGTCAGCTGCGCGGTGACGGTTTCGATCTCGCCGTCGCCGTCGAGGTCCGCGACGGTGGTGACCGGGTCGCCTCCCGTGGCGGCCAGCGGGGTGCTCAGCGGGCCCGCCAGCGCGGGGACGATGGCCCCGAGGCTCAGCGCGGCGGCGACGCCGGTGATGGTGGCGGTGCGGACGATGCCGGTGTGCTTCATGGTGCTCTCCCTCCACGTTTCGGTGAGCTTTTCACCGAATGTGCTCTCACTGGGGGAGACGGTTGCGGATCATGGACGTGCATCGAGAGTGTGATGGGCCACACAAGAGCAACCGTGCGGCCCGCCACTCGAAGGAGGGACGGGCCGCACGAGGGGAAAGCGGACTACTTGATCGCCCACAACTGAAGTGCGGAGCCGGTGTCGGCCCGTTGCGTGACGGCCGCGCCGTCCGAAGTGGACGCTGTGGTCAGGAGGAGGCCTGAGCGGACACTGGAGATCTTGTAGGTCCCGTCAGGCTGTTTCGTCGCGGTCCAGCGCTGGTTGGGACCGCCGCCGCACGTCCACTGGATGACGCGCGCGCCCGCGCCGGTCGCCCCGCCTTCGACGTCGGCGCACAGCTTCGAATGCGTGTTGGTCAGTGTGTAGGAACCGTCGGACTGCTTGGTGAACAGCCACTTCTGGTTGGCGCCCTGGTTCGGCGTCCAGGTGACCAAGGGGGTCCCGGTCGACGTCGACGAGTCCGGGTCGTCCAGGTTCTTGCCGGACGCGGCCAGCGTGTGGACGCCGTCGAGGCCGCCCGCGCCGGCGTCGGTGAACTTCAGGGTCTGCTCGGCCGCGGTCCGCCCGCCGCCGACGGTGTTCCCCGACGTGTCGGTCCAGGAACGAAGCGGAGTGGTCTCCGCGAGTCGCGACGTCTTGCCGGACAGGCCGAGCACGAGCCCGCTGTAGCGGTTCACCAGCCGGAAAGTCGCGGAGTCCGCAGTGGACCGGATGACGAACCACTGCTGGCCGACCGTGGTGGACGACGAGACGGTGGGCTTCGCGCCCCACGCCCGGCCCGCCTGCACGGCGTCGACGCCGAGGGCCTGGCCCGTGGCGGCGTTGGTGACGCGGTACGAGCCGTCGCCGTCGGAGGAGAATTGCCACGCCTCGCGGTCGGAGCCGGTCGTGCTCGCGACGGACGTCGTCGCGGTTCCGTTGCCCTGCGCGAGAACTCGGCCGTCGCCGAGGCCGATGCGGTACTTGCGTGAAGTGTCCACAGGGGACGGAGCGGGAGTGGACGAGGTGATGGTCTGGGTGGTGTACTCGCCGCCCGCGTCACCGGAACACGCCACCGCGCAGTACGACCTGAACTGCTTGCCGATGATGGTCGAGTTCGTCTTGTTCGCGGCGTCGACGAACCAGCGGTACCAGGACTGGTTGGTGTAGGTCCCGGTGTCGCCGATCAGCCGCCATTTCTGCGTCGTCAGGTCGTCGGTCACGTAGTACCGCTGGGGGACGACGCTGTCCACGGCCTCCGGCGCGCCGATGTACAGCCCGAGATGCGCGTTGTAGGCGATGTTCATGATGAACAGATCCGATTTGCGCGGCAGCTGACCCGCGGCGATCTGCTGGCTGACGTTGCCGGTGTTCGCCGGGTCGTAGTCGTCCGCCACGGGCGTGTAGCCGGTGTCGCCCGCCGAAGACACCGGGACCATGTTGCTCTCGCGGCCGCCGACGCCGGGCTGGGTCCAGCCGCCGTCGAACCACTTCTGCCACGAGCCCTTCGCCATCTTGGCCGAGATCGGCGAGCGGGCGACGTGCGCCAGCCCGGTCATCGGGCCGCCGGCGCCTGCCTTCGGCACGATGCGGGAGCCGTAGTAGACGTAGAAGTATCCGGAGGCGGTGTCGACGAACAGGCGCGGGTCGCCGTCGCCGTAGTCGAACGTCTGGTTCGGGAACGCCGACGTGTCACCGCGTTTCGTGCTGTACGGCGAAGTGATCGCGTGGTCCTTGATGGCCCAGGTCTTGCCCTGGTCCTTCGACACCGCCATGTCGATCGCGTCGTAGTGCGAGAACGAGTACGCGCCGAACGGTTCGGGCGTGAACTCGTTGTGGATCAGGCCGTACCAGTCGCCGGTGTCCGGATCGACCCAGGTGCCGACGAGGTCGCAGAAGTTCCGCTGCGAGTAGCCGGATCCGGCGGGCGGGTTCGTGGATTCCTTGCCGGTGGGGCTGTTGTTGCAGCGCCAGGTCGTGTCGTCGTTGCGGTCGGCGGAGTTGGCCGGGTTCACCGCCTTGCTGATCGGGTTCTTGGTGAAGCTGTCGAAATCGCGTCCGCTGTAGAAGTCCCACTCGCGCGGCTGGTCGGCGCCGTAGAGCGCGGCCGCCTGCTGGAAGTAGAACGTGCCGTCCTTGTCGACATAGCTACTCGCCGGGGTGTCGGTGGTCGGGCTGAACGACTTCTTGGCGTCGACCGTGATGGTGTACGTCGCGTTCGGCGGCGCGGCGTCGGACGACACCGGTACCACCGTGGTCGCCGCCACGGCCAACGCCGCGGCGCCGAGAAGAGGCAGGGTCCGCATGACTCTCTCCCAAGGGTGACCCGCACCACAGTTGGCGGGGCGGTCGCCGATGTTATGAACGTTACTGCGCGTAAGTCAACGATTTCGCTCAACTTCAAGCGTCGTTCATGCACTTTGTGCGCGGAAAGTCCAAGCGGCCCGTCACGGAAGTCCAAGGGGTCAGTCGGGCACCAGCGGCGGGTCGTCGGGAGGCGGGATCCGCGAACTCCAGCCGCCGGGGACGGCCTGGACGCGTGACTCGCGGAAGCGCCCTGGCGAGACCCCGACCCGGCGGGTGAACAGCCGGCTGAAATAGGCGGCGTCCTCGTAGCCGATGGCCTGGGCCACCTCCTGCACCGGCATCCGCGTGGTGGCCAGGAGTTCCTTCGCGCGGTTGAGGCGCAGCGTCAGCAGGTGGTCCTTCAGCCCCGATTCGGTGCTCCGGCGCACTGCGGCGCGGAGCTCCGGCAGCGTCATCCCGCGGCGGGCCGCGATCTCGGCGACGCTGATCGGCAGGAGCGCGTCCTTCGCCAGCGCCTCCAGCAGGGAACCGCCGCTGGGGGTGCTGTCGGCGCCCGCCCGCCGCAGCGCCACCAGCAGATGGTGCACCGCCGCCGAGGCGTCGACCTGGGCGAGCGGGCTGCCGCCTCGCGCGCAGCGCACGATCCGGCTCACGATCTCGCGGACGACCTCGACGTCGCCGAGCGGCACCACCGGCGTCCCGGGCGTGACGTAGCCGAGCTCGACGTAGGCGTCCACGGCGCTCCCGTCGAAGTCGACGAAGCACTCCTCCCAGCCCTGCCCGGGGTCGGGCGCGTAGTGGTGCCCGACCCCGGGAACGAGCCACAGCAGGGCGGGGGCGACGACCTCCTGTCGCTCCCCGCCCGCCACGGCGAACCAGCCGTGTCCCTTGGACACCACGACGGCCACGTAGTGATCGAGCACGCGAGGTCCGACGACGGGCAGGGCGCCGTGCTGGAGCCCGACCCCGAGGCACACCAGACCCAGCCGTCGATGCACGTCGGACGGTGTGAAGTACCGCATCCAGGTCCGGTAACCCATCCCCGCATCTTCGCGCAATCACCCCAGGGCGGCGTCGAGGGTGACCGCGGCGTCGATGAGCGCGAGGTGGGTGAAGGCCTGCGGGAAGTTGCCGAGCTGCTCGCCGCTCGGGGAGATCTCCTCGGCGTAGAGCCCGGCGTGGTTGGCGTAGGTCAGCATCTTCTCGAACGCCGCCCGCGCCTCGTCCAGCCTGCCCGCCCGGGTCAGCGCGTCGACGTAAGCGAAGCTGCACAAGGAAAAGGTGCCCTCCGAACCGGCCAGGCCGTCCGGGGACGCCAGTGCGCGCCGGGTCGAGGGTGATCACGAGGACCAGTGCGAGGAACACCGGCCCGACGAGCCAGGCGACCGCGTACAGCCCGGCGTGGCCGCGGCCCCCAGCGGCACACCAGCGCGCGAGGCAGCGGCCCGCCGGTGTGCCGCGCGTCCGAGGGAGGCCACGAAACCGGTGGCGCGCTGGTGTTCAGTCTTCCCGCGACAGTATCGAGCGATCGGCGGGATTCCTTGCGCTGTCCCGATTTCCGGCGACGGCGCGCCACCTGGCACCACTACTTCGACCTCAACCTGTGGGGCTTCCAGAAGGGCGGCGAGGTGCTCGACCGCCTCACCGAGTACTACCTGAACCTCACGCTCTGGTTGACGCTGCGGCTGGTCAAGCTGGAGGTGAACGGGCAGCTGCTCTGCTGGCTTTCGCGCAGCTTGAGTGTCCGCGGGGTGCTGCCGGAGGGCTACCGCGTGCCGGGGATCACCGCGGCGGGCCTGGTCCGCGAGGTCGCCGGGCAGGGTGTGCTGGACGACCTCGTCTGGCCGCTGGAAGGGACGCCGAGCGCGCCGGAAGAGCTGCTGCTGGGTGCCGTCGTCAAGGAGTCCGTCGCCACGCTGACCGGCGGGGACGTCGAAGGCCTGGGGGAGCTCATTTCGCAGGGCATTCGCTGACCGTTCGATGATGCACGGACCGCAAGCGACAAGGGCGGGGTGGCCGTTCGGTCGGGGTGGTCGTGAGTGGCGTTTCGGGTTCTAACCCGAAAAAAATAGGCATAGCCGCGTGGAGGGGAGGAGTGGGTAATAACGGGGGTTGATCTCGGTGGTAGCCGGGGAAA
>NZ_JBFBGL010000114.1:0-12820 GCF_040684635.1 Amycolatopsis sp. NPDC089917 | reverse complement strand
TTGGGGGTTTCGGGTTCTAACCCGAAACGCCACTCACGACCACCCCGGCGGAACACGCCACGGGACACCTCCGGCTGAGCCTAGGATCGGGGTCATGCTCGAGAACCTGCTCACACCGGAGACCAGGACCGATCCGTACCCGTTCTACCGTCAGGTCTTCGACCGCGGCCCGGTGTTCGAGGCCGCCGATCGGTTCTTCGTGGTGAGCGGGTTCGAGGAGGCGTCCGCGCTGCTGAAGAACCCGGCGTTCGGGCATTCGGAGCCGGAGGTGCTGCCGGATCCGCACGAGAACGAGCCGGTGGACGACCAGGGCCGGGTGGTCCGGTCGTTCCTCGCGCTCGATCCGCCCGACCACACGCGGCTGCGGCGGCTGGTCTCCAAGGCGTTCACGCCGAGGATGGTCGAACAGCTCGCCCCGAGGGTCGGGGAACTGGCGAAGGAACTCGTCTTCAAAGCGCTCGAAATGGGCGAATTCGACCTGATGACCGAAGTCGCGAAGCCGCTGCCGGTGGTCGTGATCAGCGAGATGCTCGGGGTGCCCCTGGCCGACCGCGACCGCTTCGAGGGCTGGTCGGACGCCATGGGGCGCGCGCTCGACCCGGCCTTCCTGATCGCGAAGGAGACCGTCGACGCGGCCGTCGCCGCCCGGCGCGAGTTCGTCGCCTACTTCCGTGAGCTCGCGAAAGAACGGCGGAAGCGGCCGACCGGCGACCTGTTCTCCGATCTGGTGTCGGTGTCCGACGAGGGCGACAGGCTCAGCGAAGGCGAGCTGGTGATCACCGCGATGCTGCTGCTGGTCGCCGGGCACGAGACCACGACCAACCTGATCGGCAACGGGACCCTCGCGCTGCTGAACAACCCGGAGCAGCACCGGAAACTGGCCGAAGACCGGTCGAAGATCCCGAACGCGGTGGAGGAGATGCTCCGGTTCGACTCCCCCGTCCAGCTGACCATGCGGCTCGCCTCGCGGGACACGACCATCGGCGACTTGCCCGTCGCTGCGGGCTCTCAGGCGGTCTTGTTGCTGGGTGCGGCCAACCGCGACCCGCGCGCGTACGAGCAGCCGGACCGTTTCGACGTCGACCGTCCCTCGCCGAGGCATCTCGCGCTGGGACAGGGCATCCATTTCTGCCTCGGCGCCCCGTTGGCGAGGCTGGAAGGCCGGACCCTGTTCGAGACGCTGCTCGGTACCGGACGTGCTTTCCGGCGGACCGCCGATCCGGTCTGGGTGAAGCAGGTGACGCTGCGCGGTATGGAAAGCCTGCGGCTCGAATTCGCCTGACGGGGCGGAAAGTCCGGTTCTCGACCTTTGACGGTTGCCGACCGGGGCCGGACTGCGCATGCTTTGCGCCAACCCGGCGTCGGTGGGGGTGCCAGCCATGTACCAGGAACGCGAGGAGACCAGCGCGCGGCGAACGGTGCCGGACGCGGTCAGGTCCGGACCATTCCATCGCGCGCTTTCCGAAGCGGTCGACCACCGCGGGCTTTCCCTGTCCCGCATCCGCGCGCATCTGGCGGCACGCGGTGTTTCCGTGGCCGAATCGACCTTGAGCTACTGGCAGCGCGGACTCCGGCATCCGTCGACGCCGCGCTCGCTCGACGTCGTCCGAGCGCTCGAAGCGGTGCTGGGTCTGCCGCCGGACAGCCTGGTCGTCCTGATCGGCCCGCAGCGGCGAGCGGCAGGCGACGACCGCAGGCCCTCGGTGGTGGAACTGCGGCAAAGCTGGGCGGAAACCTGCTCGCTGCTGGACGAACTGAGCGATTCCCCCGGTGCGGTAGGAAACTCGAAGCTCGACGTGGTGACCGTCGTCGACGTGCTGACCATGACCGGGCAAGGGCGGGCCTCGGAGATCACCTCCACCATGGTCGTGCGGGCACGGGAACCCGGCGCGGACGGTTTCGTGGTGACCCATCAGGACGAAGACGGCACCGACATGGAGGCCACCACGGTCTTCGCCACCGACGGCTGCCGAAGAGGCAGGGTGCGCCGGAGCACCTCGTCACCGGGAATGGTGTTCGAGCTCCTTTTCGACCGTGGCCTGGCCGTAGGGGAAACGCACACCTTCGCGTTCACCTTGCGCCTGGCCGCGTCGGTCCGGTCCACCTGTTTCCACCGGACGGTCCGCGCGCGCATGTCCGCGTACCTGCTCCGGATGCGGTTCGACGCCGCCGCGATCCCGGCCCGCTGCGTCAAAACCGTGCGGGAGCGCGAAGACCTGGCTCCCGTGGTCAGCGAGACGTTGCATCCCGGACCGGGTGCGACGGTCAGCGCCTACTTCGAGGATCTCGGCGTCGGGATCGCGGGGATCGACCTCATCTGGGAGTGAGGCTGCGCCTCCGCCACACCGCGAACACCACGATCGCCACCCCGGCGACCCCGGCGGCGATCAACCCGGCCACGATCGACACGGGTATGCCGGTCTCGGCGGCCGCGGGCGGGACGGCCTGCGTGAAGCCGATCCCGCCGCCGCGCTGGTAGTCCGATCCCGGCAGCTTGTCGGCGTAGCGGCCGTGGACGTTCCGCTGGTACTCCGAGAGCGGGAGGAGCTTGCCCACCGGCGACTGCGGCAGGCTCGCCTGCAGCAACACGACGCCCTCGGGGCGGAGTTCGTACCAGCCGTTGATCTGGGGTTCGTTGAGCAGCACCGAACCCGGCCGGATCCGGCCGCTCAGAGTCTCTTCGTCGTTCCCCGAGAACACGCTCGCGGCGACCCATTTCCCGGGGCCTTCCGGCATCGCCTGCAAGGTCGCTTTCTGACCGGAGTCGGCGGTGGCCGTCACGGCGACGGATCTCAGCACGCCCGCCGGGGCGCCCGCGACGCCCCTGACGAAGTCGGGGTTGAGGGTGTAGACCGGGAAACCCTTCTCCCCCATCGTGATCCGTTGCGGTTCGATGTGATCGACCTGCCGGAAGTTCGATCTCGCGAGCCCGATCGCGTCCGGCTGCGCGGCGACGCTCACGGCGGCCGCGAGATCGCCGGCCGAGGGCGCGACGACGTTCTCGCTCGCCGAAGCGGGCAGCGTGGCGGGGAGCAGCGTCGCGACGGCGACCGCGAGACAACCGGAGAACTTCCGGCAGATCGTGTTCATGACCGCGCCTCAGCCCTTCCGGATGTTGACGATGGTGTCGTTCCAGCGGAACTGGCCGTTGCTGCGGTACTGGTTGTAGTTCCAGGTCTGGTAGCGCTGGTAGGTCGGCCACGGGTCACCGACCATGATCGACTGATTGGCCGAGTCGTAGCCGTAGATCACTTCGGCGTGGCCGCCGCCCGAGGTCCAGTAGATCCCGGTCAGGTTCAGGATCCCGGAGTCGACCTGGCTGACGACCGAGTTGAAGCCGATCGGCCCGCCCGCGTCCTGCGCGGAGAAACCGGTGCCGCGGAAACCACGGACGATCTCGGAGATCTGGGCCGCCTGGTTCGGGCAGTACCCGGCCGACGTGCCCTTGCCCGCGGCGCAGAACTGGGCCTGGGTGGCGGATCCGCCCTGCGAACGCTCGATGCTCGAACCGTCCGCGGCCCAGCACCACTGGTTCTGCTGCTGGACCTGCTGGGTGTAGTTCAGCTGCTTGGAAGCGAGCGTCGACGCGACCGTGAGCGCGTTCCCCGCGACCGGTGCGACCTCGCGGACCTGCGTGTGGGTCTGGGTCTTGATCAGGCCGGTGGGGCGGTCCCCGGCGTCGCCGGGCTGCGCGAGGGCGGTGGCGGGCAGCATGCTCAGCGCGAAGACGGCGGCTCCGGTGGCCAGAACGGCCCTCGAAAGGCTCTTCACAGATGTCTCCTTTGACACGGGGATGGGGAGATCACCGTGCGCCGCACCGGCTCCGGGGACAACGCCCTCACCGGGCGCGGGGGAACCGCTGTGATCGTTCACAGGTCCGGGTCGCCCTCGCGGGCCAGGAGACACCAGGCTCGCGGGCTTCGACCCCCTGTCCGCCGCGCAAGATTCACGACCCGTTCACAAAGGCTGTGAATCCGGCACCGTTCAGGACCTCGGGGTCGCGAGTGTGGTGGGCTTGGCACGGCCCCGCAAGGTGACGTCCTCCGTCGCCTTCCACTGGCCGGCCTCGGCCTCGTCCGCCGACTCGATCGCCGTCCACGAGGCGAGCAACCGGGCTTCGACGTTCTTCGCCAGTTCGGTCAGCCGGGCGGCTTCGTTGACCGGGTCGCCGATCACCGTGTACTCGAACCGCCGCGGGTCGCCGACGTTCCCGGCGACGACCTCACCCGTCGCCACGCCGATCCCGGCCGGGCATTCCGGCACCTCCGCCGCCAGCCTGCGCGCGATCGCGCGGCCCGCGGACAGCGCGAGGGTCGCGTGGCCTTCGAGCCGCACCGGCGCGCCGAAGATCGCGAGCGCGGCGTCACCGACGAACTTGTTGACCAGCCCGTGGTTACGGTCGACCTCGTCGACCACCACCGCGAAGAACCGGTTGAGCAGTCCGACGACCTCCTCCGGGGGACGGCTCGCGGCCAGCGCCGTCGAGCCGATCAGGTCGACGAACAGCACCGACACCGTCCGCACGGTGCCACCGAGTTCGGCGGAGGTGCGCATCGCCTCGGTCGCGACGTCCTCGCCGACGTGCCTGCCGAACAGGTCCCGCAAACGTTCGCGTTCGGCGAGACCGACGGCCATCCCGTTGAAGCCCGCTTGCAGCAGGCCGAGTTCGGTGCCGTCGTAGACCGGGATCTCCACGGTGAGGTCCCCGGCCCGCACCCGGCCCAGCGCGTGCTGCACCGACCGGATCGGGTTCACCACGGCGCGGGCGGTGAACACGGTCACCAGCAGGCCGAAGCACAGCACCACGAGGCCGAGCACGATCACCGAGACGGCGAGTTTCGTGGTCGACACGTCGCCGCGCACCCACGCCAGGATCGCGGTGACCACCAGTCCGGCCACCGGCACCCCGGTGCCGAGACACCAGAACAGCAGCATCCGGAGGTTGACCCCGCCGCTGAGCGGACGTTCCGGCGACATGCCTGCCAAGGCCAGGGCCGCGTACGGCCGCAGGATGAACTCGCCCGCGAGGTAGGCGATCGCGCAGACGACCACTCCCGCGAACGCGACGACGAGCAGTTCGGTCAGCACGACTCGCGGCTGCACCAGCGCGGCCAGCGCGCCGAACACCACGGTCGCGACGCCCCACAGCACCGCTTGGACCAGCGTCAGGCGCAACGGCACCCGCAGGCTCGCGGCGCGTTCGGCGTCGGTCGGCTTCCGCCCTTCGGCCGCCCAGCGCAACGTCCGCAGCGCGCCGCGTGTGCCCCAGAGCGCGCCCACGACGACGGCGGAGACCACGTAGACGGGGACCGCGATCGCGGTGACCCGGACGAGGTCGCCGGACATGCCGGGGGCGGGCATCAGCAGGGCCGCCAGTCCGACCACGACCAGCGCGCCGATCACGTTGGTCGCGATCAGCGTGCCGGTGAGCAGTCCTTGGACGCGACGGCGCAGCACGGCCGTGTCCTGATCGAGCGGACCGAGCAGCCAGGAGCCGAACGGCCCTTGCCCGCGGCCCCGAACAGAAGAGTCGTTGTCTGGTCGCACCCGTTCCCACCGTTCACCCGGTTTGAGTGAACGACTGTACACCGAAACCCTCGCGTTTCGTGAGTCAGCCGACGTGGATGCCCGGCCGCAGCGCCGGATCGCGCTCACTGGTGCGGATGATCTCCCGGACCACCGGTGCGGTGTCCCCGCGCCCGAGGATCAGATAGCGGAACAGATGCCCGAGCGGACTGCCCTCGCTCCACTCGAAATGACACTGAGGCCGGACGCCGGTGTTGTCCCGCAGGGCGAGCAGGATGGCGGCGATCGCGTTCGGGGCGGCGGGACTCTCCGCCCGGAGCACGCGGAAACCGTCGATCTCGACGCCGCGGACCTTCAGCACGTCACTGAAGCCGGACGGATCGATGACGTCGATTTCGAGGAACAGGACGTCGGCGGCGCCCGGCACCGGGTTCATGCCGCGCTGTTCGGCCTCCTTCGCCCGGTACTCGTCGGCGTCCCCGGCCTGACGCCGGTTCGCGATGATCGTGAGCGCGCCGTCGTAGGCGATCGAATCGGTGAGGAACCTCCGGGCGGGCTCGTCGAATTCGATGTGCTCCACCCGCAGTTCGGTGGTGCGGCTCACCCGCGAAATCAGCGAAACGACGATGATCCCGAGAATGAAGAACGCGGAAATGGTGAGCCCGTCGGGCTTTTCGATGACGTTCTCCACCAAGGCGTAAATCAGGATCAGCGTCAGCACGGCGAACGCGATCGCGGCCTTGCGCTGACGCTTTTTCGCCGCGGAAATGGCCACGGCGACCGACGCGGACACCATCATCGCGAGGATCCCGGTGGCGTACGCCCCGGCCTGCGCGTTGACGTCGGCGTTGAAGACGACCGTCACCAGGATGCAGATCGCGGTGTAGACGAGCACCACCGGGCGCACGGCGCGGGCCCAGTCCGGCGCCATCCCGTACGCGGGCAGGTACCGCGGCACGATGTTGATCAGCCCGGCCATCGCCGACGCCCCGGCGAACCACAGGATCAGGATGCTGCTGATGTCGTAGGCGGTGCCGACCCACTCGCCGAGCAGTTCGTGCGCGAGGTACGCCAGCGCCCGGCCGTTCGCCGCGCCGCCCGGTTCGAACTGATCCGCCGGGATCAGGATCGTGGTGACGAAGCTGGTCGCGATCAGGTACACGGACATGATCAGCGCGGCGACGGTGAGCAGTTTGCGGGTGTTGCGGATCCGGTTCGCCAGCTTCTGCTCGGAGTTCTCGCCCTTTGCCGCGACGAGCGGCATCATGCTCACGCCGGTCTCGAAACCGGACAATCCGAGCACCAGCAAAGGAAACGCCAGAATGGCGGGGCCGACGACACCACCGAATCCGCCTCCGCCCGAGGTGAGCGCGTCGGTCCAGCGGTCGAGCGCGGCGGGCTCGGTGATCACCTCGCCGATCCCGGCGACCACGACCACGGCGTTCAGCAGCAGGAACACCGCCACCAGCGGGATCGCGACGCCGACCGCCTCACTGAACCCGAGCAGGAACACCCCGCCGAGGATCAGCAGCAGGACCACCGTGATCAGCACCGCGTGACCGTGCAAAAAGGACGGAACGTGCGGATTCTCCAGCGCGTGCACCGTGGCGTCGGCCGAGGACAGCGTGATGGTGATGATCCAGGACGTCGCCACGAATCCGAGCAGCACCAGGACGAACAGCTTGCCGCGCCAGAACGGCAGCAGGTTTTCGAGCATCGCGACCGATCCCTGGCCGTGCGGGCTCTCCTTCGCCACGCGCCGGTACATCGGCAGCATGCCGAGCAGGGTCAGCGCGACGATCAGCAACGTCGCCAGCGGCGAAAGCGCGCCGGCGGCCAAAGCCGCGATGCCGGGCAAATACGACAAGGTAGAGAAGTAGTCCACGCCGGTGAGGCACATGACCTTCCACCACGACTGCGGCGTGGTGTGCTCCTCGTGGCTTTCCGGCCCCACCGGCTGGACGCGGTGCTCCATCAGCCACCGGCCGACCTTGCTCGACGGCGCCGCCTGCCGGACCGGGCTGTCCACCCGTTCCGGAACAACGGATTCCGGTACCTCGGTCATGCCGTTTCCTCCCCGACTTTCGTGTGCGGGGCACAGCATGCCCGACCCGTTCGACGGAACGGATCCGGCACGCCGGACGGTCAGCGGACGGTGCCGGAGCCGACCAGCGTCGTCGCGTCGAGTTCGGCGATTCCTTCGGCTTCCAACGATTCGAGGTAGCGCTCACGCACCCGTTCGACGACATCGGGGGCGAGATCGTCGACGATGCCCCGGAAGCCGGAGCCGATGACGACCAGCCACGCGATTTCGGGCGTCATCGACAGTTTCAGCTCGTTGACCAGGACGTCCACATCGGACAGACCGCGACCGGAAAGCCATTCGGCGTAGGTGCCGGCCTGGTTGATCCGGTCGATCAGACCGGGCTCCCGCTCCGGCGGCCGCTCGGAACCGGTCACTTCGGCCATCGCGCGCCCGACCTGACGACCGGCCGTCACCATGGCCCCGGCACGCCAAATGGTGAACACTGCCCGACCACCGGGACGGACCCGGCTGATCAGCCGCTCGGTGCCGTCCGTCATGTCGGGGAAGAAGAAGATGCCGAGCGCGGACAGAACGGCGTCGTAACCGCCGGTTTCCCAAGCCGTCGCGTCGGCTTCGTGCGCGCGCAACTGCGGCAGGTCCGCCGAGAGCCGGCGCAGCTCGCCGATCATCGGACCGGAAAGGTCGATCGCGTCCACCAGGCCATCGGCCCCGACCGTCCGCGCCGCCGGGATCGCCGACGCCCCGGTGCCGCAGCAGGCGTCGAGGACCCGCGATCCCTCGCCGATCCCGGCGGCCGCCACCGTGGCGGCGCCGATCGGCTCCCACAGATGACGCCCCAGCGCGGCGAAATCGGCGGCGGCGGCGTCGAAAGCACGCTGAGTGCCCACCTTGCGAGAAGACATGCCGCGACGATATCCGTTTCCCGTGTCGCACGTCGTGAGAAAGCACCTACGACGGCCGGAAACCGAGGGGGCACCCGGCCGGCGGACGAATCGGGGACCGTCCCGGCCCTAGCGTGGTCGTCATGAGGAAGACACTGCTCACATTGCTCGGCGCTGCCGCCGCCCTGGCCACGATCGCCAACCCGGCTTCCGCGACCGCGCCGGAGACCGGGGAATTCGCCGGCCACGGATCGAGCGACTTCGGCCTCGCGCTCATCCATGCCCGCCAAGACGCCAGGACAGGCGGACCGGGCCGGGTTCACCGACTGTGAGGAGTACTCCGAACTCGTCATCTCTCCGTATGAGGCGACCGTCTTCTGGCGCTGCGCGCGCTGAGACCAATCCGGTCCGCGCCGGGCTCCGAATGCCGGGCATGGATCAAGGAGACCTCGCCCCGGACTTCACCCTGCCCGACGACACCGGCCAGGACCGCACCCTGTCGGACTTCCTGTCCTCCGGCCCGGTCGTGCTGTTCTTCTACCCCGCCGCGATGACCGGCGGCTGCACCGCCGAGAGCTGTCACTTCCGCGACCTGGCCGCGGAATTCGGCGAAGTCGGCGCCCACCGCGTCGGGATCAGCCCGGACGGCGTCACCAAACAGCGCGAATTCTCCACCTTGCACGGTTTCGACTACCCGTTGTTGTCCGATGTGGACGGTACCGTCGCGAAGCAGTTCGGCGTCTGGCGCCGCTTCAACCCGCTGCACGCCAAACGGCACACCTTCGTGATCGACACCGACCGCAAGATCCTCGCGGTGATCAAGAGCGAGCTGAAGTTCGACGTCCACGCCGACAAGGCGCTCGCGGCGCTGCGGGAACGGGCCGCCACCGCCTAGCCGAGAACGAGCGCGAGCGCGGCCGTCCCTTCGAAAAGCGCCCGCGAGCGGGCCGTGATGCCGTCGTCCCTGGCGGCGAGCGCGGAAGCGACGTCGTCCAGCCGCCGCGATCGCCGCAGCTCCGGCATCAGCGCGCGCAGCGGTTCGACGCGGTATCCGGCGAGCCGCAGCTGGTGCGCGATCCGCGCGTCCCGCACCTGGGACGGCGTGTACCGCCGGGTCCCGCGCTGATCGCGGTCGGGGACCACGAGCCGTTCCGCGTCCCAGTGCCGCAACGTCGACGGGCGCACGCCGAGCGCCGAGGCGAGTTCGGAAACGCTCATCGAGTCCGAGCCGCGCACGTCGTCGATCGGTTCGCGGGAGATCACCCGGACGGCTTCCCTGGCCTCCCTGAGGTCCGCGCGCTCGGCGTCGAGGCCGGCGTGGGCGGCGTCGAGACGCGCAAGCACCTCGGAGAGCGGGTCCCGGTGCGCGGCCCGGACGATCTTCTTGGCCTCGACCGGCCCCACGCCGGCGGCGAGCGCACGGTAGGCCAGCGCGGACCGGAGGTGGATCTCCCCGTAGTTCCGGTAGCCCGACGCCGTCCGCGTCGCCGCCGGGAGCACGCCGTCGCGTTCGAGGTTGCGCACCTGCTGGACGGAGCACCCCGCCCGCCGCGCGATCTCCGCGGTTTTGAGACTTGACACCGTCACTCCATTGAAAACGTCGTCGAACCCTCCACAAGCACTTTAATGCGACGCTTGAGCACATGACCATCGAAGAGATCATCGACCTCGTCTCCGGCCTCGACGGAGTCCTGGCCCTCACCCCTTCGGCGGGCGACGACTGGCCGGAGCTCAGCTGGGGTGACGCGTTCTTCTACTACTCCCCCGACGGCGTCGTCCCGACGAACGTCCAGCCTTTCGCGACGATCGTGACCAAGAACTATCCCGGGGACGAGAGCTCGCGCCTGGATCGGCCGGACACGTTCCGCGTGAACATCCACGCCGGGAAGGACGAGTTCGCCCGCAGGCTCGGCCGGGCGCCTCGGGAAGCGGCCGAAACCGACGTCGATCCCGGTGTCGCGGACACCGTGCTGGCCCATCCCGTGTACGGGACCGCGGGCTGGCTGGCGATCGTGAACCCGGCGTCGAAGACCGAGGTGGCCACCCGCGAACTGCTCGGCACGGCATACCGGCTGGCTCGCGCGCGCTACGAACGACGGGCGGATTCCCCACGCCCTTAGAGGACTGAACGCGGGAAGTCCCAGGACTTGTATCGTGGGGTGAGTGGGCCGAACCCTTCGAAGCGGCGAACGACTGAGACCGGTCGATCTGGCGCGTGAACACGGTCTGTCCACCCAGGCCGTCCGCAACTACGAAGCGGACGGCATCCTCCCCGCGGCCGAACGCAGCCCGCACGGCTACCGCGCCTACACCTCGGTGCACGCGCGAGCCTTGCGCGCGTTCCTGGCGCTGGTGCCCGGACACGGCCACGCGACGGCGGCGTCGATCATGGAGGCGGTCAACCGGGGCGCGGTCGAGGAGGCGCTGCGGCTCATCGACGAAAGCCACGCGCAACTGCTCGAAGACCGCCGCACCCTCCAGGCCGTCACGGCCGCGCTCCGCGACCTCGAACCCGTGCCGCAGGAGCGGGGCGACCTGTTCGTCGGACCGCTGTCCCGGAAACTCGGCGTCCGGCCCGCCACCCTGCGCAAATGGGAGCTCGCCGGTCTGCTCCGGCCCGAACGCGATCCGAGGACGGGGTATCGCGTCTACAGCGCGGCCGACGTCCGCGACGCCAAACTGACCCATCAGCTCCGGCGGGGCGGCTATCTCCTGGAGCGGATCGCGCCGTTGATCGAGCAGGTCCGGTCGGCAGGCGGTGTCGTACCGCTCGAATCGACGCTGCGGGACTGGCACTCCCGGCTCGCGGCGAGGGGCCGTGCCCTGCTCTCCGGCGCGGCCGCTTTGGACGCTTATCTCGACAGCGCGACCGCTGACACTTTTGGGACGATGACACTTCCCCGCAATTGAATACGCAGGCTTTTCGCGTTTTCCGCATACGAAAGTAGGACCGCGATCGCGGAACCTACTTTTGGCGCTACGACGCGATAGACGGCCGCTCGTAATGTGCGTCACGTCGAGATGAACCGCCCGGTCCCTGCCATTTCCCCCATTCCGGCGGTTCGTCATTCCCTCCTTATCGAAGGAAACGCGCATGCGTATTCGCGGACCCGTCATGCTCACTTTGCTGAGCGTCTGCGCCGGAATCGGCGCGCTCGCCGTCCCGGCGACCGCCGCTCCGGCCACCGCTTACGACCAGACGATGCTGGAAACGCTCGCCACCCAGCTCCGGGTCAGCCCGCTCCAGGCCGCGCAGAAGCTGGACCATGAGAAAAGCCTGATCGCGTCGCTGGAGAACATCAGAACACGTGGCCTGCACACGGACGGCGCGTACTTCGACGACGCCGGTGCCCTCGTGGTGAACGCCGCCGACGCCGGGTCCGCGCGGACGCTCCGGTCGGCCGGGCTGACGCCGCGGGTCGGCGCCCGCGGCGAGAACGCGCTGAACGCCTTGTCCGACAAGGTCGGCAAGGTGATCGGCGGCGACGTCGGCCAGGTGCAGTCGTGGGGTCCGGAACTCGCGGCCGACCAGGTCGTCGTCACCGTGCAGCCGGGTGCCGACGGCGCCCTCGTCCGGCGGCTTTCGGCGCTGCCCGGCGTCGCCGTGCGGACCGGTGTCGCCAACGGCAACACCACGCAGGCCGACGTCATCCCCGGCCAGATCATGGACCTCGACCCCGGCACCAACTGTTCGCTCGGCTTCCCCGGCACCACCAGCGACGGCGACAACGTGCTGCTGACCGCCGGGCACTGCGTCGAGGGCAACCCCGACATCCTGAACCGCAACGGCGTCCACATCGGACGCGGTGTCGCCACCGAGTTCCCGTCGGTCGACATGGGCCTGATGGACATCGACGCCGAGGACACCGGCCGCGGCTACGTGGACACCCGCAAGGGCACGACGGTGCGGATCACCGGCAGCTCGAAGGCGCCGGTCGGCACCACGCTGTGCAAGGCGGGCAACACAACCGGCTGGACCTGCGGCAAGATCACCGCGTACAACCAGACCGTGCGCTACAGCGGGGAAAGCGTCGCCACCACGGGGCTGGCCAAGTCGACCGTCTGCACCGAGGGCGGGGACAGCGGCGGCGCCTACATCGCGGGCAACACCGCGCAGGGCATGACCTCCGGTGGCCCCGACGACGGTCACGACTGCGGCTGGAACCAGGGCGCCAACGCGACCGGTTCGTACTCCTACTACCAGCCGGTCGTGGACGCGGCGAACAACTACGGGGTCACGCTGACCCGCTCCTGACGCGAGAATGCGGTCGTGAGTGGCGATTCGATGTCGATGGTCAGGGCGACGGCGGGGTTGCGGCGCAACGACGGCAGCTTCGGCGCGTTCGTCGGGGTGCACATGACGATC
>NZ_JBFBGL010000113.1:0-13635 GCF_040684635.1 Amycolatopsis sp. NPDC089917 | reverse complement strand
CGACACAGATCAGCAGCAGGCCGCCGAAGATCAGCAGCGGGACGAAACCGGTGTCCTGCGCGTCGGGCGCGGGGCGTCCTAAGGGGACCCCTCATGACCTTTCTCAGGCGGTGACGACCTGGCCGTTCGCGACCTTGACCGCGATCGAGGGCAGCGGCTGGTCCGCCGGCCCCTTTTTGACCGCGCCGGTCTTCGCGTCGAAGATCGAGTTGTGGCAAGGACACTTGAGTTCCGCGCCGGCCGGGACGACCGCGCAGCCCTGGTGGGTGCAGATCGCGCTGAACGCGGCCGCCGTGCCTTCGGCGGTCCGGGTGACGATGACGTCCTTGCCGTCGGCGGTCTTGGCGGCCTTCGCCTGGCCGACCTCGATGTCGGAGAGCGCGGCCAGGGTCTCGCCCGGCGCCGCGGCGGGTGGCGCGGCGGCCGAGCCGGACGACGGGGCGTCGCTTCCGCAGGCCGTGAGGGCCACGGCGCCGACGGCCGCGCCGGCGACGGCGGCCCCGGTGGTCAGGACGGTGCGGCGGGAGTGGAGTTCGGCAGTCATGCCCCTACACACGGCCGGAGCGGCCATCCGGTTCAATTTCGGCGGCCATCCGGCGCGAAAATGAACCGAGAGGCCCGTTTTTCCGTGTTCAAGGGCATAGGGGAACCGAACACGCGGAAAGAAGATACGGACATGATCCGGTGGTTGTTGCGGGCGGTGGTGGCGGCGGGCCTGCTCGGCTCGGCGTGGGTGCATTACGTCGTATGGCAGGACTGGGCGTCCGAAACGGACGTCGTCGGACCGCTCTTCCTGGTGAACGTCGTCGCGGGCGTGGTGATCGCGGTCGCCGTCCTGGTCTGGCACCACTGGCTTCCCGCGCTCGCCGCGATCGGGTTCGGCCTGGCGACGCTGGGCGCGTACGTGCTCTCGCTGACCACCGGGTTCTTCGGCGTCTCGGAGCGCTTCACCAGCCAGGCCGAGATCTGGGGCGTGATCACCGAAGCGGTGTGCGTGATCTTCGCCCTTCCCCTGCTCCGCAACCGTGAGAGCACGGATCGGTGAAGGAATTCGCGGAGGACCGGCTGATGCGGGCTCTGCACGACGAGCACGCCGCGGCACTCTGGTCCTACGCGCTGCACCTCACCGGCGGCGACCGGGTCCGCGCGGAGGACGTCGTCCAGGAGACGCTGCTGCGGGCCTGGCGCAACGCCAAGGTGCTCGACCAGTCCGAAGGATCGGCGCGAGGGTGGCTGTTCACCGTGGCGAGGCGGATCGCCATCGACGACTGGCGCGCTTCCGAGGCGCATCCGGAGGTGGTGACCGGTCAACCGCCCGAGACGGCGGTCACGGACGGCACCGAGCGGGCGGTCCAGGGCTGGCTGGTCGCCGAAGCCCTCGGCGAACTCTCGCCGAGACATCGAGACGTCCTCGTCCTGTGCTACTTCCAGGGTTACTCCGTCGCCGACGCGGCGAAACGGCTGGGCGTGGCCGAAGGGACGATCAAGTCGCGGACGCATTACGCCCTGCGGGCGTTGCGGCTCGTATTGGAGGAAAGAGGGGTGACCCAATGACCGACCCCTTCGCCACCTACGACGCGGCCTACGTGCTCGGTGCGTTGTCCCCGGAAGACCGGTCCGCGTACGAGAAACACCTTCGCGGCTGCGCCGAATGCGCCGCGTCCGTGCGGGATCTGGCCGGGATTCCCGGACTGCTCGCCCAGGCCGGTGCCCCCGCGCTGCTGGAGGAGGAACCGGCGCCCTCGCCGGAACTGCTGCCCGCCGTGCTCAAACGGGTCCGCCGGGGAAGGCGGATCCAACGGACGATCACCACCGCCGCGGCCGGGATCGCCGTCGCCGCGGGGGTCACGCTCGCGATCGTCCTGACCGGGCCGATCGCGGCGGCGGGCGATCCGATGACCCTGCTCGGCGACTACCCGGTGACCGCCGAGGTCGCCATGGCCGCCACGGACACCGGCACGAAGGTCGACATGACGTGCAGCTACGGCGGCAACCGCACCGGCGACTACATCCTGGTCGCCGTCGACGCCGACGGGGCCACCAGCGAACTGGCGTCCTGGCGCGCGATGCCCCAGGACACGGCGCACATCGTGGTCGGCACCGCGATGCGCACCGGGGACATCAAGGCGCTGGAGATCCGCACGCCCTCGGGTCTCCCGCTGCTGCGGATGACCCCCTGATTCCGGTGCCATGGTGGGTCACGACCCTCCCGACCCACCGCTCACCGCCGCCGCCTCGCCGGGGGCTGAAGGATGCTTTACCCGCATGCCATGAGACGAAAGGGCCCTTCGCCGCGTGAGATGCGGTGAAGGGCCCTTTCAGCCCACGCCCGGCCTGCCGAAAGTGCGTGAAAGTCCCTGTCACGAAAAGAAATCCTTGCCTCCCGGCGAACCCCGGGAGCACTCTTGATCTTGTGTTCATGCCGATCGCCTTCGCGGTGGCGGGCGCCGGATCGGCGCTCGCCGCGCGCTCCTGCCTGCGCCGGGCGGGAGCGCCGGTGACGGCTTGGGCGGCCGCCCTCGCGGCGGTGGCCCTGGTCGCGGTCTGGCTGCGGCATCAAGCGGGAGCCTGGCCGTCGTGGTGGCTCGCGGTCCCCGCCGTGCTGACGGTCTTCGCGGTCCCGCTCACCCTCGCCGACCTGAAGCACCGTCGCCTGCCCGACGTGCTGACCCTGTCCGCGTACCCGGCGCTCGCCGTCGCGCTGGCGGTCGCGGCGCACGGGGGAGGGGCGGCCATCGCCTGGCGGGCCGTGCTGGGCGCGCTGGTCTTCGGCGGGGCGCACGCGCTCGTCCACGCTCTGTCGCCGCGTTCGCTGGGCGCCGGTGACGTGAAATTCGCCGGGAGCGTCGGCGCGGTCCTCGCCGCCACGGGCTGGCCGTCGGTCGTGCTCGGCGCCGTCGCGGCCGCGCTGCTGAGCGTGGCACTCGCGGTGGGCGGGCCCAGACATCCCGCGGTGCCGCACGGACCCGGTCTCCTGGTCGCGGCGTGGGCGCTCGCCGTCTTCGCCGGACCAGGTCCGGGATAGCCCGGCCTGTCCTGGGACGGAGAGGAGGTTGTGACAGGATCTGTCAGGTGTTGCGCTGGATAACCGCAGGGGAATCGCACGGACCCGCCCTCGCCGCCATCCTGGAAGGGATGCCCGCCGGGGTCGAGGTCACCACCGCCGAGGTGAGCGAGCAGCTCGCGCGACGGAGGCTCGGCTTCGGCCGCAGCCCCCGGATGGGCTTCGAGACCGACCACATCGAGTTCACCGGCGGCGTCCGGCACGGGCTCACGCAGGGTGGTCCCGTCGCGGTCCAGATCGAGAACGCCGAGTGGCCCAAGTGGGAGAAGGTCATGTCGGCCGATCCCGTGCCCGCCGAGGAGCTCGAAGGCCTGGCGCGCAACGAGCCGCTGACCCGGCCCCGCCCCGGCCACGCGGACCTGCCCGGCATGCAGAAGTACGGCTTCCCCGAGGCCCGTCCGGTGCTGGAGCGCGCGAGCGCCCGCGAGACGGCGTCCCGCACGGCGCTCGGCACGGTGGCCCGCGCGTACCTCAAGCAGCTGCTCGGGGTCGAGATCCTCAGCCACGTCGTGTCCATCGGAGGCGCTTCGGCGCCGGAGGGCCCGCTGCCCGTGGCGTCGGACCTGCCCGCCATCGACGAGAGCCCGGTCCGCGCCTTCGGCCAGGAGGGGACCGACGCCATGGTCGCCGAGGTCGACGCCGTGCGGAAGGCGGGTGACACCGTCGGCGGCGTGATCGAGGTGATCGCCTACGGCCTGCCGCCGGGCCTCGGCTCGCACGTGCACTGGGACCGCAGGCTCGACGCCCGCCTCGCCGGTGCGCTCATGGGTGTCCAGGCGATGAAGGGCGTGGAGGTCGGCGACGGCTTCACCACGGCCCAGCGCTGGGGCAGCCAGGCCCACGACGAGATCGACCGCGGTACCGGCCCGGTCGGGGTGACCCGCCGGTCCAACCGCGCGGGCGGCCTCGAAGGCGGCATCACCAACGGCGAGCCGCTGCGCGTGCGCGTGGCCATGAAGCCGATCTCGACCGTCCCCAAAGCACTGTCCACTGTGGATGTCACGACCGGTGAACCCGCGGTCGCCATCCACCAGCGTTCCGACGTCTGCGCGGTACCCCGTGCCGGTGTCGTGCTGGAGTCGGTGGTCGCGCTCATCCTCGCGGACGCCGCGCTGGAGAAGTTCGGCGGCGACTCGCTGGCCGAGGGCAAGCGCAACGCCGAGGCCTACCTGAAGGCGCTCGAGGAGCGCTGGTGACCCCTCACGCGGTGATCATCGGGCCGCCGGGCTCGGGCAAGAGCACGGTCGGCCCGGCGCTCGCCGCGCGGCTCGGGCTCGCCTTCCGCGACAGCGACGACGACATCGTCGCGAGCGCGGGCAAGCCCATCACCGACATCTTTGCGGAGGAGGGCGAACTCGCCTTCCGCGCGCTGGAAGAGAAGATGGTCGCGAAGGCGCTGGCCGAGCACGACGGCGTCCTCTCCTTGGGCGGGGGAGCGCCGATCACCCGGGGCACCCGGGAACGGCTGGCCGGGCACACCGTGGTCTTCCTCAACGTCGGTATGGCCGCGGGCGTGCAGCGCGCCGGGCTCTCGACCGCGCGTCCGCTGCTGGCCGGGGTGAATCCCCGCGCCACCTACAAGGCGCTGCTCGACGCCCGGCTGCCGGTGTACCGCGAGGTGGCCACGTTCGAGATCGAGACCGACCGGCTGACCGCCGACGAGGTCGTCGAGGCCGCCGTCATCGGGCTGACCGAGATCAGCAAGGAACGAGCATGAAGCGCACCATCGCCGGCGTTCTCCTCGCCGCCGTGACCATGACCCTGGCGGCTTGTGGCGAGGAGAAGCAGCCCGCGGGCGCCGACGTCATCCAGACCGGCGCCGCCCAGACCGGCTCCGCGACGGCTTCGGCCGCTCCGGAGGCGGATGCCGCCGCCGACGTGAAGGTCACCGAATGCGACAGCGGCAGCTACACGCCGAAGGTCACCATCGAGGTCACCAACAGCACGGGCGAGGACGCGCGCTACGCCGTCACCATCGCGATCAAGGACGCCGACGGCAAGGCCTCCGGTGAGGCGCTGTTCGCGAAGAACCGGATGACGCCCGGCCAGAAAGTGACCGAAGAGATCCCGGGCGACACCCCGGTCAAGGGCAAGATCACCTGCGAGGTCGCCAGGGCCAAGCGGCTTCCGCCGAAGTGAGGGAAACGATGACCGAGCCGGTCCGCATCACCGTCAACACCGCCAAGCCGTACGACGTCGTCATCGGCCGCGGCCTGCTGGGCGAGCTCACCGAGAAGCTCGCCGACGCCTCCAAGGTCGCGCTGATCCACCCGCCGACGCTGACCACCACCGCCGAGGCCATCCGCGACGAACTGGCCGAGGCCGGGATCGACGCGCACCGCGTCGAGATCCCCGACGCCGAGGACGGCAAGGCGCTCACCGTCGCCAGCTTCTGCTGGGAGGTCCTCGGCCGCATCGGCCTCGACCGCCAGGGCGTGGTCGTCGGCCTCGGCGGCGGCGCCGTGACCGACCTGGCCGGTTTCGTCGCCGCGACCTGGATGCGCGGCGTCCGCCTGGTCAACGTGCCCACCACGCTGCTGGGCATGGTCGACGCCGCGGTCGGCGGGAAGACCGGCATCAACACCGAGGCGGGCAAGAACCTCGTGGGCGTCTTCCACGAGCCGAGCGCGGTCCTGGCCGACCTCGCGACACTGGAGACGTTGCCGCCCAACGAACTCGTCGCGGGCATGGCCGAGGTCGTCAAGACCGGGTTCATCGCGGACCCGCGCATCCTCGACCTCGTCGAGCAGGACCCGGCCGCCGCGCTGGACACCACCGGCGAGGTCATCGGCGAGCTGGTCCGCCGCTCGATCCAGGTCAAGGCCGACGTCGTCGCCGCGGACCTGCGCGAGTCGAACCTGCGCGAGATCCTCAACTACGGCCACACCCTCGGCCACGCCATCGAACGCCGTGAGAAGTACCGGTGGCGCCACGGCGCGGCGGTCAGTGTCGGCCTGGTGTTCGCCGCCGAACTCGCCCGCCTGGCGGGCCGCCTCGACGACGCCACCGCGGAGCGGCACACCTCGGTGCTCAAGCTCCTGGGCTTGCCGACCACTTACGACCCGGACGCGCTCCCGCACCTGCTGGAGACGATGAAGGGCGACAAGAAGACCCGGTCGGGCGTGCTGCGGTTCGTCGTCCTCGACGGGCTCGCGAAGCCCGGCAGGCTGGAAGGTCCTGACCCGTCGCTGCTCGCGGCGGCGTACTCGGTGGTGGCCGGCGAATCCCCCCGGTCCGGCGGGAGCGTGCTGCTGTGAAGGTGCTCGTCCTCAACGGTCCCAACCTCGGCAGGCTCGGCCTGCGCGAACCGGGGATCTACGGTTCGACGACGCACGCCGACCTCGTTTCGACCTGCGTCGGCACCGGGAAGGAACTCGGGATCGACGTCGAGGTCCGGCAGACCGACCACGAGGGCGAGATGGTCGGCTGGCTGCACGAAGCCGCCGACGCGGGCTGGCCGGTGGTGCTCAACGCGGGTGCGTGGACCCACTACTCGATCGCGGTACGAGACGCCGCCGCCCAGCTCAAAGCGCCGTTGATCGAGCTGCACATCTCCAACGTGCACAAACGCGAGCAGTTCCGGCACCACAGTGTGCTGTCGGACATCGCCACCGCGGTCGTCGCCGGGCTCGGGGTCGACGGTTACCCGTTGGCCCTGCGCTGGATGGCCGCGAACGCGGCATGAACACCCCACCCGCGATCGAGACCGCGAGGCTGCGGCTGCGCGCGCTGACCGAAGCCGACACCGAGGCGATCGTCAAGCTCTTCGCCGACCCGGCGATGAGCTCGCATTTCGCGGTTCCGCTGACCGAGCCGGACCAGATCCGCGAGATGGTCGGCCGCCGGCTGTCCTACGACGGCCCGGCGGGGATGGGGCACTGGGCGATCGAACGCGACGGCGAGATCATCGGTCTCGCGCATCTGCGGCCGTCGGAGGAATTGCCGGGCGACGTCCCGGAAATCGGCTATTACCTGGCGCGTGCGCACGGTGGGCAGGGCCTGGCGACCGAGGCCGCGCGTGGCCTGCTGGAGCACGGACTCGTCGGGCTCGGCCTGACGTCGGTCTGGGCGCTGGTCGGGGAGTCCAATGTGGCCAGTCAGAACCTGGTGCGGCGCTTGGGGTTCCTCGACGTCGGCGGCGGCGACCACTACGGCAGCGGCCCGCATCGCGTCTTCGTCGCGCTGCCTTCGGCGCACGGCAAGGCCCACCACATCGAACTGTGGGTGCCGGATCTCGCCCGCGCCGAGGAGAGCTGGGGCTGGCTCCTCGGCGAACTCGGCTGGCGTGAGTTCCAGCGCTGGCCCGCCGGAGTCAGCTGGAAGCACGGCGCGACGTACCTCGTCGTCGAGCGTTCTCCCGCGCTCAGCGGCGAAAAGCACGAGCGGACGGCGCCAGGTCTGAACCATCTCGCCCTGCACGTCGAGTCCCCCGATTGGGTGAACGAACTGGCTTCGAAAGCGCTCGAACACGGCTGGTCGGCGATGTTCGCGGACCAGTATCCGTATGCGGGGGGTGATCACCACTACGCCGCCTACCTCGAAAACGCCGATGGCTTCGAAGTGGAATTGGTCGCCCTACCGGGGACTGACGTCACCCGGCTGGGTTAAGTCTCGCTACACTCGGCCATCATGCGCCTGTTTCGTGGGGGTCGGCGACCCGCCCTTGTCGTGGTGGCCCTCCTGGCGGCCGGCGCGGTCCTCATGGCCTGCAGCGACGGCAATGTCCAGTCCCAGGCCGACGGCAAAGGCGGCGGGATAGGCGGGGTCCAGCCGCCCAAGGAAAAGCCCCGGCCGATAGACGTCGAGCTCGCGACGAGCGATTCCCGGGCCAGCGGCGGCGTGGTGGGCGCGGGCGATCAGGACGCGGTCTACAACTACAGCCCGACCGTGATGCGCGACGGCGGCAAACTCAAGATGTGGTGGTGCAGCCAGTACGGCAGCGCCCAGCCGCCCGGTGACGACGTCCTCTACGCGCAGTCGCAGTCGCTCGACGGTCCCTTCACCGGTCCGAACGGCGGTGGTCCGGCGGCGGTGTTCTCCGGCTCGCCCGGCGGTTTCGACGGGATGCACACCTGCGACCCGTCGGTGCTCAAGGTCGGCTCGACCTACTACATGTACTACACCGGCGCGGCTGGCGACCACGCGCTCGGCAACTCGATCGGGCTCGCCACCAGCCCCGACGGGGTCACCTGGACCCGCGCGGCGGGCGGGCAGCCGATCATCGGGCCCGCGCACGACGTGCACCGCGACAACGTCTACGGAGCGGGCCAGCCCTCGGCGGTGTACCTCGACGGCTGGTTCTACGTGCTCTTCACCGACACCACGGCCAAGGGCGCCGGGTGGAACGGCGCCGGGCAGTTCCTGCTCCGCGCCAAGGACGCGGCGTTCTCCCAGAGCGTGGAGACGCTGGAGGAGCAGGGTTTCGTCCCCAAGCCCAGCACGGTCTCGCCGCGCCCGCGGTCGCTGGTCGACGGGTTCAGCACCGACCTGATGTGGGTCGGCGCGCTCGACGCGTTCGTCATCGCGCACGAGACCGACGCCGGCACCACGCTCACCTTCTGGACCAGGGACTTCGCCGCGCAGCCGTACCGGCCCGCGATCATCCCCGGCGCGTGGAAGGAGGGTCCCGGCCTGGTCCGGCGGCCCGACGGGCACGCGCCGCTCACCTCGGGCGACGTCTGCGACCGGGTCCCGTTCGACGTCGTCCGCGCCACGGTCGTCGGCGGCGCGGGGGCGCCGACCGACCTCAAACATTTCGGCCTCGACGTCCGCGGTTCGCGGGCCTGCGACGGCGACGCCCGGATCAAGACCTCGTTCGAAGGCGTCGCGATGCCTTCGCCCCAGCGGACCATCGACCTGGTGGCCGACGGCGCCCTGGTCCGCGTCGACCGGCGCTCGGTGGCGGCCGCGCTCGCGGGCGAGGTGCTGGACCAGCGGCTCAAGGTCGTCGACAAGCTCCCGAAGGCCGCGCGCCTGAGCGCCGGGGCGAAAATGGTGCGCGCGCCGGGCCGGGGGTTCGGCGTGGTGCTCGACGGCAAGCTGTACGCGATGCCGGACGCGGGCGCGGCCGGGCTGAACGACTCGACCGTCGAAGAGATCAGCGATCAGGCCTGGGACGGCTTCCCCGCCGGTTTCCCGCTCGCGGGCTGAGCTTCGGCCTCTTCGTCTTCTTCATCGTCGTCTTCCGGGGCCTTCTTGGCGATGAGCCCGCCGACGAACAGGCCGAGCCCGGCCGGGATGAGCACCAGCAGGGCCGAGAAGGCGGCGCCGCCGGTCAGCGCGCCGCCGAGTTCCGAGGCGCCGGTCTGATCGACGAACACCGCCCGGCCGATCACGTACAGCACGCCCGAGACCGGGCCGGCGATCAGCGCCGCGATGAACCAGTTCCGGCCGCGTTCGGGTTTGCCCTGCCAGGCGTCCACGGCGCTCCAGCCCGCCGCCGCGCCGACCAGGACGGCGAGGGCGAGGGAGGTGAAGAGGGTCTTGTCGGTGGGGTTGAAGACCTCGTACTTGGCCAGCACGGTGACGGCCGCTCCGTGCAGCAGCGCCATCACGAGTCCACGAGTCAGCCACGGTGCCATGGGGGAAGCTTAACTCGCCAGTAGCGACCGGTGGCCGCTGCGGCACGCGGCTTTCCCGAGCTGTCCGTGAAGGCCTCCTTGAGGGACCCAGAGTCCCTCAAGGAGGCCTTCACGGACCACGGCGGTAAGGCTCAGGGGGTCGGCCAGATCGGCCGGATCTCGATGGTCGAGAACTTCGTGACCGGATGTTTCGACGCGACCTCGATCGCCTCGTCGAGATCGGCGCATTCGATCAGGTCGTAGCCGAGGATCTGCTCCTTCGTCTCCGCGAACGGCCCGTCCGAGACGAGCAGCTCGCCGTCGCGGTGGCGCACGGTGGTCGCGGTGGCCGTCGACCGGAGCCTGCTGCCGGACAGCCGCACCCCGCGGGCGGTCATCTCGTCGACCCACGCCTGCGTCTTCTCGTCGAGCGGGTCGTCGCAGCCGTCCGCGCCGGGATGAGGGTCCCCGCAGATCAGCAACATGTAGCGCATCAGTCCTCCATCACCAGGGCTTTTCCGGGCCGCAGCGCCGAAAGAGCGATTGCCAGGCCCAAGACCGCGAAGCAGGCGGCGGCCACGAATCCCACGCGGAAACCTCCGGTCACGGCTTCCGCCGACGTCGCGGTACCGGTGACGGCCGCCGACACGGCCGAGGCTACCGAGACGCCGAGCGCGCCGCCGAGTTGGAACGCGGCGGTGGTGATCCCGGACGCGAGCCCGGTGTCCCCGGCGTCGACGCCGCCCAACGCGGCCATCGGCGCGGCGACGGTGGCCGCGCCCAGCCCGAGCCCGAAGGCGGCGAGACCGGGCAGGAGATCCGTCAGGTAAGAGCCGTCCGGCGAGACACCGGCCAGCGTCAGGCACCCGGCGCCGAGCAGCACCGTGCCCGCGACGGCCAGTCCCCGGACGCCGATCCTGGGGATCAGCGCCTGTCCGCCGTACGCCCCGACGACAGCCATGACCGGCAGCACCGCCGTCGCGACGCCGAACAGCAGAGGCGAATAGCCGAGCACTTCCTGCGCGTAGCGCGAGATCAGGAACGACACCGCGAACGCGCCCATCGCGCTGGTGAGCATCACCAGGTTGCCGCCGGTGAGCATCCGCGAGGAGAAGATCCTCAGCGGGACCAGCGGCGCCCCGCGACGCGACATGTCACGGCTTTCCGTGAGCAGGATCGGCGTCGCCACCAGCAGGGCGAGCGCGACCGGGACGTTCAGGAAGAACACCCATTCCCAGCCGAAGGCCCGTGTCAGCGTCCCGCCGATGAGCAGCGCGGCCGTGGCGCCGAAACCGCCGACGCCCGACCAGGCGGCGAGTGCCTTGGTGCGTTCGCCGTCGTCGGTGAACGTCGTCATCACCAGCGAAAGCGCGCTCGGCGCCATCAACGCGGCCGAAACGCCCTGGAGGACCCGGGCGGCGATCAGGACGTCGTCGCTCCAGGCGAATCCGCACCACAGCGACGACAGCAGGAACAACGCCGTGCCCGCCGAGAACGTCCGGCGGCGGCCGAGCAGATCCGCGGCGCGGCCGCCCGGCAGGAGCAGGAGACCGAAGCTCAGCAGGTACGCGCTGAGCACCCAATGCGTCCCGCCGCCGGCGAAACCGAGGTCCCGCTCGATCGACGGCACCGCGAGCACGACGATCTGCGAGTCCAGGATGACCATGAAGTTGGCCGTGCAGAGCAGGGCCAGCGCTCGCCATCGGCGCGGGTCGGGGTGCATGCGTGCCTCCGTCCTTCGGTGGGTGGTTCACCCCACCGACGAACGGCCTCCTCCGGAACAGACACTTCCGGTGAAAAGTTCCTGGAACGGGCGGGACCAGCGCTTTCCCGGCACAATCGGGCAGAGGAACGACGACGAGGAGACGACGTGGGCATCGGAAAACCCGTGAAGCAGGTGCTGATCCTGATCGCGGGCGTCATTCTCCTGCTGGTCGGTATCGCGCTTCTCGTGCTGCCCGGACCGGGGCTGCTGCTGGTACTCGCGGGCCTCCTAGTGCTGGCCTCGGAGTTCCCGGCGGTGGAGAAGTACGTCGACCCCATCCGCGACAGGGCGATGAAGGCGGCCGAGGACAGCGTTTCGTCGCCGCTGCGGATCGCCGGTTCGGTGCTGGCCGGGCTGTGCCTGCTGGCCGCGGGCATCGTCTGGGGTCTCGTGCCGGGCCTGCCGCTCGCCGGCTGGAGCACCGGTTCGAGCCTGATCCTGTCCGGGCTCATCCTGTTCGCGCTGCTGATCTGGAGCTACAAGCGGGTGCAGGCCAGGAGGTCCGCGAACGCCGAATAACAGCCGGGTGGTCTGGTACCGTGCGGCGCGTGTCCCCCGACTTCCAGCGCGCACGGCGGCCGGAGCAGGTGGAAGCCCGGCGTACGGCGATCCTGGGGGTGGCGCGCGAGCTCCTGGCCGAGCGGCCCGTCTCCCGGATCAGCCTGCGGGAGCTGAGCGACCGGGTCGGCCTGGCGAAGTCGAACGTCCTGCGGTACTTCGACAGCCGCGAGGCGATCTTCTTGGAGGTCCTCGACTCGGTCTGGGTCGCGTGGCTCGACGAGCTCGAAAGCGAACTGGGCGCTCCAGGGGACGCGAAGCCCGGTTACGAGCGCGAAGTGCGTGTCGCGACCGTCATCGCGACGTCGATCTCACGGCAGCGGCTGCTCTGTGAGCTGATCAGCACGATGGCCGCGGTGCTCGAACGCAACATCTCCGTGGAGACCGCCCGGACGTTCAAGACCCGGGCCCATGAACGGACCGAACGGCTGGCCGACGTCGTCCGCGCCCAGGTCCCGCTGGACGCCGAAGCGGCCGGGCACTTCGCGAAGGCCGTCTTCGTCCTCGTCGCGGGGCTGTGGCCGTACGCGAACCCGGGCGAGGCCGTGGCGACGGTCCTGGCCGAACGGGGAGCACCCGCCGGCCGCGGGATGTTCGTCGACGGGCTGACCGAAGGACTGGCGAACCAGCTGGTCGGTCTTGTTGTTCGCGCAGGTCAGAGCCTCAGGTGAGAGCAAAGGTCCCTTGCTCTCTTCCCGCGCGAGAGCCGGACCGGACGGATCTGCATAAGGTGAGCGGAACCCACTCGTACAAGGAGCGATCATGAGCCCAGGCGGCACCCACACCCTCGGCGATCTCACCGTCAGCCGGATGGGCTACGGCGCCATGCGGCTGTCCGGCCCCGGCATCTGGGGGCCGCCGAGCGATCGCGACGCCGCGATCGCCGTCCTCCGCGAAGCCGTCGAGCTGGGCGTGACCCACATCGACACCAGCGACTTCTACGGCCCGCACGCGACCAACGAGCTGATCCGCGAGGCGCTGCACCCGTACCCGGACAGCCTGCACATCGTCACGAAGGTCGGCGCGAAGCGGACTCCGGACAAGGGCTGGCCCGCGGCGCTCTCGCGCGAGGAGCTCATCTCCGCGGTCCACGACAACCTGCGCAACCTCGGCGTCGACGTGCTCGACGTCGTCAACCTGCGGCTCGCGGGGGAGCACGGTGTCTTCCCGATCCCGGTCTCGATCACGGAGCCGTTCGAGGTGCTCGCCGAACTCCAGCAGCAGGGCCTGATCCGGCACCTCGGCCTCAGCCACGTCTCGGCGGAGCAGGTCAAGGAAGCCCGCGCGATCGCGCCGGTCGTCTGCGTGCAGAACGAGTACAACGTCGCGAACCGCGCCAACGACGGCCTGCTCGACGCCCTCGCGGCGATCAACATCCCGTTCGTGCCGTACTTCCCGCTCGGCGGGTTCACGCCGTTGCAGTCCGGTGTGCTCGACGACTGCGCCCGCCGTGTCGACGCGACGCCGATGCAGGTCGCGCTCGCGTGGCTGCTCCAGCGGTCGCCGAACATCCTGCTGATCCCGGGGACGTCGTCGGTGCGGCACCTGCACGAGAACGTCGCCGCCGCGAAGCTGGAACTGCCCGCGGACGTCATCGCGGACCTCGACGCCCTCGCCTAGCGGTCCGTGAAGGCCTCCTTGAGCTGACACCCCGGCACGTCCCGGACGAGATCGTCGAGGCGCCCGCC
>NZ_JBFBGL010000112.1:0-14432 GCF_040684635.1 Amycolatopsis sp. NPDC089917 | reverse complement strand
GTTGTGGGAGAGTAGGACACCGCCGGACTAACATTGATAAAGGTCTGGGACCTGGTCGAGAACCCGCAAGGTTCTCCCAGGTCCCAGACCCTTTTCTGCATTCAAGGAACTCAACACACACGCCAGCGCCCCGCCACCTACCCGCGCTCAGCTCCGGTGATAGCAAAGGTCCCTTGCTCTCCCCGCGGCGTCGCTCAGCAGTTCCGCCGACAGACCGCGCGCCGGCGAACAGGCGACGAGAAGACCAGCGAAGTCGTCGTCTCCCCATAACGCTGCATCCGCTCTACGAGCTCTTCCAGCTCCGCGGTGTCCCGGCAGGCGACCCGCACCAGCCAGCACTCGTCACCCGTGACGTGATCAGCGTCGAGCACCTGAGGAAGCGCGAGGATGGCTTCGCGGAAGCGAGGCGTGTCGAGACTTCGCACCTTTGCCCGGACCATCGCCTCGATGGGAAGCCCGAGCTTGCCCAGGTCGACGCTGGCCGAGTACCCGGTGATGATCCCTTTCTCCTCGAGTCGCCGAACCCGCTCGGTCACCGCGGGCGCTGAGAGCGACACCCGGCGGCCGAGCTCGGAGAAAGTCAGCCGGCCGTCGGACTGAAGCAGTTCGAGCAGCTGCCAGTCGAGATCATCGAGGTTCACGGAACTCCAGGTCGATCGTCTTCCCTACCAGGAAACTCCAGGCTAGCCGCCGGCGAGACCTGGAATCTCCGATGTTGTGGATGATCACCGCGCAGCAGGATTGAGCCATGACGACCGAATCCCGTGTACTGACTTTCCCTGCCCTGGACAGCATGACCGCGGCCGCGCTCCTGCGTGCTGAGCTCGCTCTCGACGTGGACCCCGATGACCTAGTCCGCGACCTCGACGATGGCACTCGGCAGGGGTACCTGATCGTCGAGACCCGGGCTCCCAAAGCATTCGCAACTGCCCGCATCCCCGGCGCGGTCAATCTCCCGTATCGGGACATGACGCCCGAGTCGGTCAGCGGGCTCGATCGCGATCTCGTCTACGTCTGCTACTGCGAGAGCATCCACTGCAACGCCGCGACCAAGGGAGCCTTGAAGCTCGCGGAGCTCGGCTTCAAGGTCAAGCGTCTGTCGGGCGGCATCACCGCCTGGCAGGCAGCCGGCTATCCCGTTGACCGGGACCGCCTTACTCCCGCTCTCGCCTCGGCGCCCACCCCACGCTGCGCCTGCTGACCGAGGAAGCAGGGGACCTTTGCTATCGCCCCCCGAGCGATAGCAAAGGTCCCCTGCTCTCCTGGCGGTCGTAGGCTGGGGAGGTGACCGCTCCCAAGTTGCTCGTCATCCAGCCAGACGAATCAGATCCGATCGGCCCCCTCGGCGACTGGCTCACCGAAGCGGGAGCCGAACTCGACATCAGGTTGCCGCCTGAGCAGATCCTCCCTGTCGATCTCGACGGGTACGCGGGCGTCGTATGCCTCGGCGGCGGGATGGGAGCCAACGACGATGCCGCTCACCCGTGGCTCGCCGACGTGCGGAAGCTTCTTTCGAAGGCCGCGGGCGCGCGCATCCCCACGCTCGCGATCTGCCTCGGCGGTCAGCTCCTGGCGGTGGCGCTGGGCGGCAGTGTCGCCACCGGTGATCAGGGACCTGAGGTCGGCCCGGGACTTGTGTCCAAGAAGGACGCTGCCTGGACCGATCCGCTCTTCGCGGACCTTCCCCTCATGCAGGATGTCCTGCAGTTCCACAACGACGCGATCACCCGGCTGCCCGCGAGCGCCGAGCTTCTCGCTTCCTCACCACGGTATGCCTACCAAGCCTTCCGATTCGACCGTTGTGCCTACGGTGTCCAGTTCCATATCGAGACGACGCCGGACGTAGTCCTCGACTGGGCACGGCAGTCGCCGGAAATGGCTGAACTCACCCGGCCGGACGTACTGACCCAGGAAAACCTCGCCCGGGTGCACGCCGATATCACCGAAACCTGGCGACCGTTCGCGCACCGCTTCGTCCGACTGGTGTCCGGTGAGCTCGCCCCGGCTGCGGACCGTCAACGCACATTGCCGATGGCTTAACGACTTATGTCTCAAATGTGTATGGGTTATTAACACTCCGTCCTGGCTGTCAGGTACCTTGCGAAGGGAGTTTCGAAGGGTTCGGAGGTCGGGGTGGAGCCCTCAGTGTTGGTCGTGCTCGTCGTCGTCACGGCCCTAATTTTCGATTTCACAAACGGTTTCCATGACACTGCCAACTCGATGGCGACGTCCATCGCCACCGGGGCCCTGAGACCCAAGGTCGCGGTGACGATCTCCGCGGTCCTGAACCTGGTCGGAGCCTTCTTGTCGGTCGAGGTGGCCAAGACCATCTCGAATGGACTGGTCGATGACACCAAGATCGGACCGGCGATCGTGTTTGGCGGTCTGGTCGGGGCGATCGTGTGGAACCTGGTGACATGGTTCGTCGGGCTACCGTCCAGCTCGTCCCACGCGTTGTTCGGCGGCTTGATCGGTGCCACCTGGGTGTCGGCCGGAACGGACTCTGTCCATTTCGGAAAGATCGTCGAGAAGGTGCTGGTTCCAGCGGCGCTGTCGCCAGTCCTGGCAGGCGTCGTCGCGATGATCGTGACGTACTTCGTCTACCGGATCTTCGTCCGTCGCGGCCGGACCGCGGGCTTCCGAGTCGGACAGATCATCTCGGCCTCGCTGGTCTCGCTTGCCCACGGCACGAACGACGCGCAGAAGACCATGGGCGTCATCACGCTGACGATGATCACCGCCGGAACCCTCCCTGCCGGGGCAGGCCCGCCGCTCTGGGTGATCGTCAGCGCGGCGTTGGCGTTGGCGCTCGGCACGTACCTGGGTGGCTGGCGTATCACCTACACGCTGGGTAAGGGCTTGACGGACATCGATGGCCCGCAGGGCTTCGCCGCTCAGACCAGTTCGGCGGCGGTCATCCTCGCTTCGACGAACTTCGGTTTTCCGCTTTCGACGACCCACGTCTGCTCCGGAGGCATCGTCGGCTCCGGCGTGGGCAGGAACGAGTCACAGGTCCGCTGGCGTACAGCCGGTCGCATGGTGATCGCCTGGCTGTTCACGCTTCCGGCGGCGGCCATCGTCGGTGCCGGGGCCGGTCTCGTGACCTCGACGGGCACGGTGGGCACCATCGCCGTCGGCGTGGTCGGCCTGGCCATCGGCATCGGGATCTACCTGCTTTCACGACGGAGCCCCGTCAACGCCGGCAGCTTCGCCAGCCCCACCTCGGCCGTTTCCGAGCAGGAAGTCGGCAGGATCGCCGCCTAGCGAAGCAAGGGACCTTTGGTGTCGCCGAGCGATCGGCGACACCAAAGGTCCCTTGCTCTTTTGCGCGTCCGTCTGGTGCCGGGCGCAAGGGCGACTACGGTGGAAGCCGATGGTTGAGCGCGCCAGGCCGACCGCTTCCGTGGCGAGATACGGCTTCACCGACCCCCGTGCCGACGGGCAGCTGCGTGCTGCCGGTTGGTGGACCGAGTCCGGCCCGGACGGCTCCGCCGCCGACGTCCTGTCAGCACTTTCCCGGGCCGCGGACCCCGATCTCGCTTTGAGCGGCCTCGACCGGATCAGGGAAGCGGACCCAGCCGCCTGGAATGAGCTCGACCAAGCGCTCCGCACCAACCGCACCTTCCGCGGCCGGATGCTCGGTGTCCTGGGCACGTCGAGTGCGCTCGCGGACTTCCTGGTCGCGAACACCGACTGTTGGAAGACCCTCCAAGGCGACAAGAGCACCGAGCCGGATCAGTACGTGAACCGTCTCCTCGACCATTTGAGGTCGGAAGGCGAGCTGCTCACCGGGCTCGAGTCGGAGCAGGCCCTTCGCGTCGGCTACCGCGAACTGCTTCTCGGAATCGCAGCGGCAGACCTCGGCCACCTGGTCGAACCCGGTCTCCAGCAGCCGCCTTATGCCGAGATCGGTGCTCAGCTCACCACACTGGCCGAGGCCGCGCTGACAACGGGACTTCTGGTCGCTGAGGCTGAGGTGGGCGACAGCGTCGAAGGTCGGCTGGCCGTGATCGCGATGGGTAAATGCGGCGGTCGAGAGCTGAACTACGTGAGCGACGTCGATGTCATCTTCGTCGGCGAGGAGGATCTTTCGATCTCGACGCGGCTGGCCAGCACGATGATGCGCGTGGTCGGCAAGGCCTGTTTCGAGGTCGACGCCGCCTTGCGCCCGGAGGGTAAAGCGGGCGCTTTGGTCCGTACCCTCGACGGACACGCTGCCTACTACCAGAAATGGGCCAAGACCTGGGAGTTCCAGGCGCTGCTCAAAGCACGGCCGGTCGCAGGCGACGCCGAACTCGGACGTCAATACGCGGAGATGGTCGCACCCAAGGTGTGGGCAGCGGCCGATCGTGAGAATTTCGTTCCCGAGGTGCAGAAGATGCGGCGGCGAGTCGAAGGCCACGTGCCCTCGGCCCACGCCGAGCGAGAGCTGAAGCTGGGACGCGGTGGCCTCCGCGACGTCGAGTTCGCCGTGCAGTTGCTCCAGCTGGTCCACGGTCGGATCGACGCGGAGCTGCGTTCTCCGTCCACGATGGACGCGCTCGCCGCGCTGGGTGAAGGCGGGTACGTCGGCCGAAAGGACGCTGCGGAGCTCGGATCCTCATACGAGTTCCTCCGCACGATCGAGCATCGGCTCCAGCTTCGCCGACTCCGGCGTACGCACCTGTTCCCGGCCGCTTCGGACGCCGCCGAGCTGCGAACGATCGCGAGGGCCAGCGGAGTGCGGCCCGCCCGTGGCAGAAGTGAAGGAGATGTGCTGCTGGCGGAGTTCCGCCGCCACCTGCAGAGCATCCGACGTCTTCACGAGAAACTCTTCTACCGGCCCCTGCTGCAATCGGTCGCGAATGTGCCGACCGAAGCGTTACGGCTGACGACGAAGCAAGCGGAGAGCCGCCTCGCCGCGCTCGGATACGCCGCACCGGACGGCGCCCTTCAACACATCAAGGCGCTGACCGCGGGAATGTCACGCCGGGCGGCCATCCAGCAGGCCCTGCTGCCGGTCTTGCTGGACCTGCTCGCCGACACCCCGGACCCTGACCGCGGGCTTCTGTCCTACCGAAAGGTCTCGGAAGCACTCGAAGAAACGCCTTGGTACCTCAGGGTACTTCGGGACGAGGGTGCCGTTGTCGAGCGGCTCGCCTTCTTGTTGGGCACGTCGCGACTGGTGCCCGACCTGCTGGCGAGAGCGCCGGAAGTCCTGCAGCTACTCGGCGACCCTGCACGCTTGGCCGGTCGAACCCCGGTAGAAGTGGCGACTTCACTCCGAGCCGCGGTGCGGCGTCAGCCGGGGTTGAACGCCGCGGTCACGGCCGCTAGATCGCTCCGTCGGCACGAGATGCTGCGGATCGCGTCGGCGGACCTACTGGGGTTGCTCGACGTCCCAGCGGTCTGCGAGGCGTTGTCGAGCGTGTGGGTCGCCGTGCTGCAAGGCGCCTTGGCCGCTGCTTTTCGTCAGCGTCAGGCGGAGCTCGGTCAGACGCCCGCGAAGATCGCTGTCATCGGCATGGGGCGTCTGGGTGGTGCAGAACTCGGCTATGGGTCTGATGCCGACGTCCTCTTCGTATGCGAGCCGGCCGAAGGCGTGTCGGACTCCGAAGCGGCGAAGTTCGCTTCCTCCGTCGCTGAGACGGTTCGCAAGATTCTCGGCGCACCCAGCCCCGATCCGGCGCTGGTCGTCGACGCCGATCTGCGTCCGGAGGGGCGGAGCGGGCCGCTCGTGCGGACTCTCGAGTCCTACCGCAGCTACTACGGGCGATGGGCGGAGGTCTGGGAATCGCAGGCGTTGCTCCGGGCGCGGTTCATCGCCGGTGACGACGACCTCGGTGCGCGGTTCATCGAGATGATCGACCCCATTCGCTACCCGCAGGAAGGCCTCGACGCGGTTCGAGTACGGGAGATCAGGCGGATCAAGGCGCGGGTGGAGACGGAACGGATGCCGAAGGGCGCGGACCCGACGCGGCACACGAAGCTCGGGCGAGGAGGGCTCGCTGATGTGGAGTGGACCGCGCAACTCATTCAGCTGCGTCACGGACACGAAGTCGAGGGGCTTCGGACCACGTCCACAATCGAGGCTCTGAAGGCCGCGGCGGAGGCCGGACTTGCCGAGCCCGCCGAGATCGAATCGCTGACCGAAGCATGGCTACTGGCGACGCGTGTCCGGAATGCCGGGATGCTGGTCCGGGGTAAGGCTGTCGACGAGATCCCCAGCTCCGGCCGCGATCTCGCCGCGGTCGCGCGGGTGCTCGGTTACTCGGCCGATGACGATCCAGGCGAGTTCCTCGACGCCTACCGGCGCACGACGCGACGTGCGCACGCGGTCGTGGAGACCCTCTTCTACCAGGACTGATCCCTCTGACCTGCGGGAAGTGAGCAAGGGACCTTTGCTATCGCCTCCCGTGCGTGAACGCGGCGGCAGCAAAAGGTCCCTTGCTCACACTTGGCGTCGCGGACGGGGAGTGGCGCTTAAAGTGGACCGGTGACTGTGCGCGAACCATTTCGCACCCGGATCAAGGTGCGGCACTACGAGCTGGACACCCTCGGCCATCTCAACCACGCCGTTTACCACTCGTACGGCGAGGTCTCCAGACTCGAGCTGATGGAGCTCGCCGGTGGTCTCAACTCTGGTATGCGAGACGCGAATCTCGCCTTCGTGCTGCTTGAGTCCCATATCGTGTTCCGGCGCGAACTCCGGGCAGGCGATGTCGTGGACGTGACCTGTGACGCCAAGTTCGGTACCGGCAAGACGTTCCACATGGACTCGAACATCTACAAGGTCGACGGCACCCTTTCCGCGGAGATCACCTGCACCTTGGGGCTTATGGACCTCGAGCGGCGCAAGCTGGTGGACGACCCACGCGGCCGGATCGAGCGAGCGGGCGTCGATCTGAAGGTTCTCTCCACGTCGGAGTAGCCAGCCTGTCAGGCCAATAAGAAACGCCGGTGGTGAGGGCGATTCCGCACCTCACCACCGGCGTGCTCTTGGTGTTCCTACCGCACGATCACACGTCGTAGTACAGAGAGAACTCGTACGGGTGCGGGCGCAGCCGCAGCGGGTCGATCTCGTTCTCACGCTTGTAGGAGATCCACGTGTCGATCACGTCGGGGGTGAACACGCCACCCTCGAGCAGGTAGTCGTGGTCGGCCTCCAGCGTGTCCAGAACCGCGCCGAGGTCGCCAGGAACGAGCTTGACGTTCTGGGCCTCCTCCGGCGGAAGCTCGTAGAGGTCCTTGTCGATGGGCTCCGGCGGCTCGATCTTGTTCTTGATGCCGTCGAGGCCGGCCATCATCATTGCTGAGAACGCCAGGTACGGGTTGCCGGACGAGTCCGGGCACCGGAACTCGGCGCGCTTGGCCTTCGGGTTGTTGCCCGTGATGGGGATACGGACACAAGCCGACCGGTTCCGCTGCGAGTACACCAGGCTGACCGGGGCCTCGAAGCCCGGCACGAGCCGGTGATACGAGTTGACGGTCGGGTTGGTGAAGGCCAGCAGGCTCGGCGCGTGCTTGAGCAGACCGCCGATGTAGTGGCGGGCGGTGTCGGACAAGCCCGCGTAACCCGACTCGTCGTGGAACAGCGGCGTGCCGTCCTTCCACAGCGACTGGTGGCAGTGCATACCCGAGCCGTTGTCACCGGCGAGCGGCTTCGGCATGAAGGTCGCGGTCTTGCCGGCGGCGAACACGGTGTTCTTCACGATGTACTTGAACAGCTGCAGGTCGTCAGCAGCGTGAAGCAGCGTGTTGTACTTGTAGTTGATCTCGGTCTGACCGGCGGTGCCCACCTCGTGGTGCGCGCGCTCGATCTCGAAGCCGGAGCCCTGCAGCTTCTGGACGATCTCGTCGCGCAGGTCGGCGAAGTGGTCGACGGGGGGAACTGGGAAGTAGCCACCCTTGAACTTCGTCTTGTAACCCTGGTTGCCACCCGGCACGTCGGCACCGGTGTTCCACCAGCCCTCGACGGAGTCGATCTCGTGGAACGAGGCGTGCTCGGCGGAGTCGAACCGGATCGAGTCGAAAATGTAGAACTCGGCCTCCGGCCCGAAGAACACGTTGTCGGCGACGCCGTACTCCGAGATGTACTGCTCGGCCTTGCGCGCGATGTTGCGCGGGTCGCGGCTGTACGCCTCGCGGGTGAACGGGTCGTGCACGAAGAAGTTCAGCGAGAGCGTCTTCGCCTTGCGGAACGGGTCGATGCGAGCCGTCTCGGGGTCCGGGAGAAGCAGCATGTCGGATTCGTGGATCGACTGGAAACCACGGACTGAGGAGCCGTCGAAGGCCAGGCCTTCTTCGTAAGCCTCTTCGTTGAACGCCTTCGCCGGAACGGTGAAGTGCTGCATAACGCCGGGCAGGTCGCAGAACCTGACGTCGACGACCTCTACGTTCTCGTCGGCGATAAGGCGCTGAATGTCGTCTGGAGTAGTGGGCACCCTCGGTGACTCCTTCTCGTTCGTTGCCGGCGGCAGTACTCTCTTCGGCTCACGCTAAGAGCGCGGTGTTGCCCGACCGTCACCCGTATGTTTCGCCGGTGTTAACGGGGCGGCGATATCGGGTAGTCGACCAGGGCGAATGTGTCCCGCGCCACCGGCATACCCTGGATGGGTGGCGAGATGGACCGGAGAATGGCTGCCCGGCACCGGGGATGGAACGACGGCCGGTGGCGAGGGTACGCAGCGGTGGCGCGGTGAGCGACTCGGCTTGCCCCAATCGGGTGTCGGCTCGGTCGCGGGCGGCGGGGCACGTCTCCTCGGGCTGATCGTCGACCTGGTCCTAGCCTCGCTCGTCACCACTGTTTTTGTGACGCCCAGCCTTCAGGATCCCGCCGTCATGCAGACGTTCAACCTCTGGTCGGTGGGTGTCTGGGCGGCGATCACCGTCATTCCCGCCGCCTTCTTCGGGTTCACCCCAGGTATGGCAGTGGTCGGGGTCCGTGTCGCCAGGCTCGACGGTGCGCAAATGGTCGGAGTGTGGCGCGCGGTCGTGCGAGCCGCGCTGACCTTCCTGATCATCCCGGCCGCGATCCGCAATATCGACGGCCGAAGCTGGCTGGACCGGCTGACCGGGACCGTCGTCATCCGCATGCGCTGAGCTCGGGATGGGGAGCAAGGGACCTTTGCTCCCGCCGCGGGAAGCAGCCACGGCGCCGCGGAGGTCAGGCGGCCGGAGCCGTGGGAGCACCGCCGAGCTTCGGAGGCGGTCGTTGTCGCGCGCGACGGTGAGCCGCACGCAGTTCCTGGATCACCACCAGCTGCTCGTCGCGTAGCCGCGCTGGGCTTACCTGGACGACGATGAGGCCTGGGGCCACCAACGCGAGCGTTTCGGGTGCCGTGTCCGGTTCCAGGGCGACCTCGTCATGACGGACTTGTAACGCGACGCCGGCCTTCGGCCACCAGGCGTCGGCGACCCCGACGATCTCCCCGCCACCGGTTCGTAGCTCGGCTCGTCGCATCGGCCTGGGCAAGCCGCTGCGGTCGAGCACAGTCTCCAGCCACTGGTCGACCGCGGAGTCGACGCCATCCTGGAGTGCGCCGATGACGATCCGGGGGAGTGCCGAGCCGATCGTGCTGGCCTGCGCCAGCTCCTCTCGAAGTTCCTCCGGGGTGCAAAGTCCCCGATGGACCGCGTCGTGGATCATCGTCCGCACGGCCTGGAGTTCATCCATACGCCGGGCCGCGTCGATCAAGGCCCGGGCGAGCGGAGCTACCGGCAGCCCATCGATCTCGACCGGTTCCGGCAGGTGGATCGTCCGTTCGACGACGGCGAATCCCCAGGTGGCTACTTTGCTCCGGTGAGGGATCAGGGTGTGAGCCCGTCTTTCCGGCGGAAGTCTTCGGACTCCGTGAAGCCTGGCGGCCTGGACTCCGGTGAGCATTGCCTCGGGGCCGGCGTGAGTCAGGGCGACCTTCAGAAGTTGGCGCCTGGTCGGCGTGGCGTTGGTCAGGAGGATGACGCCGGGAATGGGACGACGCCACGGGCCACCTTCGCGGCACCGGCGAGAGATCCAGGAATGAGAGTGGCCCAGGGCGACGAGTTTCGCCCGGGCGGCCACGCCGTCCGGGAACATCGCTGCCAGCGCCTTCGGCAAGGCGCCCGAGGTTCTGTCCACACAGTGATCATGCGACCACCCACCGACAGTTTTCCGCCAGGAAACGCATCAGGGGTCCTTTGCTACCGCAGGGCGGCAGCAAAGGACCCCTGATGCTCGTTTGGTCAGCGGCGGCGGATGGTGCGCTGGACGTTGCGCATCTTCGCGCCGGCGGGCATCGGCCCCTTGGGCATCGCCGCGCCGCGGTTGCCGAGGGCGGCCAGCTTGGCTTCCAACGCGTCGACCTGAGCGGGCTTGAGGTTGCGCGGGAGCTTCATGAGGTAGCCCTGAAGCTTCTTCAGCGGCACCTGCTGGTCTTCGTTGCCGATGATCACGTTGTAGATCGGGGTCTCACCGATCAAGCGGGATACCCGCTTCTTCTCCTGCGCGAGCAGGGACTTCACGCGGTGCGGTGCGCCCTCGGCGACGAGTACGACACCCGGGCCACCGAGCACTCGGTGCACGGCGTCGAGCTGGGTCGTGGCCGCCACGGTCGGCGTCACCTTCCAGCGGCCTCGCATGTTCTCGAGTGCCCAGGCCGCGGCACCCGGCTGCCCGTCGGCCTTCGAGTACACGGTCTTCTGGACCCGCCTGCCGAAGATGATCACAGCGGCGAGCGCGCCGAGCAGGACGCCCAGCGGCAGCACGACCCAGTGCACGTCGAAGATGAACCCGATGCCGAACACCACACCGGTGATGACCAGGAGCGATCCGGCCATCCACGGGATGAGCGCCTTGTCTTCCTTGCGCTGCATCTTGAAGGCCTCGAAGATCTGCCCGCGGCGAGCCTTGCTCGCGGCACGCTTCTCCTTCTTGGCCAGCTTCGCTGCTTCCTTGTCCTGCTTTCCCGCCATGTGACCAGGATACGGCCGCGTGCCCTGCGCCGATCCCGTCGGGCCCTCTGCGAGGATCGGGGCGTGGTTAGCGCATCGTCCCCGAAGAGTCGTCCAGGCCTGCTCGATGGGCTCGATCCCGAGCAACGCGCCGCCGCCTGCGCGCCGAGGGGGCCGGTCTGCGTCCTCGCGGGAGCGGGGACCGGCAAGACACGGACGATCACCCATCGCATCGCTCACCTCGTCCGTTCTGGTCATGTCGCCGCTGGTCAGGTCCTCGCTGTCACCTTCACGACCCGCGCGGCCGGCGAGATGCGCGCGCGCCTTCGGGGCCTGGGGGTCGACGCCGCTCAGGCACTTACCTTCCACGCCGCCGCCCGCCGTCAGCTTCGGTACTTCTGGCCTCAGGTCGTCGGGGACCGGCCTTGGGAGCTGCTCGAGAACAAGTTCCGTTACGTCAGCCAGGCCGCCAACAAGGCCGGTCTCGGCACTGAGACGGAACTTTTGCGCGACCTCGCCAGCGAGATCGAGTGGAGCAAGGCCTCTTTGGTATCGCCGGACGACTATCCGGCCGTCGCTTCGCGCACGCAGCGGGACACACCCGCGCCCGCGTCGCAGGTCGCGGAGGTCTACCGCAACTACGAGAAGGTCAAGAACGCCGCTCAGGTCCTCGATTTCGACGACCTGCTCCTGCACACCACCGCGGTCCTCGAGGAGCACACGGTGGTGGCCCAGGAGTTCCGCGAGCGCTACCGCTGCTTCGTCGTCGACGAGTACCAGGACGTCACACCGCTGCAGCAACGGCTGCTCGACGCATGGCTCGGCGGCCGCGACGACTTGACCGTCGTCGGCGACGCCAACCAGACCATTTACTCATTCGGCGGCGCTTCTCCCCGGCCGCTGCTGGAGTTCACGCGGCGGTTTCCCGAGGCGACGGTCGTGAGGCTCGAGCGGGACTACCGCTCGACCCCGGAGGTCGTCGCCCTCGCCAACCAGGTGATCGGTGCCGCACGTGGCCGTCCCGCCGGGTCGAGGCTGAAGCTGGTCGGCCAGCGTCCGTCCGGACCGGTCCCGCGCTTCGCCGAGTATGACGACGAGACCGCCGAGGCCGCGGCCGTCGCGCGCAGGATCCGTGACCTGCTCGACGGCGGGGTGGCGGCCAGCGAGATCGCGGTGCTCTATCGCGTCAACGCCCAGTCGGAGGCCTATGAGCAGGCGCTGGCGGAGGTGGGCATCCCGTACCTCGTTCGCGGTGGCGAGCGGTTCTTCGCCCGCACCGAGGTCCGGCAGGCGATGTCCGCGTTGCGGATGGCGTCGACCGACGCCGACACCGGCGAGCTGGTGACCCGGGTTCGCTCCGTGCTGGCGAAGGTAGGGCTCACCGACCAGCCTCCTGCGGGAGGCGCGGCGAAAGAGCGGTGGGACGCGCTTCTTTCGCTCGTCGAGCTGGCCGAGGAGCTGGCGTCGACCGTCGATGACGCGGACCTGCCCCGATTCGTGGCGGAGCTCGAACAGCGGGCGAGCGCGCAGCACCCGCCGACAGTCGAGGGCATCACGCTGGCCTCGCTGCACGCGGCGAAGGGACTCGAATGGGACGCCGTGTTCCTCGTCGGGCTCGCCGAGGGGACCATGCCGATCCTCCACGCCGACGGCGACGACGCCGCCATCGAGGAAGAACGCCGTCTCTTCTATGTCGGCGTCACACGGGCACGAGAGCATCTGTCGCTGTCGTGGGCCTTGGCCAGGACGTCGGGAAATCGCCGCAATCGGCGACGTAGCCGGTTCCTCTACGGTCTCATCCCCGAGGACCACCCGGCGGCGAGGGTCGCTCGAGCGCAGCAGCCGAAGCAGCCGGGCAACAAGGCACGGTGCCGGGTGTGCGGCGGGCCGCTGCTGGAAACCCTGGACATCAAGCTGGGACGCTGCTCTCGTTGCCCGTCCAATGTGGATGAGCGACTGCTCGAAAAGTTGAAGTCCTGGCGCGGGGAACGCTCCCGCGAGCTCAAGGTGCCGGCTTTCGTCGTCTTCACGGACGCGACACTGGTCGCCATCGCCGAGCAGCGGCCGACCGATGACACAGCGTTATGCGCCATCTCCGGGATCGGCGCGACGAAGCTCGAACGGTTCGGGGCGGAGGTTCTCGATGTCGTGCGCGCCTCGGTGGAGTCTTGACCGCGTTCCGGGCTTGATCCATGCGGCGAACCCGCTGCTCAGAGCCGATCTTCGTAACTTCGACGGATTTTCTGGAAAATAAGTTGCCCCGGTGCGGCCGGGAGCAATAACCTGCAGGTACCGAGCCGGAAGGGCTCGGTCTGGGGAAGAACATCTACAACACAGCGTAGACCGCAGGGCGGTTCGCGCGCGACAGCGAAAGGTGGTGCCGGTGAAATGACGAACAAGATGATGCTCATGAACCCTGGCACCCGTCTGTCCTGCGTCGCGGAAGTCCCGCAGGCTCAGCGCCAGGGCACCTTTGTGCCCATGAGCATCCTCGCCGCCCGCGGCACCCAGCGTCTCAACCTGACCTGGATCGCCGCCGACGAGACCTTCACGCACGCTGCCGCCTTGGGTGGGGCGTACGTGAACGGCGGCGTCGATCTGCCGGTTATCAAGCAGTTCCGTGTTCCGTTGTCCATACGGGAGCGAAGTTCCTGACCTAGTCAGGACCAGAGGCTCACGAAGGCCGCGGAACCGGTTACCGGATCCGCGGCCTTCGTGTTTTTTGCTGCACAAACAAGTTGGCTGCACAACCTAATTGGGGTTCAGCGTTGTCCAGTTCCACCGTCAGTACGAAATCCGTTACGGGACAGAGGAGTGCACTTATGTCATCGGCCATAGCTTTCGCGCCGGGGGAGGCTCTGCCTTTCGCCGACGCCGGCGTCGTAGACCTGCTCGACGCCATCGACTCGCCCGAGTCGATGCTCCCCTGCCGTTCGGGCGACGCGGACCTTTGGTTCGCGGAGTCGCCGGCAGAGCTCGAGCGTGCGAAGGCGTTCTGCGCGGACTGCCCGGTCCGTTCCGCCTGCCTGGCGGGCGCCCTTTCGCGGCGTGAGCCGTGGGGTGTCTGGGGTGGCGAAATCTTCGAGCGTGGCGTTGTCGTCGCGCGGAAGCGGCCCCGTGGCCGCCCCCGGAAGAACCCGGTCGTCGAGCCCGTCGCCGAGGCGCGCCCCGTTGTCCGCAAGGTCGAGCGGAGCGCCGCGGCATGACCGTCGAACTCATCACCACCAGGGATTACGAGGCGCGGTCGGGTTACCGGACTCTCGCGCCGACCAAGTTGAACGAGATCAAGGTCGAGGAGACCAGCGAAATGTTGCTTTATGAAGAACTGTCCAGGGCCCGAATACGAGACCTCGAGGAGGGAGTCCGCGCGCAGCGGGCTCGAAGCGGTCCACGCGCCGCACGCAGGTGGACCAAGGTAGCCCGCTGGGCGACCCGGCGAGCCGAGCGCCTTCAGGACTGACCACTCGGGGGAGCGGGGGGCCCGGGGGATTGGCCCGCGGGGAGCGAAGGGCCCCCCCCCC
>NZ_JBFBGL010000111.1:0-14455 GCF_040684635.1 Amycolatopsis sp. NPDC089917 | reverse complement strand
CCACCAAACCCACTACATTATAATATTTTCACCTGCTTTTGTCTTTATTCCAAACACCCCCGCTTCTTTTTCTCTGTAGCGGGGACAGGATTTGAACCTGCGACCTCTGGGTTATGAGCCCAGCGAGCTACCGAGCTGCTCCACCCCGCGTCGTTGTGTTTAGTAGATTACACGGGGGCGAAACCGGGTTTCAGGCGGGGGCCCTTAACTTCCCGAAGTGCCCCTGACCTGCCTTTATGGCGCGACTTTGTCATCCAGCCAAGCGAAGACGCCGGTGAGCACCATGGTCAGCCCGTCGCTGAACCTGCCCTCGACATCCTCGTCGAAGACCCACGCCGTGGGCGTGACGTCGTAACGCGGGTCCCGTTCGCCCGGAACCGGATAAACGGCCTGTTCTTCGATGGTGAAGCCGACGACGTAGCTGTAGACGGTGAACAACGCTCGTCCAGCCAGGTACTGTTCGAGCCCCGCGTCGACGCGGCCCTGAAACGGATTGTCACCGAGCAGACTGTCGTCCGTCATGAAGGTGCCGGAGAAGACCTTTGCCCCGTCACGGTAAGCGAGCATCATCCGGCGCAGGCCCCGCGACGCCACTTCGAGACTTTCCCGCTCCCCCAGACCTTCCGGCACCCGGCCCGGCATCGCGTCGGCGTACATCTGCGTCGCCATCTCGTCGAGCAGCTCTTGTTTGTTCTTCACGTGCCAGTAGAGCGCCGGCGCTTTGACGTCGAGCTCCTGCGCGATCAGGCGGAGCGTCAGCCCGTTGAGCCCGACGTCGTTGAGCAGACGCAGCCCGGCGCGGACGATGTCCTGCCTGGTCAGACCCACTTTCCACCTTCTTTCCAGCGATACCGTCTTGACAATTTAACGATGTTAAGGGCAGGCTGGGCACAGGTCAATTTAACGTTGTTAAGGAGTGGTATGGACAACCTGGGGACGGACGTGGTCGTGGCAGGGGCGGGGCCGACCGGGCTGATGCTGGCCCTCGAACTCGCGCTCGCCGGCGTCGATGTCGTGGTGCTGGAACGGCTTCCCGAGCGCACAGGACTGTCGAAAGCGCTGAACCTGCAACCGCGGACCGCGGAAATGCTGGAGCTGCGCGGACTTCTGGGCGGCGCCGAGGAGCGTTCGTTCACGACGGTGCAGGATGGACATTTCGCGATGATCCCCGTGGACTACCACGGTTGGGACACTCGTTTTCCTTTCCAGTTGGGGATTCCCCAGGCGCAGGTCGAGGAGTACCTGGAGGAACGGCTTGCCGCACAAGGAACGAAGGTCGTGCGGGGAGCCGAAGTAATCGATTTCGTTCAGGACAAAGACTCTGTCTCTGTCCGGTACCGAACAGACGGTGGCGAAACCCGGCTGCGCGCGAAGTTCCTCGTAGGCTGCGACGGTTCTCGAAGTGTTGTACGCAAAGGACTCAACGTGGACTTTCCCGGCGTGGACGGTGAAGGCTTCGGCGTGGTCGCGGACGTCCTGTTCGACAAAATCCCTGACGGTGCGCAAAAACAGTGGCGAACGATGCGGAACGTCGGCGAGCCGACCGGCGCGACCACGTTCAAGGGCCTGATTCCGTTGGGAGAACCGGGTCTCTACCGCTTCGTGTACGGCGACAGGGCCTCGCGGCCCGCGGACATCCGGTCCGCTGTCTCGCATGACGAGGTCCGGCATGCCCTGCTCGATTCGTACGGTGAGACGGCGACGGTGTCGGAAATCCGCTGGGCGTCGCAGTTTTCCGACGCGGCGCGACAGGCGGAGCACTACCGCGTCGGGCGGGTGCTGCTGGCGGGCGACGCGGCGCACATCCATTTCCCGGCGGGTGGCCAGGGTCTGAACCTGGGCGTGCAGGACGCCATGAACCTGGGCTGGAAGCTCGCCGCGAACGTGCGCGGCTGGGCCGGTGACGACCTTCTGGACACCTATGAGGCCGAGCGGCACCCTGTCGGCGCTCAGGTGCTGCACAACGTCGCGGCTCAGCTGGGGCTGGCTCCGCGGTCTCACGAGTCTCGCGCGCTTCGCGACTTCTTCGCCGACCTGGTCGCGCTGCCCGAGGTGAACCGGCACCTATCAGGCATGGTCTCCGGTCTCGGGATCCGCTACACGACCTACGGGACTTCGCACCCGGCGCTCGGCGCGCGACTGGCCGACCAGGACATCGCGACCGAAGCCGGTCCTCTGCGCCCCAGCACGCTCTTTCGCAACGGCGAGTTCGTGCTGCTGACGACCAGCCTGACCCACGTCGACGCCGCCCGGGCCCACGCCCGCTCGCCACGCCTGAAGACCCAGCTCGTCACAGCCCTGCCGTGGCCCTCCACGGACGCCGTCCTCTACCGCCCCGACGGCTACGCCGCCTGGGTCGCCCCCACCCCCACGCGATAGCAAAGGTCCCCCGCTCCCCCGGCGATACCAAAGGTCCCTTGCTCCCCATCCCGCACTCGTACGCTGCGCTACCGAACGCTTCGGGGGGCCAGGGGGCGGAGCCCTCCCTGGCGGGGGTCCGGGGGTTCGACCTCCGGGGACAAAACGAAGGAGGCCCGGTCTGCGAAATCCGCAGACCGGGCCTCCCACCTCTGTAGCGGGGACAGGATTTGAACCTGCGACCTCTGGGTTATGAGCCCAGCGAGCTACCGAGCTGCTCCACCCCGCGTTGTGTCCCCTACTTTACGCCTGCGTTTCGAGCAGGCGCAAAGCAGGGGGCCTTTAGGTAAGCGACGTCACCCTCCGGGCTTGCTGGTGGGCGGCGCGCTGGTCGCCGGCGGGCTGGCCTTGGCTGCCTCGTAGGCCCGGTACGCGGCGTCGAGCGCGGCGAGGGCCGCACCTTGGTCCGCGTAGTTGCCGGTCTGCTGGGCGGCCTTGTACTTGGTCCAGGCGTCGTGCATGTCGCCCGCTGCCTTCTCGAGCGCCGGGTTGCCGCTGGCGGGCGGCGGTGTTGTCGTGCCCGGCGGCGGTGTCGTGGGTCCTGGGGTACCGCCGGTCTGAGGCGGCGTGACCCCGGATCCGGTGCCCGCGCCGAAGACCTGGTCGAGTGCTTCGTTCAGCGTCGGCGCGAAGCCGATCTTCGTGCCGTAAGAGACCAGGACCCGGGCCAGCTGCGGATAACTCAGCTGGTTCCGTTGCCGGATGTAGACCGGTTCCACGTAGAGGAAACCGTTCGCGACGGGCAGAGTGATCAGGTTTCCGTAGGTGACTGTGACGTTCGGGTTGTTGAACAGTGTCCGGTCCTGCGCGACCCGCGGGTCACTTTGGAATCTGTTCTGGACCTGGACGGGTCCGTCCACCTGGGTCGCGCCACTCGCTCCTGTGGGCAGTCTCAGGACCTGCATTCGTCCGTAGTCTTCGGGATCGGAAGACACCGACATCCATGCCGCGAGGTACTGCCGTTGGAGACCGGTCAGTGAGCTGGTGAGCTGGAACCGCGACTTGGTGTCTCCCGGCGCGGTGGCCAGGACGTAGTAGCCGGGCTGGTTGGCGATGCCGGAGGCGGACGCGTTGATTCCGCCTTCCTGCGTCGGATCCTGCGGGACGCTCCAGAACGCCTGCTGAGCGTAGAACTCGGCGGGGTTGTTCACGTGGTACTTCGACAGGAGTTCCCGCTGCACCTTGAAGAGGTCTTCGGGGTAGCGGAAGTGCGACCGCAGGTCCGGCGAGATCTCGCTGCTCGGCTTGACCAGGCCCGGGAAGACCTTCTTCCAGGCGTTCAGCACCGGCTCGTTGTCCTCGACCCCGTACAGGGTCACGGAGCCGTCGAACGCGTCGACGGTGGCCTTGACCGAGTTGCGGATGTAGTTGATCGAGGAGTTCGCCTGGCGGGTGGTGCCGCTGAGCGAGTCGTTGGTCGCCTGGCTGAGCTGGGTCTGCTGGGCGTACGGGAAGTTGTTCATCGTCGTGTAGCCGTCGACGATCCAGATGATCTTGCCGTTGACGACCGCCGGGTACGGGTCACCGTCGAGGGTCAGCCATGGGGCGGCCTTCGCGACTCGTTCACGCGGCTCACGGTTGAACATGATCTTGGATCCGTCGCCGATGGCGTCGGAGAAGAGGATGTTCCGCTCGCCGTACTCCGCGGCGAAGACGAGCCGGTTGAACCAGTTGTCGATCGGCACGCCGCCGGAGCCCTTGTAGATGTAGCCGCGGTCGACGGCGGTGTCGTACTCGCCGGGCGCCTGCCCCGCCTTGCCGCCGACGATCGCGTACGCGGCGTCGGTCGAGAGCTCGCCGTAGTAGATGCGGGGCTCGTCCACCTTGATGCCCGGCTTGTTCGGGTCGGACGACCCGGCACCCGCCGGATTCTGGGTGTCGCTGGTGGTGGCGATCGGGTAGCCGCCGTCGGAGTTGGCGTCCTTCAGCGCACGGTCGATCGTGTTGGCGGGCGCGGCGACGAAACCGTTTCCGTGGGTGTAGACGAGGTGCTTGTTGATCCAGTTCGTCTGGTTGCCGGTGAGGCCTTCGGTCTTGATCTCCTTGGCCGCGACGATGTAGTCCTGCGTGACACCGTTGAGGGTGTAGCGGTCGATGTCCAGCTTGGACGGGAAGCCGTAGAAGTTCTCACGACCGACGCGCTGGGTGAAAGTGTCGCTGAGGATGTTCGGGTCGAGGAGCCGGATGTTCGGGACGGTCCCCTTGTCCGCCTTGATCTCCGCGGAGGTCGCCTCGGACTTGCCGGTGTAGTCCTTGTACTCGACGTTAGTCAGGCCGAACGCCTGACGCGTCGCGTCCATGTTGCGCTGGATCGACGCCGACTCTTTCTCGTTGGCGTTGGGCTTCACGGAGAACTGGTCGAGCACCGCGGGCCACGCGACGCCGACGAGCACGTTCGACAGGATCAGCAGCACCAGCGCGATCGCCGGCAGCTGCAGGTTGCGCAGGAACGCTCCGGCGAAGAACGCGACGGCACAGATCACCGAGATGCACAGAAGAATGAGCTTCGCGGGCAGGACCGCGTTCAGGTCGGTGTAGGTCGCACCGACGAACAGCGGCGCTCCTCGATCCGAGAGCAGCAGGTTGTAGCGGTCGAAGAAGTACTCGACCGCCTTCAGCAGCACGAAGATGCCGATGGTGATGGCGAGCTGGGCGCGGGTCGGGCCGGCGAGCTGGCCGCCCTTGCCCGCGAGCCGGATGCCGCCGAAGACGTAATGCGCGATCAGCGCGCCGAAGAACGCGATGACGACCGAGATGAACAGCCAGCCCAGGAGCCAGTTGTAGAACGGCAGGTCGAACGCGTAGAAACCGACGTCGTTGCCGAACTCGGGATCGGTCTGGCCGAACGGTGTGCCGTTGAGGAACAGCTGCACGACCTGCCAGTCGCTCTGCGCGGAGGCGCCGGCGATGAGCCCGGTGAGCACCGGGATGCCGATGCCGAACAGGCGGATCCGGCCGACGATCGCGGACCGATAGCGCGCGAGCGGGTCGTCGTTACCGGAAACCGGCACGAAGACGGGCCGGGACCGGTACGCGATCATCAGACTGACCGCGAGCGAGCCGCCCACCAAGAGCCCTACGGCGAAGAACAAGACGATGCGGGTGATCAGCACCGTGCTGAACACCGTGCGGGCGCCGACCTCGCCGAACCACAACCAGTCGACGTAGGTGTCCAGCAGTCTCGCGCCCAGCAGGAGGGCCAGAATGACTACGGCGGCGATGATGAGCAGTATCCGGCTGCGCCGGGACAGCTTCGGCAGGCTCACGGGGGGCCGAGTGGCCACTGCACACGCTCCTGGTTTGGTGAACTTTTCGCAGGGGCGCGCGTACCGCGTGCGGCCCCTGATGCTCTAACTCTACGGATGCCGTCGGAAGTTCCCGGAACCCGCCCAAACCGGACTCGGAAGGCCGCTGGCCCGACCGCCTGGAACGATATGCCAATGGCACCGAGTGAGCAGCAGGGCGTGGCCGGCCTGGCCCGCGAAGTCGAGGAGTTCGTCGCCTCCGGAGGATGGGATCAGCCGCCACAGTTGTTCGCGCTGGTCTCGACTGCGGCACTGCTGGACGAACAGCCCGAACTAGCCGGGCAACTCGACCCGTCGGCCCCGCTGACCCCGGTCGCCCAGGAGTCGCTCCCGGACGGCGATCTGGGTGAGGCGCTGGCACAGATCGCGTGGCCCGACCTGGTGCTGGGCTGCGCGCTCGCGCAGGAGATCATCGTGCTGCCGCCGGATGCCGAAGCCGAGCTTCCGGTCGTGCCCGAGACCGATGCCGAGCGCCTGCGTCAGGCAGCCGCCGACCACCCGCGCCGGACCGAAGCGCGGCTCGTGGCCGCTGTACTGCGAGATGGCGCCGGAGCGTGCGTCATGCGGCTTCGCGGCGCTGGGAAGCCCGAAGAACCCGGTGACGTCCCCGTCGACGAGATCATCGAGAACCCGGAGCTGGCTCCGAACCTGCTCGAAGCCCTGAAGGCAACCCTGCTCCCCTGACCTGCGAAAAGAGAGCAAGGGACCTTTGCTATCGCCGGCCCTGGACGCATGCCGGGCGATAGCAAAGGTCCCTTGCTCCCCCGTGGTCAGCAGGAGGCGGTGGGCCTTCCCGCCTTGAGGTTGTCGAGCTGCGTGATCGCCTCGTCCAGTGTGGACACCTTGATCAGATTCAGGCCATCGGGTGCGGCGGTCTTCGCCTCGGCGCAGTTGTGCGCGGGCACGAGGAAGTCGGTGGCACCGGCCTCGCGAGCGCCGACCACCTTGAACGAGATGCCGCCGATCGCGCCGACGACGCCCTTCTCCGAGATCTCGCCCGTCCCGGCGATGTGCCTGCCGCCGGCGAGGTCGCCGGGCTCCATCTTGTCCACGATCGCGAGCGCGAACATCAGCCCCGCCGACGGACCGCCGACGTCCTGCAGCGAGATCTTCACGTCGAAGGGGACATCGGCACGGTCCACCGCGGTCAGGCCCATGAAACCTTCCGGGCCGTCGGGCCGCTGCGCGAGCGTGAGCGGCACGGTGCGTTCGGCCTGACCGTCGGATTTGAAGGTGATCTGGACGGTCTGTCCGGGCTTGGTCCCGTTCAGCGCGGCCCGCACGTCGGTCGCTTCCTTGACCGTCTGGCCGTTGACCACCAGAAGCCGATCACCAGGGGCGAGCACCTTGTCCGCCGGGCTGCCGGAGACGATCGTCTTCGCGAGCACCTTCACCGGGAACTTGCGGCGCAGCGCGGCGACCTGGGCGGCGGTCTGCGAGTCCTGCAGCTGCTGGATGTTCTCCTGGCGGACCTGTTCGTTGGTCTCGCCCGGTTTGAAGTACTCCTCGCGTGGCGCCAGCGCGTACCGGCCGCTCGCCCAGAGCCCGAGCGCGTTGAACAGGGTGATGCCGCCATCGCGCAGGGAGACCGTCGTCATCCGCAGCTCGCCGGAGGTCTGGAAGACCTCGTGCCCGTTGACCTGGATCACCGACTGCCCGGCGGCGTCCTTGCCGAGCGTGTCGTAGGTCGGGCCGGGGCTGATCGCCACATACGGCACCGGGATGAAGAACCCGACCAGCGCGAAGGCGACGAACAGCGCGCCGCTGACCAGCAACGTCCAGCCGCGCCGGGTCAGCCGCCGCTCGGAGCGGTCCTGGTCACTCGCGGAGCCCGCACGGGTCCGCGTTGCTGTGGTCTGCTCCGAGGGCTCTGTCACGCATGACAGCGTACGGTGACGGTGTTCGCTTCTCGGTGAAGGCCACGCTCATCACTCCAGTTGACGAGCTGTGTGTCCCAGGACCCGCGTACGGTGGTGCCATGAGCAAACCCCCGTTCGGCTTCGGACCGCCCGATCCCGACAAACGAGGCGAGAACGAGCCGTCGGATTCCGGCGGCCAGCCCTCCGGCGCCGAGGCCTTCAACCAGCTCGGTCAGATGCTCAGCCAGCTGGGCCAGATGCTCAGTCAGGCCGGCAGCTCGACCGGGCCGGTCAACTACGACCTGGCCAAACAGATCGCGCTGCAGAATCTCAGCAGCAGCGGAAGCGGCGACGTCAAGCTCGGCTTTTCGTCGTCCAGCGGCGGCGACTCGGGCACAGCCGTCCGTGACGCCGCCCACCTGGCCGAGCTGTGGCTCGACGCCGCGACGATCCTGCCCGCCGGGGCCACCACGACCGTCGCCTGGTCCGCGCGCACTTGGGTCGAGAAGACCCTGCCCACCTGGCAGCGTCTCTGCGACCCCGTCGCCCAGCAGGTCTCGGGCGCTTGGGTCCAGGCCCTGCCCGACGAGGCCAAACAGGCCGCCGGCCCGTTGCTGTCGATGATGGGGCAGATGGGCGGGATGGCCTTCGGCTCCCAGCTCGGCAACGCCCTGGCTCAGTTGGCCTCCGAAGTGCTCACCTCCACCGAGGTGGGCCTGCCGCTCGGCCCCGCGGCCACCTCCGCGCTCTTACCGGCGAACATCGAGAAGTTCACCGAGGGCCTGGAGCTGCCGACCAGCGAGGTATTGGTCTTCATCGCCGCGCGCGAGGCCGCCCACCAGCGGCTGTTCGCGCACGTTCCCTGGCTGCGGCAGCGACTGCTGGCCACCGTCGAGGAGTTCGCGAGCGGTATCTCCGTCGACACCTCGGCGCTGGAACAGCTCGCTGGCCAGATCGACCCGTCGAACCCGGCCAGCATCGAAGAGGCCATGTCCTCCGGCCTGCTCGAGCCGCAGACCTCACCCGAGCAGAAGGCGGCGCTGAACCGCCTGGAGACCCTGCTCGCGCTGGTCGAAGGCTGGGTCGACGTCGTGGTCGCCGAGGCCATCGGCGACCGCCTCCCGGGCGCGGACGCGCTCCGGGAGACGCTGCGCCGCCGCCGGGCCACAGGCGGCCCGGCCGAGCAGACCTTCGCCACCTTGGTCGGACTCGAGCTCCGGCCCAGGCGGATGCGGGCGGCTTCCGCGTTGTGGAAGCTGGTCGGCGACCAGCACGGCATCGAGAAGCGGGACGGCCTCTGGTCCCACCCCGACCTGATGCCGACCGCCGAGGACCTCGACGAGCCGCTCGACTTCGCCGAACGTCTCGGCGACGGCGAGTCGACCCTCGAGGGCATCGACCCGATCGCCGAGATCGAACGCACCGAGCGCGAGAAGAACAAGCCCAAGGACGACGAAGACAAGAGCTGAGGCACGTCAGTCCTCCGCCGCGATGCCCCATCCGGCGGCGGAGGACAGGCCCTCCAGGTAGCCGATGGCGCGCTCGGTCTTGGGATAACGGCGAACGAGCTCCCAGAACGCCGCGTTGTGCCCTGGTTCCTTCAAATGCGCGAGTTCGTGCACGAGGACGTAGTCCAGCACCCAAGCCGGCACCCGGCGCAGACGATCACTCACCCTGATCGTCGCGTCGACCGGCGTGCAGGACGCCCACCTCGTCCGCATCGGCGGTACCCAGCGAACACTCGCGGGTATCGCCTTTCCGTCCAGATACTTCGCCGAGAGCACGGCGCAGCGCGCCAGAAGTGCCTCGTCCGAGGCCTTCGGCGGCGCGGCCTGCCGCGGCCCTTTGCGCAGCAGCTTGCGCTGCATCTCGGCTACCCAGTGCTTCTCTTCGGCCCGGGTCATCCGGGCAGGGATCAGCACGACGAGGGTGTCCTCGTCCCAGTACGCGGTGACGGTCCGGTGGCGGCGTTGGCTACGCCGTACCTCGACCTTGTGTTCGGGAGTGTCCGACGGATTCGTCGTGTCCCGGCCCCTCAATGAGGGCGTCCGTGCTTCGACCACTCGACCACGGTAAGGCCAGTCACCGACAACTCCGAGGGCCGAAAGGTCACAGCCTCGAGTTGTCCACAACCGGGTCAACCTGTGGATAACTCGCGTTTTTCTGGGCATGCGGACAGCGCGCCAGTGCGATCCTGCGATCATGAACCCGCGCGAACCCGACCTGAGATCGATCATCCTGCCCGCCTTCCCCGCCCTGCTTCCCGGTCTGGATGTGCTGGAACGCGGAAACGGCGAGATCCAGATCGGCCTCGACCCCGCCCACGCCGTGGTGATCGCCGGAGTCGCCACCGAGGTGGCCGAAGCACTCCGCGGACTGGACGGGAAACGAGCCGCCGACGACATCGTGCTCGCGCAGAGCGAACACGACGAACAGCTGCGGGACCTGATGACGGACCTGGCGGCCCGGGGCCTCGTGACCGACGCGGGGCAGCCTGAGCCGCATCCCGTGGCGAAGCCTGAGACAGGTCTCTGGTCGCTGCGCGCACGCCATCACCACGCGGCCATGACCGCGCGGCGCAGGCGCACCGCGGTGGCGATCCACGGCGACGGCAGACTGGCCGTGGCCATCGCCGTCCTGCTGGCCAACGGCGGAGTCGGGCACATCGACATCCGGGCCTCGGGCACGGTGCTCGAAAGCGATCTGGGTTCGGGCTACACCGAGGCGGAAATCGGCATGCCCCGCCGGGAGGCGATGGCGCAGGTGGTGCACCGCGTCGGGGCGGACACGTCGACCACCAGGCTTTACTCGGACCGCAGGCCGGAGCTCGTGCTGCTCACCGACGCCGTGGTGCCCGCTCCCGAAGTGGTCGAGGAGCTCGTCCGGGACGGGATCGACCACCTGCCGGTGCGTGTGCGGGACGGGATCGGCATCGTCGGGCCCCTCGTGGTGCCCGGCCGCAGCAGCTGCCTGCGCTGCGCGGACCTGCACCGCGCCGGCCGCGACGAGTCCTGGCCACGGGTGGCGAGCCAGCTCGCGGGCCGCGTCCAACGACCGGACCTGGGTGCCGTGCAAGCGTGCGCCGCGCTGGCCGCCGCACAGGCGCTCCGGCTGCTCTCACCCAGCGACCAGGCGCCGCCCGCGTGGAACGCCACGCTGGAGATCGACTTCTTCGACGGCGCGATCCGTCACCGTGACTGGCCGCCGCACAGCGGATGCGGATGCGGCGCGCGGTGATACGACGAGCGACGTAGCCCACACGCACGCCCTCAACAGGCTGCGCGAGCGGAGTGAATCAAGGCAGAATCGCGAAGGTGACCGACTCCCGCAACGCCGAGGACCGAGAATCCGCCATCCCCCGCAACGGGGCCGCGCGCACGGCGAAGCTGGCCAGTATTCCGCTCGGCATAGCGGGCCGCGCGGTCGGCGGCTGGGGCAGGCGGCTGACCGGGCAGAGCGCCGAAGAGGTCAGCGCGACACTGTCCGCCAAGGCCGCGGAGCAGCTCTTCGAGGTCCTCGGCACGCTCAAGGGCGGCGCGATGAAGTTCGGCCAGGCGCTGAGCGTCTTCGAAGCCGCGGTGCCCGACGAGATGGCGAAGCCCTATCGCGAGGCCCTGACGAAGCTTCAGGCCGCGGCGCCGCCCATGCCCACCCGGCAGACCCACCGAGTCCTCGCCGAGCAGCTGGGACGCACCTGGAAGCAGCGGTTCGCGGACTTCGACGACGAGCCGGCCGCGTCCGCGAGCATCGGCCAGGTCCACCGCGCGACCTGGCATGACGGCCGCGAAGTCGCCGTCAAGGTGCAGTACCCCGGAGCCGACGACGCGTTGCGGAGCGATCTTCGCCAGCTCCAGCGTTTCAGCAGGTTGTTCCAGGCCTTCGTGCCGGGGACCGAGGTGAAGCCTCTCCTGGCGGAACTCGCCGAACGGATGAACGAAGAGCTCGACTACCAGGCGGAAGCCCAGAACCAGCGCGATTTCGTGAAGGCGTTCGAGGACGTCCCCGGGTTCCTGATCCCCCGTGTGGTCGCAAGCGCGCCGAAGGTCGTCGTCACGGAGTGGGCGACCGGCATGCCGCTGTCGAAGATCATCGCCGGTGGTGACAAGGAGGCCCGGGATCGCGCCGGTCGCCTGCTCACGGAGTTCCACTACTCGTCGCCAGAGCGGGCCCGGCTCTTGCATTCGGACCCGCATCCCGGCAACTTCATGCTGACCGCCGACGGCAGGCTGTGCGTGATCGACTTCGGCGGGGTGTCTCGGCTGCCCGAAGGGATTCCGCAGCACCTCGGCGAGATGACGAGGCTGGCGCTCGACGGCGAGTCCTCGAAGCTCATGCGGCTGCTCAGGGAGTCCGGGTTCATCAGGCCCGACGCGGACCTGCAGGCCGATGACGTGCTCGCCTACCTGGCGCCGTTCACCGAACCGCTGGCGGGCGACACGTTCCACTTCACCCGACGCTGGATGCAGCGGCAGGCCGGCCGGGTCGGCGACACCCGCGGCCGGGATTTCCGGATCGGCCGGTCGCTCAACCTGCCGCCCGAGTACCTGATGATCCACCGGGTGACCGCCGGATCGACCGGAATCCTCTGCCAGCTCGACGCGGAGATCCCCGCCCGCGCGATCGTCGAACGGTGGCAGCCGGGCTTCGCGGCCTGAGAAGTTATCCACAGGGAATACTGCGGCTGGGCTGAAATCGGGGCCGCCCGGGCGAGTTGTCCACAACTTCGCGGAAGCGGTTCCACCCGGACGGCCCAGCGGCCATCCTCGATTCATGGCCACTACACGAAGCGCCCGACTCATGGCGCTCAGTAACACCAGCGAATCCGGGATCGTCACCAACCGCGAGCTGCGCAAGGCGGGTGTCACCGCGCGTTACGCCGCGAAGCTCTGTGGTCCGGGCGGTCCTTGGCGAAGGCTGATGCCGGGTGTGATCCTGTTGCGCGACTCCGCGCCCACCCGGCTTCAGCTGCTACATGCCGCCGTCGCGCGGTTCGGGCCGGACGTGGTGGTGACAGGCGCGGACGCGCTCCGCGCCCGAGGTGTCGACTGCCCGGTGACGCGGGAGGTCCATCTCCTCGTGCCCGACTATCGCCGACTCCCGGCGGAGCCCGGCATGCTGCCCCGAAGAACCACGCGGATGCCGCCGCCGACCTTGATCGACGGCATCCCCTTCGCCCCACCGGCCCGGGCGGCCCTCGATCTCGCCAGGCTGGAGCTCGATCCCGCACGGATCGACGAGCTGATCTCACTGCCGCTGTACTGGGGGCTGTGCACGCTCGACGAGCTCGGGGAAGAGCTCGACTCCGGGAACCGGCGCGGGTCGGCCGCGGTCCGCGCGGCTCTGCGACGCGTCGATCCCGAAGAGACCTACGCGCACGGGCTGGCGAAGAAGGTCCTCATCGGCTGTCCGCTGCCCGCGCCGTCATGGAACACGACGATCTGCGACCGGCGAGGGCGTCCCATCGGCTCTGCCGACGCCTGGTGGGACGACATCGGCCTGGCGTGGCAGTTCCGTGCGCCGAAACGGGGCGCCGCGGATTTCCATCCGCTGGCGCTGACCGCGACCGGCACGGTGCTGGTCCGCTGCACCATCGACCAGCTGAAGAAGGTTCCGTTGGAGGTCGCGGCCGAGCTCGTCAGGGCGTTCGGCGAAGCGGCACGCACACCGCGTCCGAAGGTTCGCACGATCGGCCGGATCGACGCGGCCTGAAGAGCTCACCAGTACTCGTCCGGCAGCTTTCCTTCGATGTCGCGAGTGTGACGGCGAGCGCAGGCGGGACATATCCAGCGCACGGCGTTCTTCTCGCGGGTGGACACCCAGGCGAGCGTCTGCGCGGGCTCCTCGTCGACGCCTCGGATCCGGCCGCACAACGAGCAGCCGACCGGGTCGCTCACGATCGGCGTCCACAGTGGATCGTCTTGGCTCCTTGCAGGAAAAGATCCTGACGTGAGCCGAGGAAGGCTGTGCTCGCCGGATCCACCAAGGCGGCGGTGGTCTCGTGGTCGTCGCTGCTCAGGAGGTCGCCGGCCACCTCGGCCAGCCAGGTCACCCGCTCGATGATGAACTCGCGCAGCAGGTCCGGCCCGGGCGCCGGATGGTGGATGAGCACCCCGAAGGAATCGACGTCGGTCAGGCCGGCCCGCTGAAGTGCGATGTTCCAGCCGTAGGGCATGGAGACGGAACCGGGGATGCCCGACCGCATCTCGGCGAACCACTCGCCTCGGGCGGCGAGCAGGCGCTCTTCCAACCCGGGCCGGCCGATGCCGAGGTCCCAGGGGAGACAGTTGAAGTCGAGGCCGCCCTCGGAGATGGCGGCCAGTCCGCCGGGGCGGGCGAGCCGGGCGAGGGTGTCGATCGCCGCCTGCTGATCGGGCAGGTGATGGACCACGCGCGAAGCCCAGACCAGGTCGGCGGGAGGAAGTTGGGCAGGCAAATCGTCGTCGGCGACGTCGGCGTGGATCGTCTCGACGGTGGCGTTATCCCCCGCGGCCGCGGCGACGACACGGTGCGCTTCGGCCAGCAGATGCTCGGTCGCGTCGACGAGCACGATCCTGGCGCCGACGGAGGCGAGCTCCTCGGCGAACAGCACGCTCATACCGCCCGCTCCGCAGCCGACGTCGACGATGGTCGGCCTGTCCGGCATACCCTCCAGCAGCCGGCGGGCAGCAGCCCGCATCGGCTCGGCGTCGAGAGCTTCGGCCATGCGAAGCGATCGAAGCCTGTCAGCCCAGTCGATGTCGTCATGCGTGTGTACGGCCATTGCCCCAGTGAACACCACGCCGAGCCGCACCACTCCGCCGTTCCGCCGAACCCTGCGCCTTCACGCTGAGCGTGCTGACGACCGCCGGAGCCGGTTTGGGATGTTCGTCGTGC
>NZ_JBFBGL010000110.1:0-14745 GCF_040684635.1 Amycolatopsis sp. NPDC089917 | reverse complement strand
CGCGAAAGCCACTTTCGCGACGTCTGATGTCCCGAAAGTGGCTTTCGCGACACCCCGGCGCACCCCACCGCTCACGAGAGCAGGTCCACCAGCGCGTCACCGCGGGGAGTCCGGACCACGAGGACGACCTGACCCTCGCGGTGCCGCTGGATCAGCCCCGCCGACACGAGCTGCTCGCAGTGGTACGTCGCGGTGCTCGCGGCACAGGACAGGAGATTCGCGATCTCCCCCATCCGGGCGGGTTTCCCGAGGTGCCGCAACAGTTTCGCACGGTGGGCGCCGACCACGAGATCGAGCCCGTCGACCCCGGGAGCCGTCTCGTGCCTGCCGTTCTCGGTCAGGCCGTCCAGCCCCGGCAGGGGATAGCCGATCCAGATGGCGTCCTCTTCGTCGAAATTGGACACCGCCGACCGGCAGCCCGCGAGCATCGGGACGAGGATCAGCTTGCGGCCGCGGGTGGTGTACCGCGCCGGTTCGGCGTCGGGCAGCAGCAGGGAGCCGTTGCTGAACCGGAAATGGGGCCGCAGCAGGCCGAGCACCGCGTCTGTCCCGCCACGGACGGAGGCGACCCCGATCCGTTCGATCTCGCGGTCGAGCAGCGGGCGGGCCTTGGTCCACAGATTCTCGGTCGCCAGCCGGGTCGCGGTGAAGGCGTCCGCGAGCGAGGCGACCCACCGTCTCGGATGGTCGGCGGCCTGTCGCCACTGCGCGGGCAGCCGGTCCCCGAAGACCTCTTCCAGGCCTTTCAGGACATCGGCCTCCGTCAGCTCGCGCAGCATTTCCGCCTGCGCCGCGGCGGAGGAGTCCTCGCCGGGGCTGATCGGGACGATGAAGTCCGGCTGCACCGAAGTGCCCCGCCGGGCGAGCGCGCTCGCCGCGCGGTATCCCTGCTCGGGGATCGCCGAGCCGACCTGGCGTCGCCAGGTGGCGGGCAGGCCGCGGTCGTACCCGCCGACCACCTCGACGAGCATCGAAACCAAGGAGACGTGCGGAGAAACCGTCACACCTACCGGGATCGTGCTGGTGTCACCGAGTTCGAGCCGGGTATAAGAAGCCTGGGTTGGCGTCTCGCGCATCCGGTCGTCCCTCCTGGGAGTGGGCGTCGCAGCGTGCGATGTTAGCGCCTCCCGTCAATACCCGGCACTGCCCCCGGAAACGGCCGAAGGACACTTTCCTCAGGTCGAGCAGTGGGAAAGTGTCCTTCGGCCGGTGCGGCGACCTCAGAAGGCGAGTTGCTCATTCATGATGAGGAACGCGCCGAGACCGTGGAAATCGTTGGTGTTGCGTTTGCGCCCGTAGTAATACGCCGTGTCACCGACATTGGTGCCCTCGGAGATGTTCGCGATGTCGGTCAATCCGTCGGATCCGGTCGAAACCTGGGACAGCACCCCGCGATGGCCCTTTGCGGCCACCGGTCCGTACTCCGCGCCGAGATGACCGCGTTCCACCCCACGGGAAAGCAGGAAGGTGTACATCGCCGAGGCCGAGGTCTCCAGCCAGTTGTCCTTGTCGCCGCCCCGGTCGACGAGCTGGAACCAGCGGCCCGAAGCCCGGTCCTGCCAGCGGGTGTACCCCGCCGCGAGGAACCGCACGATGTCGGCGAGACGCTGCCGTCGCGGATGTCCGGCGGGCAGGATCTCGAGGAGGTCGATCGCCGTCATCCCGAGCCAGCCGATCGCGCGGGCCCAGTGGTACTTCGAATGCCGCCCGGCGCCCGAAGCCCATGGTTCCGAGCCGTCTTCGTCGTAAGCGTGGTACAGCAGGCCCTTGGCGGGCTCCTTGAGGTGATCGAAGTACACGATGACGTTCTTCGCGGCCTCTTCGTAGCAATAGCCGGGTTCACCGAAAGTCTTGCCGTACAGCGCCAGGAACGGCTGCGCCATGTACACGCCGTCCGCCCACAGCTGCCCGGTCTTGCTCGTGGCGTGGAACATCCCGCCGTCGGACGTCCGGGGATAGGACGGGAACCGGCGGCGCAGCTGTTCCGCCGCGGTCTTGTACTTCGCCTGTCCGGTTTCGGTGTACAGCAAGGGGAACATCTGCCCGGAGCGCATCGCGTCCAGATTGGTGAAACCGTTCGAGATCCCGCTTTCCGTGACGAACCGGTCGTACCACGCGAGGATGTAGTCGAGATACGGCTTCTCGCCCGTGCGCCGGTAAACCAGGTACTGGCCGTAGAGGTAGAGGCCACGTGTGTAGCCCCAGCCGCCGAGCGTGGCCGGGGTGTAGCGCTTCATCGTCGAGTCGACGACTGCCCGCGAAAGGTCCGCCGGCGCCGCCGCGGCCACCCCGGGCAGGGCGAGCGCGCCGAGGGCGCCTGCGGTTCCCGCCAGTACCGTGCGCCGCGAAAGGGGTGCCGCGCGAAGAGGATCCTGTGACATTCGAGGCCCTTTCCTGCGCCGGGAAACGGATCGCCGGGCTGAACTTCCTTGTGGGACAACGTCTACTCGGAGGTTCGACAGCGAGTCAAGAGAGATCCGATCTCTTCCCGCTGGGCGGCACTCTCCTCCGGAGCCGCCCGCTCGCCTACGATCGGTCCGTGAACGAGCTGACCTTCCGCGGGCGCCGCGTCGCCCGGGACCGCGCCCTGGTCATGGCGATCGTCAACCGCACCCCCGATTCCTTCTACGACAAGGGCGCGACCTTCTCCGATCCGGACGCGCTCGCGGCAGTCGCCAGGGCGGTGGAGGAAGGTGCCGACATCGTCGACATCGGCGGCGTCAAGGCGGGCCCCGGCGCGGACGTCGGCGTCGAGGAAGAGATCCGACGGGTGGTCCCGTTCGTCGAACGGATCCGCGAACTGCACCCCGACCTGGTGATCAGCGTCGACACCTGGCGGCACGAAGTGGGCAGGCGGTCGGCCGAGGCGGGCGCGGACCTGATCAACGACACCTGGGCGGGCGCCGACCCGAAGCTGGCCGAGGTCGCGGCGGAATTCGGCACCGGTTACGTCTGCTCGCACACCGGGAACGCCGTCCCGCGCACGCGCCCGTTCCGGGTGCGTTATCCGGACATCGTCGCGGACGTCGTCGCGGAGACGTCGGCGCACGCCGAAGCGGTGGTCGCGCTCGGCGTCCCCCGCGAGGGGGTGCTGATCGACCCGACCCACGACTTCGGCAAGAACACCTGGCACAGCCTGGCGCTGCTGCGGCACGCGCGGGAACTGGCCGACACCGGCTGGCCGGTGCTGATGGCGCTGTCCAACAAGGACTTCGTCGGCGAGACGCTCGGCGTGGAACTCTCGGAGCGGGTCGACGGGACCCTCGCCGCGACGGCCTGGGCGGTGGCCGAAGGGGCGAAGGTGTTCCGGGTGCACGAGGTGAGGCGCACCCGGCAGGTGCTGGAGATGATCGCGTCGATCCAGGGGGTGCGGCCGCCCGCGCGCGCGATCCGCGGGCTGGCCTGACACCCGCGGTTCAGGAGTTCTTCGGCTCCAGGTGCAGCGCGGTGATGCCGCACTCGAACGTCTTGGACGACACCAGCCGCAGCTGCTGGTGAGCGTCCAGCGCCGGGAACACCGGCAGGCCGGCGCCGATCGCGACCGGGTTGACGAACAGGTGGATCTCGTCCAGCAGGCCCTTGGCGATCAGGTCCGCCGCCAGCCGGGCGCTGCCCGAGGTGAGGCTGTTCGAGATCACCATCGTCTCCTGGAAAGGCGACCGCGGCCTGCGCGGGCACGTCGCCGCGAATCCGGTTCCCCGCGCTGCTCGACGCGGCCGGGTCGATCGACGGCGCGCCGGCCGACAGCGGTTTCGAGTTCGGTCTGCAGCGGATCCTCGACGGGCTGGCCGCGCTCATCGACGGCAGGCGCTAGTCCGCCAGCGGGATGACGGCGGAAACCGTGGTGCCCGAGCCGGGATCGCTCTCGACGGTCAGTTCGCCGCCGAGCGCGCGGACGCGGTCACGGAGACCGTGCAGCCCGGAGCCGCCGTCGATGTCGGCCGTTCCGGTGCCGTCGTCGTGGACGTCCACCCGCAGGCCGTCCTCCTCGACGCCGATGCGCACGCGGACTTCCCGCGGCCTCGCGTGTTTCAGGGAATTCGTGACCGCCTCCGAGACGACGAAGTAGGCCGTCGCCTCGACGGCGCCACCGATCCGGGGCACGTCCGCCGCCGCGAGGTCCACCGGGAGCGGGACCCGGTCCAGCAACGACCGGACCGCGGGGATGAGCCCCGCCTCGGTGAGGATCGCGGGCCGGAGCCCGCGCGCGAGTTCGCGCAATTCGGTGACGGTGGCCTGAAGTTCGTCGATGGTGTTGGCCAGCAGGGCCGCGACGGGCGGGGTGAGCTCGCCCCCGAGCCGGCGTTCGGCCATGCGCAACAACAACACGACGCTGACCAGCCGTTGCTGCGCGCCGTCGTGCAGATCCCGTTCGACGCGCCGCCGCTCGTCGTCGGCCGCGGCCACGATACGGGCCCGGGAGGCCTGGACCTCGACGAGACGCTCCTCCAGTTCCGCGGCGAGCCGCTGGTTGTCCAGCACCAGCCCGGCGGCGGCGTTGAGCGCGTCGATCGACCGGCTGTCCTTCCACACCTCGTCGTCCTGCACCAGCGCGGCCAGCCCGGAACCGTCGCGTTCCAGCAGGAGCCGGATCATCTCCGCGTTGCCGACCCGCGCCCGCAGCACCCCGGCCAGGAACGCCAGCGGCCACAGGCAGAACGAGATCCGGTAGACGTCGAGCATCGGTTCGGACGCCGGATGCGCGGAGCCGAGCGCGCTGCCGACCGTGGTGCTCACCGCGCCGATCACGGCGATCGCGACGACGGGGGAGAGCAGCCGCCGCTGCGGAAGCCGTCCGGTGAGCCAGCGGTAGAGCAGCACCACCACGACCCCGCCGCCGATCAGCGCGCCGACCAGCTCCAGCAGCCGTTTGACCAGCTGCTCGGACTCCGGGGAGGCGGCGATCGCGGCGAGGTTCCCCGGATCGTCGTTGACCAGCAGGCCGAGGACGGCCGCCCCGAAGACCACGGCGTACGCGGAGAAGGCGAGCACGCGTTCCCAGCGTGACCGGAGTTTCCCGTGGGGGAACGCGAGGACGAGGTGCGCGATCACCGGACTGGACGCGGCCGTGAACGCCAGCCCGGCAGTGTGCGCGACGGCGTTCTTGGCGAACTGGAGGTCCTCGGCGAACAACGCGAGCCCGGCCAGCGCGATGAGCAGGCCGATGGGATTCGAGGCGCGGCGCACGTGCGCGACGGCGCCGGCGAGGAGGAAGAGGAACCCGGTCGTGATGGACAGGGTGGTGTCGAACGCGGTGTGCGTGCCGTCGGCGATCTTGAGCGTCGTCGCGACGACGCCCGTCCCGATCCCGGCCGTCAGCACGCCCGCCATCGCGACGGTCCGGGGATGCGTCACCACTAAGCGTCATTCGCCCGTTCGGCTCGGACCGTTACACCGGCAGGGCGCCCGATCGGGCGAGCCGGGTCCGGGACGGCTGTCCTGACATGTGGAACAACGGTTCCGCCTGGTGTCAAGGTTTCTCAGGATGTTTCCCGTCATCCGGATGGCGATGCAGGCAGGTGGGTGAACATGCGACTCTCGCGGCCACCACCCGAGGTCGAGCTGTATCCCCCGAAAGGCGACATCCCCGTGAGCACCCACCACAGAACCCGCTTGCTGGCCGCGGCTTTCGCCGCCCTGACCCTGGCCGGTGGGATCGCGGGGTGTTCACGCGCGGACAGTGGCGCCGCTCCGGCGGAGCAGAAGAGCCAGGGCGCCGCGGGCGAGGTGCGCGTCGGGTACTTCCCGAACGTGACGCACGCGCCCGCGCTGATCGGGGTCAAGAACGGCTTCTTCGCCAAGGAACTCGGCTCGACGAAGCTCACCACCCAGACCTTCAACGCCGGACCCGAAGAGGTCAACGCGCTGCTCGGCAACTCGCTCGACGTCGCCTTCATCGGCTCCGGTCCGGCCATCAACGCGTTCACCAAGTCCAAGGGCGCCATCCAGCTCGTCTCCGGCGCGGTCAGCGGCGGCGCCCAGCTGGTGGTGAAGCCCGAGATCACCGCGCCGGAACAGCTCACCGGCAAGAACATCGCGACGCCGTCGCTGGCGAACACCCAGGACGTCGCGCTCAAGAAGTTCATCGCCGAGAAGAAGCTTCCCGACGTCAAGATCACCAACCTCGACAACCCGAAGACGTTCGACGCCTTCAAGAAGGGCGAACTCGACGGCGGCTGGCTGCCGGAGCCGTGGTCCTCGCGGCTCGTGCTCGACGCGGGCGCGAAGGTCCTGCTGGACGAGAAGACCCTGTGGCCGGAAGGCAAGTTCCCGACCACGGTCGTCATCGTCCGCAGTGAGTTCCTGCAGCAGCACCCGGAGACCGTCACTGCCATCCTGAAGGGTGAGCTCGCCGCCATCGACTGGGCGAAGACCAACCCCGCCGAGGCGAAGAAGGTGGTCAACGGAGAACTCAAGGCGCTCGCGGGCAGCACACTGAGCGAGGCTGTTCTCGACCGCGCGTTCTCCGGCATCGACCTCGGCATCGATCCGGTGGCGTCGACCTTCACCCAGCTCGCGCAGGACTCGGTGACCGCGGGCGTGGTGAAGTCCGCGGTGGACCTCAAGGGGTTCGCCGATTTCGGCCCGCTCAACGCCGTGCTCAAAGAGCAGGGCAAGCCCGGCGTGAACGCGCCCGGACTGACGAAGTGACCGGAGGGGATCAGCGATGACGACCACCTTGGAGCCCGGCCTGTCCACCGGTGTCGCCGTGCGGCTCGACGGGGTCCGGAAGGCGTTCGGGCCGACCGGCCGCGCCGTCGTGGCCCTCGACGGGATGGATCTGACGGTCGCCCCCGGCGAGTTCGTCTGCCTGCTCGGCGCGTCCGGCTGCGGCAAGAGCACGCTGCTCAACCTGGTCGCCGGCCTCGACCGGCCGACGTCCGGCTCGATCACGCTCGAAACCTCCCGGCCCGCGGTGATGTTCCAGGAGGCCGCGCTGATGCCGTGGCTGACCGCGGCCCGCAACGTGGAACTGCCGCTGCGCCTCGCCGGGTTCAGCCGGGCCGAACGCCGCGAGAAGGCGGCCGAACTGCTCGACCTCGTCCGCCTCGGCGGCGCGGGCGACAAGCGGCCGCACGAGCTGTCCGGCGGGATGCGGCAGCGCGTCGCGCTCGCCAGGGCGCTGGCCGCGACCCTGCGCGTCGGCGGTGACCCCGAACAGTCGCTGCTGCTGATGGACGAGCCGTTCGCCGCGCTCGACGCCATCACCCGCGACGTCCTGCAGGGCGAACTGCTGCGCGTCTACCGCAGCACCGGCACCTCGGTGCTGTTCGTGACCCACGACGTCCGCGAGGCCGTCCGGCTCGGCCAGCGGGTCGTGCTGCTCTCGTCGCGGCCGGGCCGGGTCGTGCGGGAATGGCGCGACGTCCAGTCCGCCGACGCCGAAGAGCTGACCCTGGAGATCACCGGTCACCTCCGGGAGGTGATCAGTACCCATGCCGCGGCTTGACCGCCCTGACGTGGGGGCATCGGCGGCATCAGCGGCGGAGGAGGCGGACGAGGCCGTCGGAGCGGGTCTCGACTCGCTCGACACCCCGACCGGGGAACGCCGGGAAAGCCGGGGGAAGCGGTTCTTGCGGGGCTTCGTGCCGCCGGTCGTCTTCCTGGCCCTGCTGGTCGCGTTGTGGCAGGCGTTGTGGGCCGCCGCGTTCTGGCCGGAGTCGATGCTGCCCGCGCCGCTCACGGTGTGGAACGAGCTCGTCGGCATCACCGTCGACGGCGACATCTTCGAGTTCGTGTGGACGTCGGTGCACCGGGCCGCGCTGGGCTTCCTGATCGGCGTGCTCATCGGGACCCCGCTCGGCCTGCTGGTGGCGAAGGTCCGGCTCGTCCGCTCCGCCGTCGGGCCGTTCCTGACCGGGCTGCAGAGCCTCCCGTCGGTGGCCTGGGTGCCGGCCGCGATCCTGTGGTTCGGGCTGAACGACGCGTCGATCTACTTCGTCGTCCTGCTCGGTTCCGTCCCTTCGATCGCGAACGGGCTCGTCTCGGGCATCGACCAGATCCCGCCGATCCTGCCGCGCGTCGGCCAGGTGATGGGCGCGAACCGGCTTTCGTCGGCGCGGCACATCCTTTTGCCCGCCGCGCTGCCCGGCTTCCTGGCCGGGCTCAAACAGGGCTGGGCGTTCTCGTGGCGTTCGCTGATGGCCGCCGAGCTGATCGCGCTGTCCCCGGCGCTCGGCAAGGGACTCGGCGCGTACCTGAACGAGGGCTCGTCGTTCAACAGCATGGAAGGCGTGATCTCGGCGATCTTCCTGATCCTGCTGGTCGGCGTGGGCATCGAGCTGCTGATCTTCCGGCCGCTGGAACGCTCGGTCCTGCGTGCCCGTGGTCTGACGGCGTCGCTTTAGGCCGCTCGGTCTCGGATCTTGATCAACGGAGGATCGGGACGTTGAGTGTCCCGGATCCCCCGTCGACCGTGCCGCCTCCACACCCGATCGCCAGTCACACCGCTCACGAGCCCCGTGAGTTCATCTCCGGGAGGTGGCCTACCTACGACACCGTAAGTTACGGTGTCGTAGGTAGCGTTTCCCGTACCCCGGAAGGAACGAAACGCATGGCGGTCCCCGAAACCACCCGGCTGATGCTCGAGCTCGAAGGGACGGTCGAGGAGAACCTCAACCGGCATCTCGGGGTCGCCAAGGAATGGATGCCGCACGAGTACGTCCCCTGGGACGAGGGCCGGAACTTCGCCGACCTCGGCGGGGAGGCGTGGGATCCCGAGCAGTCGCGGGTGTCGCCGATCGCCCGGACCTCGCTGGAGGTCAACCTTCTCACCGAGGACAACCTGCCGAGTTACCACCGCGAGATCGAGCGCGCCTTCGGCCGCGACGGCGCCTGGGGCACCTGGGTGCACCGGTGGACCGCCGAGGAAGGCCGTCACGGCATCTGCATCCGCGACTACCTGCTGGTGACGCGCGCCGTGGACCCGGTCGAGCTGGAGCGGGCGCGGATGGAGACCATGCAGGCCGGGTACGACAGCGGCGACAAGGCGCTGCTGAACGTCTTCGCGTACGTGTCGTTCCAGGAGCTGGCGACGCGGATCTCGCACCGCAACACCGGGAAGTACACGCAGGATCCGTTGTGCGAGAAGCTGCTCGCCCGGGTCGCGATGGACGAGAACCTGCACATGCTCTTCTACCGGAACCTGGTGCAGGCGTCGCTGGAGCTTTCCCCCGACGCGATGATGCGCGCCATCACCGACGAGGTCGTCCAGTTCCAGATGCCGGGCGCGGTGATCCCGAGTTTCGTGCGGAAGGCCGCGCTGATCGCGAAGGCGGGCATCTACGACCTGCGGATCCACCACGACGAGGTGATCTGGCCGTTGCTGCGGCAGTGGAAGATCTTCGAGCTCGAAGGGCTCGGTGAGGTGGGGGAGAAGGCGCGGGACGAGCTCGACCGGTTCCTGAAGGCACTCGACACCCAGGCTTCACGTTTCGAGGAGCGGCGCGCCGCCGCCGAAGCCCGCACCGCCGCCCGCCGGGCGTGATCAGACGCGGAACTCGCGTGCTTGAAAGCGGAACTCGCGTGTTTGGAGCCGGAACTTCGTGATCCGCCTTCAAGCACGCGAGTTCCGCCTCCAGACACGCATGATCCGCCGGGGATCACGCGTGTCCGGAGAGAACTAGCGAGACCGGCGCGAGCCGGCGCGGGTTCCCGAGGAGAACGCGGCGGCACCGCCGCGGCGGGCCGGAGCCCCGCCGGACTGCTGACGCGAGGACTGGCCTCGACCGGACTGCGACTTGGCGGCACCGGAACCCCGGCGCGGCTGCGACTCGGCGGCGCTGTGGCGTCCCTGACGAGCCTGGCCGCCCTTGGCCGCGCCTTCGCGACGTCCGGTGGCCTCGGCCCCACGACGGCCCTGCCCTGCGGAAGCGCCGCGACGGTCGCCCTCGGAGCGGGGCTGACGCGAACGGCCGTCCGAGGAACCGCGACGGCCGCCGGAAGCGCCACGGCCACCGGCGGAGGGACCGCGTCCACGACCGGGCCGGCCGCCGCGGCCGCGACCGGCGGGACGCTCTTCGTCCTCGCCCTTGGCCGGGATGGCCTCGCCGGAGGCGGTGACCCGCTTCGGGCGCGTGTCCACGATCGGCCGCCGCGGCGACGCGGTGAACGAACGCTCGCCGGGCGCCAGCTCCGACAGCAGCGGGTGGCCTGGGCCGAGCTGCGTCGTGGTCGGCTTGATACCGGCCTTGCGGGTGAGGTCGCGGACGTCGCTGACCTGCGCGTCGGTCATCAGCGTGACGACGGTGCCGGACGCCCCGGCCCGCGCCGTCCGGCCGGAACGGTGCAGGTACGCCTTGTGCTCGACCGGCGGGTCGGCGTGGATGACCAGCGTGACGTCGTCGACGTGGATGCCGCGGGCGGCGATGTCGGTCGCGACCAGCGTCTTCGCCGCGCCGGAGGCGAACGCCTCCAGGTTGCGGGTGCGCGCGGTCTGGCCGAGGTTGCCGTGCAGTTCGACCGCCGGCACGCCGGAGGCCATGAGCTTGCGCGTCAGCTGCTTGGCGCGGTGCTTCGTCCGGGTGAACACCAGCGTGCGGCCCGGCGCGGCGGTGAGGTCGATCAGCACCGGCAGCCGGTGGGTCTCCTCCAAGTGCAGCACGTGATGCGTCATGGTCGCGACCGGCGACTGCGCCGAGTCGACGCTGTGCGTCACCGGGTCGCTCATGAAGCGCTTGACCAGCACGTCGACACCGGCGTCGAGGGTGGCGGAGAACAGCAGCCGCTGCCCGCGCTCCGGGGTCTCGGCCATGATGCGCCGGACGTCGGGCAGGAAGCCGAGGTCGGCCATGTGGTCGGCCTCGTCCAGCACGGTGATCTCGACGTGGTCGAGCTTCGCCTCGCCGGAGCGCATGTGGTCGGCGAGGCGGCCCGGGCAGGCGACGACGATGTCGACGCCGTCACGCAGCCGCGTGATCTGCGGGTTGGGGCTGACGCCGCCGAAGATCGTGGTGACCTTGAGGCCGAGCGGCTTGGCCAGCGGCAGGAACGACGCCTCGATCTGGGTGGCCAGCTCGCGGGTCGGCGCCAGGACCAGTGCGCGCGGGCGGCCCGGGCGGCGCCGGGTCGGGCCCTCGGCGAGCCGGGCGAGGACGGGCAGCACGAAGCCGTAGGTCTTGCCGGAGCCGGTGCGGCCGCGGCCGAGGACGTCCCGGCCCGCCAGCGAATGCGGCAGCGTGGCGGCCTGGATCGGGAACGGGCTGGTGACGCCCTGTTCGGCGAGCGCGGCGACGAGCGTCTCGGGCAGGCCGAGTTCGGTGAAAGTAGGTGTGCTCATAAGCGTATGGGCGCGGGTGCGCCCTGGTATCTCCGTAAGAGTAGAAAACGGTTGTCCTGCCCGGCGCAGACCTCAGGGGGCCGCGGCGCGTGGTCTTCGACAACGAAACGCGGCCCGAGGCAGAACTGAGCGGACCGCAGGACCAGTGTACCCGGCTCGTGATCTCCCCGGCTACGTGATTTCCCCCGCACGCGGATCGCATCCGCCGACGAAGCGTGCGGCCGATGTTCGTCGGTTTCCACGATCCGTCGGCCGTGCCACGGTGAAACCCTGACCGGACCAGGACGAAAGGGGTCGCGAGTGTCGAACGTCGAGGAACTGCAAGGCCTGCTGGACGAGGAGGCGCGCAAGGCGGAAGTCCCCGGCGCCGTGGTGGGCGTCCGGCTCGGCGGCCGGGAGTCGGTGTTCGCCACCGGAGTGTCCAGTGTGGACACCGGATTGCCGGTCGATCCCGGGACGCTGTTCATGATCGGCTCCACCAGCAAGACCTTCGCCGCGGCGGCGTTGCTCGCCCTGGTCGAGGACGGTTCGCTGGAGCTCGACGAACCCGTGGCCGAGTACCTGCCCGAGCTCCGGCTGGCCGACCCGGTCGCTCAGAAGACGGTCACCACCCGGCATCTGCTGACCCACTCGGCGGGCTTCCTCGGCGACGTCGACCTCGACAGCGGCTGGGGCGACGACGCGCTCGCCCTCGCTGTCGGCCGGTTCGCCGAACTTCCGCAGATCTTCCCGGTCGGGGAGGTCTTCTCGTACTGCAACGCCGGGTTCCAGCTGGCGGGCCGCGTCGCCGAGGTGGTGTCGGGGAAGACGTTCGAGGACCTGGTCCGCACGCGGCTGCTGGAACCGCTCGGCATGACCGAGTCGTATTACCTGCCGTGGGAAGTGCTCACCCGGCGTCACGCCGTCGGGCATTTCGTCACCGACGGCGAGACGACGGTCGCGCACACCGTGGGCCTGACCCGCGCCGACAGCGCGAGCGGCGGGCTGTGGTCCACGGCGGGCGATCAGCTCAAGTGGGCGCGGTTCTTCCTGACCGGCGAGGCCGAAGGAGACGCCCCGCTGTCCGCCGGGACCAGGGATCTCATGCGCGCGCCGCAGCGCAAGGCGGCCCTGCGCTTCGAAGAGGTCGGGCTGAGCTGGCTGCACACGACCCACGGCGCCGCCCGGCTGGTCCGGCACGGCGGCAACGTGAGCAACCTGCAGTTGTCGGAGTTCGTCACGCTGCCGGAACACGACTTCGCCGTCACGGTGCTGACCAACAGCGCAGGCGGCGCGGCGCTGGGCAGGCAGGTCGTCGACTGGTGCCTGGAACACCTCGTCGGGCTGCCCCGGCTCGCCAGTGCCGATCCGCTGCCGTCGCCGTCGCTGGCCGACTACACCGGCCGCTACGAGACCGGGCACCTCGCCTACGAGTTCACCGACCGCGACGGCGCGCTGTGGGCCCGGATGGTCGCCGACGTCGAGGGCTTCCCGTCGCCGCCGGCGTTCGAAGCCGTCTTCGTGTCCGAGGACGCCATCGCCCCGGCCGCCGACACCCGCCGTCCCACCGCCCGTTTCCTGCGGAACGACCACGGGGAGGTGACGCTGGTCGAGTTCGGTGGCCGGACGGCGAAGCGGCGCGCTACGGTTACCGGGTAGTAACTTCGGCTGACCAGGAGTGACCATGAGCGAAAAGGCGACCGCGTTGTTGCTGAACCCGGGTGGCTACGACCCACGGCAGTTCGACCCGGAGACGCGTCGCCTGCTGCGTGCCACCATCGAGTGGTTCGAGCAGCGTGGCAAGCGCAAGCTCGTCGAGGACTACCACGACCGGACCTTCTACGCGGACTTCATCGAGTTCGCGGGCAAGGAGGGCCTGTTCTCGACATTCCTCACTCCTGGCGCGAACGCCGAGGGGAACGCCGACAAGCGCTGGGACACCGCGCGCGTCGCGGCCCTGTCGGAAATCCTCGGCTTCTATGGCTTGAACTACTGGTACCCGTGGCAGGTCACCATCCTCGGCCTGGGCCCGGTGTGGCAGAGCGCGAACGAGGCCGCCCGCAAACGCGCGGCGGACTCGCTCGCGGCCGGTGGCGTCGCCGCGTTCGGACTGTCCGAAAAGGAGCACGGGGCCGACATCTACTCGTCGGACCTCGTGCTCACGCCGGACGGCGAAGGCGGCTACCGCGCGAACGGGTCGAAGTACTACATCGGCAACGGGAACTGCGCGCGGACCGTGTCGGTGTTCGGCCGTATCGACGGTGTCGAGGGCCCGGACCAGTACGTGTTCTTCTACGCGGACTCGGAGCACCCGAACTACCGCGTGGTGAAGAACGTCGTCCCGTCGCAGATGTACGTCGCCGAGTTCGAGCTCGACGACTACCCGGTGTCCGAAGAGGACATTCTGCACGTCGGCGCCGAAGCGTTCTCCGCGGCGCTGAACACGGTCAACATCGGCAAGTTCAACCTGTGCTTCGGCGGCATCGGGATGTCGACGCACTCGCTGTACGAGGCGATCACGCACGCGCACAACCGCGTGCTCTACGGCAAGAAGGTCACCGATTTCCCGCACGTGCGCCGGGAATTCGTCGAGGCGTACGCACGGCTCGTCGCGATGAAGCTGTTCTCCGACCGGGCGGTCGACTACTTCCGGAGCGCGAACGCGGACGACCGCCGGTACCTGCTGTTCAACCCGATCACCAAGATGAAGGTGACCACCGAGGCGCAGAAGGTCATCGGCCTGGTCGCGGACGTCGTGGCGGCCAAGGGTTTCGAGGCCGACACGTATCTCGCGATGTCCAAGAACGACATCGACGGCCTGCCGAAGCTGGAAGGCACGGTGGCGGTGAACCTCGCGCTGATCGCGAAGTTCGTGCCCGCGTACCTGTTCGCGCCGCAGGATTACGAGCCCGTGCCGACACGGACCGACGCCGCCGACGACGAGTTCCTGTTCCGCCAGGGCCCCGCGCGCGGGCTGTCCAAGGTGCGGTTCCACGACTGGCGCCAGGCCTACGCCAAGGCGTCCGCGATCCCGAACGTCGCGCGGTTCACCGAACAGGCCGAGGCGCTGGTGAAGCTGTTCACCGACGCGGCCCCGGACGAGGCGCAGCAGCAGGACCTCGACTTCGGCCTCGCGCTGACCGAACTGTTCACGCTGGTCGTCTACGGGCAGCTGGTGCTGGAGCAGGCGGAGATCACCGGTATCGAGACCGAGGTCGTCGACCAGATCTTCGGGACGCTGGTGCAGGACTTCAGCGTCGCCGCGATCGACCTGCACGGCAAGTCGTCCTCGACGGAGGCGCAGCAGGCACTCGCGCTGGCGTCGATCCGGAAGCCGGTCGTGGACGCGGCCCGCTTCGACCACGTGTGGTCCCTGGTCCGCGATCTCTCCGGCGGCGAGTACAAGTCGTACACCGCCTGCCTGGTCGAAATGGACGCCCGCGACCCGAAGAACCCGCGCGTCACCAAGGCGACCATCGCCGTCGACG
>NZ_JBFBGL010000109.1:0-14917 GCF_040684635.1 Amycolatopsis sp. NPDC089917 | reverse complement strand
GCCCACCCCGGTCCCAGTTCCGTGAGCGCCGCTTCGTGGTCCCCTGGGTCCCTCAAGGAGGCCTTCACGGACTTGGGACCTGACACGACCCGTTTGCCGTACCTGTTACTGAGCCCGCTCGGCGTCGAGATCGGTCCCCTTGGTTTCGGCGCTGAAGAGCAAGGCCACGAGGGTGACCGCGATGGTGGCGACGAGGTACAGCACGACGGCGGTGGTCCCGTGGTTCTTGACGAGCCAGACGGCGATGAGGGGTGCCGGCGCGCCGGCGATGATCGACGAACCCTGGAAGACCAGGGAAGCCCCGGCGAAGCGACGTCGAGTCGGGAAGAGTTCGGCGATCCAGGCCGCCTCGGGACCGGCGAGAAGACCGTGCAAGGCCGCGCCGACGCCCACCCCGACGTAGAGCAGCGGCAGGCTCTCCGAGCTGACCATGACGAAGAACAACGGCGCCCAGATCGCCAGGCCCGCCGCCGGTACGAGCATCGCGATCCGCCGCCCGACCAGATCGGACCAATGCCCTCCGGCCAGCATCCCCGCGAACTGCAGCAACGAGCCGACGGTCACCGCGAGGAGGACGTCGGATTTGGTGTACCCGAACGAAGTCGTGGCATAAGCCACCACGAAGACGGTGTACACGTAGAACGCGACGTTCTCACCCAGCCGCACGCCGAGGCCGCGCAGGACCGGCCCGGGGTGGGCGAGGGTTTCGAGGACACTGGACCGCGCCTGCGCGGACGCGGTGGCGCGCGAACGCGCCTGCTGGAACACGGGCGATTCGTCGATGCGGCGACGGATCCAGAAGCCGACGATCAGCAGGGGAACGGCGAGCAGGAACCCGATGCGCCAGCCCCACTGCGCGAACTGTCCGCCGGACAGCACGAGCGTCAGCACGCCCACCACCCCGGTCGCCAGCACGGTTCCGAGCGGGGCACCCGCCTGCGGCCAGGCGGACCAGAACCCCCGGCGGCGGGGACTCCCGTACTCGCTGACCATCAGCACCGCCGCGCCGAACTCGCCACCGAGCGCGAAGCCCTGGACCAGGCGCAGGATGACGAGCGAGATCGTCGCCCCGATCCCCGCCTGCGCGTATGTGGGCAGCAGCCCGATGGCCGAGGTGGACAGGCCGAGCAGCAGGAACGTCACGACCAGCATGGGTTTGCGGCCGACGCGGTCACCGAGATGCCCGAAGACGACGCCGCCGATCGGACGCGCGACGAATCCGAGCCCCTGCGTGGCCAGGGCCAGCAGCAACTGGGCGACGGCGTTTCCGCCGGGGAAGAACAGCGGTCCGAGAACGGTCGCGGCGAGGATGCCGTAGAGGGCGAAGTCGTACCACTCCAGCACGGCGCCCGCGGTACTGCCCGCCAGCACACGCCGGAACGCCGAGCGGCTCACCGCTCCCCCGGGCTTCGCGACGGCCGTGTCGTCCGGGGTGGGCAGGTCGGGCATTTTCGCTCCTCCTCGGTCCGACGACTGGCCAGCGTACGATAGCCGAACATCAGCGTCTAGATATCGGACACGGCGAAACATCGCCGTCCAGAGCCATGGACCCATGCCTCCAGCCGAGCCGCGTCCGCTTCGCCGATCAGGTCGTTCCGGCGGAGCATGCCGTCAGCGGTAACCCCGCCCCTGCGCACAAGAGCCGGGGCCGAGCACTGGGCTCGGCCCCGGCGAATCCGGACAGACGCGTTCACACGGTGGGCGCGGTTCCCGCCGTCACCGCCCCCGTGCGGATGGTGTGGCTCTCGGGAGCGGCGTTCACCGCGCCGAAGTCCCAGGGCAGAGTGATCCGCGGATCACTGGTGTCGCCGCGCGGGCTGGTCTCCTGCGGCGCGGTGACCGTGAGCGCCAGCGGTGTCTCCTGCTGCGGCGCGCCGATCGCGGTCCAGTGCAACGGGATGTAGGCCGAGGAGCCGTCGCTGATCTCCACCGACGGGGCGTCCGGCGCGGCGTCGGAGGAGAGCACCACGTCGCGGGCCCCGACGAGGTCGATGGGCAACGTGCCCGGCAGGGTGCAGGTTTCGCCCTGCTTCGCGGTGAACTGGATGGCCGCGTCCCGTCCGCCCGCGCCCGCCCCGCCGTAGACGAGCCGGCTGGTGACCTGACCGGACGTGCAGTGGAAGTCGGTGGGCATCGCGCCGGCGGTACCGGCGGTCAAGGCGGTGGCCCCGGCCGCCGCTCCGGCGACCAGCAGGACCGCGGCGCTCCGGCGGATGTTCTTGCGAGTGGTCATCGTTCTTCCCCTTCTGCCGTAATCGCTCTCGCCACGGAAATGCCCACCGTGCGAACGGGACATGCGCCGAGGTGAGATTGATCAGCCGGAAGCAACCTCGGCCGGGCTGACACGTCTACACGGTCACAAGCGCGCCTTTGTACGGTTCTTGTACGGGCTTGAAGAATTTTCGATCGGACCGTGAAACTCGACGAAGGCGAGTCCTCATGTCCGAGCCAGTACGCCCGAATCCCGTCGGATCGCCGTTCTCCCGGCGTTCGCTGCTGCGTACCGGCGGTGGTCTCGTCGCGACGACGGCGTTGCTCGGCGCCGGTGCGGTGTTCGCGACACCGGCTTCCGCCGCGATGCCGGTGTCCAAGCGTTTCGACCTCACCGAGCCGTCCTACGACGAGTTCCGCAGCAAGATCCTGCACGAGTCGCACCACGTGATGCAGGGCTTCGCCTTCGACAACCAGAACGTGCGCATCTTCATCGTGAACGCCCGCAACGGCGGGACCGGGGACGACCTCTGCGTCACGCAGGTCAACTTCTCCGGCGAGATCCTGGGCTCGATGCATCTGAACAACGCCGGGCACGGTGTGTCGATCGGCGTCGAACCGGTGGGCACCGACTCCTACATCTGGATGGAATGCGATTCGAACGGCCCCACCGGCGACGGTCGCGGAACGGCGCTGGCCAGGTTCAAGTTCGTCAACGGCGGCACGCCGTCGGTGAAGAAGTTCCTCACCGGCAGCGATACGATCACCTGCGCCACCGATCCGATCAACAAGCGGATCGCGGTGCGCCGCAAGGAAAACGGCAAGATGTTCATCAGCGTCTACCCGCTCGCTTCGGCCGCCGCCGGTGACTTCGGCTCGCCGCTCGCGCACTTCGCGCAGCCCGCGCTGTCCGACAAGACGGTCACGTTCCAGGGATACACCATCTACGGCCAATATCTGTACACATTGGACGGTAACGGCCACGAGAACCCCGCCGACATCGACTCCTACGTCACCTGCATCGACATGAACACCGGCAAGGTGAAGAGCCGCGCGCTGACCAAGGCGGGGAAGTCGCTCGTGTACCGCGAGCCGGAAGGCCTCGGGATCTACCGGAGCCTGGCCGGGGAAACGCGGCTGTACCTGGGTTTCGGTTCGCGCAGCAGCATGGGGAACATCAACCGCTACGCGAACCTGTTCTACAAGAACGTCCTCATCGACTGAGCTCGTGCGGGATCACGGCGGCGGCTCGGGCAGCGCGGCGGTCATCGCGCCGTCCACGGTGACGGTCTCACCGGACACGAACCCGGCCTGATCGCCGAGGAGGAAGGCGATCACGCCCGCGACGTCGTCGGGTCCGGCGAGCTCGCCGAGTGGCTGCAGCCCGGTCAACGCTTCACGGGTGTCCGCGTCCCGCCACCGACGCGCGTTGCGCGGCACCATCACGAACCCCGGCCGGACGACGTTGCAGCGCACCCCAAGCGGTCCGAGTTCCACGGCGGCCGCGCGGCCGAGTGCCTCCAGCGCGGCCTTGGCCATCGCGTACGGCGCCTGTCCGCCCCAGGCCAAGCCCGCGTGGATCGAACTGACCAGCACCGCGGCACACCGCTTCCCCCCGGCGCGGGCGGCCAGCTGCTGCAGCGGCTCCAACGCGGACACCGCGCCGATGTCGAGCACCGTGCGCAGCGCGTCCGTCGTCTGCTCGGCGAAGGGAGCGCGATGCTCGCTCAGCAGGCAGTGCACCAGCCCGGTCACCCCGCCGAGCGCGTCGAACGCGGCACCGATCACGGCCGGATCGGTCGCGCCGCCGCGGATCCACGGCACACCGGCCAGATCCGGCGGCGGGGGCGCGATGTCCACCATCGCCACCGGCCGTCCCTCCGCCAGCAGCGCGCGTACCACGGCCGAGCCGATCCCACCCGCGCCGCCGAGCACCACCACACCGCTCATGACCGCTCCCCACTGGTGAAGAAAGCGCGCACGACGAGTCCCGCCGCCGCGACGACCAACGGATTTCCCGGTGACAGCGGCCGGACCAACGCCTGCGGCGGAGCCGACTCGACGCGATCGCGCACCGCGTCGAGCCAGCGGTCCGACGGCGCACCGCTGCCGCCGAGGATGATCAGGTCCGGCCGCATCAGGTCGTACACCGTGTCGGCCACCAGAGCCACCTGGGCGCTGCGCGCCTTGAGCAGCCCGGCCGCGGCCGGATCCGTGTCCGCCAGGCTGATCAGCTCCGTCAGCGAGGTCGCCGCGACCCCGGCGGACCGGGCGGCGGCGAGCAACGCCACGTCCGTGCCGCACTCGCCGAACCGCCCGTGACCGCCACCGGTGAGCTCGGGTACGAGGAGGCGGCCGAAACCGCCCTGGACGATGCCGTTCGAGCAAGTACCCACCGGCCTGCCGAGGAACCCCGTCTCCGCGACGTTGCCGACGAACAGGTACGACACGTCGTTCCGGCCCAGCCCCGCGCCGAAGGTGAGTTCGGCGCCCAGCAAGGCACTCACGTTGCCGTCCACCACGACGTCGAGCCCGGTCCGCTCGCGCAACACGCCGTCGACCTGGACGTCGGCCCAGCCCAGCACGTCGTTGCGCACGACCCGGCCGGTCGCCCGATCCACTTCACCGCCGGTGGTGACCCCGATGCCCAGCACCGGTCCCGGCGCGGAGTCCGCCATCCCGGCCGCCAGTTCCGCGGCGTGCCGCAGTGTGGCGGCGCTGTCCGCCGGATCGCGGTTCTCGGTGTACGTCCTGACGCAGTGACCGGACAGGTCGATCAGGCCGAGCGTGGTCCGTTCGAGGCCGAGGTGCACGCCGACCGCGTACCGGCTGGACGAGTCGAGTTCCACCGGCACCCGGGGCCTGCCGACCCGGGTACCGGTGGATCGCCCGACGAGTTCGCGGACGACACCGGCGGACAGCAAAGGCTCGATGATCCTGCTGACACTGCCGTGGTTGAGAGACAGTTCCTTCGCGATGTCGCCGCGCGCCAGCGGACCGCGCTGGACGAGCAACTGGAGCACGGCGGCCGTGTTGGCCTGCCGGGCCTGACTCGGCCGGGTTCCGCTGAGCCCGGCGGGGTTCGTCGTCACGCCGGCTTCCCGGACTCGACGCCGTTGGTCTCTTCGAGCTCGACACCGGTGGTCGCCAGCCACGGCGACACCAGCACGATCACCGCGCTCACCAGGAACGCGCAGGCGTACCACGCGACGACCGTGATGCCGTGCTTCTGCGCCAGCATGGGCGCCAGGAACACGTTGAGCGCGATCGCGAGCCGGGTCACGCACTGCGCGATACCGGATCCCAGTCCCCGCAACGAAGTGGGGAACGCCTCGGTGCTCCACACCCAGGACAACACGCCCGGGCCGAACCAGGTCAGCATGGCGTACACGACCCAGAAGGCCACCAGGCCGACGCCGGCGCGCTCGCCGGTGAAGGCTATCCCCAGCCCGGCGGCGAACACCCCGAGGCAGGTCCACACGCCCAGCCAGCGCCGGTTGATCCGGTCGATGACCGCGGCGCCCGCCACCACCGCGATCAGCCCCACGACGAAGCCCAGCAGGGAGAAGTACAGGGTGTTGGAAACCCCGATGCCGGTACTGCTGATGATCAACGGCCCCGCGACGGTCGCGACAGCGCCGCCGAAGGCCTGGATGGCGAAGAACGCCGTGACCGTCGCCAGCCGCCGCCAAGCACCACCGGCCAGCAGCATCCGGTAGCTCCGCTTCTCCGAAACCTCGCGCTTCGGCGGTTCCAGCCCGAGTGCGTCGTAGATCCGCCGTGCTTCCTCATCGCGACCGCGCGCGCTCAGCCACCGGGGCGATTCCGGCAGGAACTGCCTCGCCACCAGCACCGCGGCCGCGGGCAGCGCGGCCAGGCCGAACAGCCACCGCCAGGTCTCGTTTCCGAACAACGGCTGGAGCGCCAGCGCGAGCAGCACCGAGGTGATGGCGCCACTGAGCCACATCATGTTGGGCAGGCTGCCCGCGATCCGGCCCCGGCGGGACTTGGGCGCGATCTCGGTGAGGAACGCGTGCGAGGTCGGGATGTCCATGCCCACCGCGACACCGAGCACGAACCTGGCCGCGACCAGCTGCCACACGTCCTGGACGAACGCGGCGGCGAGGGAGGCCACCACGAAGATCACCAGGTTGATCATGAAGATCACCCGGCGGCCGAACCGGTCGGACAGGTCACCGAAGACGACCAGGCCCAGCGCCGTGCCCACGAACGCCGCCGCGGTCACCAGCCCGACCTGGGACGCGGTGAAGTGGAACGACGGCTTGAGGAACAGGATGGCGGCACCGATGACGAGCAGGTCGTAGCCATCGATGAACTCGCCGAACGCGACCAGCCTGCCGGTCCAGTTCCGCACGAATCGCGCCCGTCTCGGCGACATCGGCGGCCGGCTCGCTATCCCCTGCACCATCAGGTTTCCTCCCCGGCCCGATTTTTGTGCGACAAGCACCAAATTACGAGCCGGGCCGCTCCCCTGTCCGGATCCGGCGCCGTTCGGGGACGATCGGCCAGCCGACGCGGGCCGATCAGGCAATCGCCCCGCCGGGGCTCAGTCGGGCGTGAGGATCTCGGCCAGTCGCAGGGTGTCTTCGAGGTAGCGCTCATACGGGAAGCCGGCCGCGACGAGCGCCGCGCGGAACTCGTCGTAGAGCGGCTTCCCCGCCGCATGGAAGGCTTTCCGTCCGGACTCGGTGAGGCGGACAAGCCGCCGTCGCGCGTGTTCGGGGTCGACGACGATCCGCACCAGACCGTCCGCTTCGAGCGGCCTCAGCGCCCGGCTGATCGCCGGATCCGACACCGACATCGCCTGCGCGAGCCGATGCTGCGTCGCCGGTTCGATCTCCTCCAGCGTGCCCAGGAGCCGTATCTGGCCATAGGTCAGCCCGCCGAGGTCGTCCGTGCGCCGCCGGGTCGCCTCACCCATCAGCATGACCACGCGGTGCAGCAAATCTGCGAGTCCGTCATCCACGACCCCACCGTACCAGAGTGTTGACAAGTTAATATTAACTAGTTAAGACTGAGGTCATGGACAACTCCTCTTACCTCGCCCAATCCGCCTTCCCCCTGGTCTGGGTCGTCGTGCCCGCCATCGGAGCCACCATCCGGGCACGCCACGCCGACTCCCCTCGGGAACGACTCGAAATCTGGCAGCGCTGGTGGGCCATCGGCGCCTTCGGCTGCGGCAGCCTCTGGATGACGGTCGCCTTCCTGGCCTTCCCGGACGTCATGGCCACGGCGATCGGCTTCGACCGGACGCCCTTCCTGTTCGAGATCGCCTTCGCCAACCTCGGCATGGCCGTCTTGGGCTTCCGGGCCGCTTCGGCGTCCGCGCGAGAGCGCATCACCATCGGTCTCGGCGGCGGGATGTTCCTCTGGGGAGCCGTGGTCGGCCACGTCTACCAGTGGTTCGCGAACGGTGACCACGCCCCCGGCAACACCGGCGGAGTCCTCGTCACCGACATCCTGCTCCCGGCGGTCATGATCATCCTGGCCGTGCGGTCCCGGCGCTTCGAGACCACCTCACGACCGGCCGCGGCCGTCGTCGCCTGAGCCGGCCCTCGCCATGACGACGCCTACCAGTCACACGCCCGACGTCGCGTCAGGGAAGGCACGAGCGGCCGCCGCCGAGCGGCTCACGATCTTCGCGGACGCGGTGATCGCGATCGCACTCACCTTGCTGGCCCTGGATCTCCCGATCCCCCACGGCGACACCACCGAAGCCATGCTGAGCTCGGTGGCGGCCCACGGCAAGGAGTACGTCGCTTTCGCGCTCAGCTTCGTGGTGATCGCCGCCCACTGGCGCGCCCACCACGAGATCTTCCCCCATGTCCGCTCCCTGAGCGGCCGTCTGATCAGCCTCAACCTGATCTGGCTGTTCATGCAGGTCCTGACGCCGTTCGCGACGCGGGTGCTCACCGCCGAGGGAGCCTTCCCGCCCCGTTTCAGCCTGTACGCGCTCGTGCAGGTCCTGGCGTCCGCGTCCTTCGCGCTGATCATCCGGGAGATCCGGCGCGAACACCTCTACCGGGCCGACGACCCGCCCCGCGTGTTCGCCCAGAGCCTGACCCGCAGCATCTGCCTGGCCGCGGTGTTCGCGGTGTCCGTTCCCGTCGCGTTCCTGACCGAGGACACCACCGCCTACCTGTGCTGGCTCGCGGCACCGATCACGCTCGCCGTCGCCCGCCGCGTCCAGGACCGCCGGCCGTCCGGCGCCTGACTGCCGGGAACGTCCCGGCGGGATCATTCAATACCCGGTGAACCGGCGGATCGGCATCCGCTGGGACCCTTGACCTTCCGAGCACGTCGGCCGGTGCCCGGCGACGACCTCACGGGTCGCCGCCGGGCCTCGGCCCCCGGTTCAGCAGCGGTACTTCACCTTCCACTCCGTGCCGAGCGGCAGATTGCTGACCTTCACCCAGCGCGGACCCTTGTACTCGAAGATGCCCTGCTTGGCGGTGCAGCCCCGCGCCACCCAGTAGCCGTCGGCGTCCTTGACGTGGGAGTCACGTGAATTCTTGCCGGGCGCCAAAGTCGTCCAGCTGCCGGAGTCGTGCCGGTCACCCCATGCCTTGGTGATCCGCAATCCGTGATTGGAACTCGACAGATTACGGATCACGCCGCAGAGCAAGGGATACGGACTGCACTCCCCCATGATCCCCACGTCCGGCGGGCTCGGCGCCGGGTTCGCCGTGGCGGCGTTCGCGGCCGTCGGCACGACGAACAACACGGCCGAAGCCGCCAGTCCGACGGCGATCTTTCGCATCACCCTCATGATGTTCCCCTCGTTTCGCGTTACGGCCCGAATGGGCGAACCCGAGCCTGCGCCTTGACTCACCGGGAGCGGAAGCGGTTCACGGGGATTTGGGACGCTGGGACAAAAACACGCCTTCGACCTGCGGAAACGTTCGTCTCCTGAGACGTCTCGGGCCGACCGGCACAGGTCGAAAGTGCCGATCCGGTCGCCGCCTCAGGCGCGGCGCCCGCCGTCGACCGACAACGCGATCCCGGTGACGAACGACGCGGCGTCCGAGCAGAGCCACACGGCCGCCGCGGCGGCTTCCTCCGCCGTCGCCAGCCTGCCCAGCGGGGTGATGGCCGCCTGCCTCGCGATGATGTCCGTGCCCGCCGCCCATTTCTCGAACCCCGGAGTGCGGGTCGGGCCGGGGCACACCGCGTTGACCCGGATCCCGCGCGAGGCGTAGTCGACCGCGGCGACCTTGGTCAACCCCACGACGCCGTGTTTGGCGGCCACGTAGGCGGGCGCGCCGGGGATCGCCGCCAGGCCGCCGTTGGAGGCGACGTTGACGATCGCCCCGCCGCGCTCCAGCACCGGCAGTTCGTGTTTCAGGCACAGGAAAGTCCCCGTCAGATTGACGCGGACCACCCGCTCGAATTCGTCCAGGGTCATCTGGTCGAGCGGCCCTCGCGAGGACAGACCGGCGTTGTTCACCGCGAAGTCGAGGCCGCCGTAAGCCGTGATCGTGCGCTCGACCGCCGTTCGCACGGAGTCTTCGTCCGCGATGTCGACCACGGCGGCCAGTGCTTCGCCGCCGTCCTTGCCGATCAGGGCGGCGGTCTCGGCCGCGGCGGCCTCGTCGAGGTCGAGCACCGCGACCGACGCGCCTTGCCGGGCGAACTCGATCGCCGCCGCCCGGCCGATCCCGCTGCCCGCGCCGGTGACCGGACCGCGGTTGCCGGAAACGGCGCTCACGACAGCGGCTCGTGGTTCGCCCAGGCCACCTGGTACGGGTGCCGCGACTGCCAGCGGCCGATCACCTCGTGCAGTCCGGGCGCGGCGAACGCCTTCGCCAGCGTGTCCGTGTCGGCCACGACGACCTGCACGATCGCGGTGGCGATCAGCGCCGTGATGGCCTCCTCGCCGGGGACCGGAACGTGCCGCCGGACCGCGATCGACTGCGCCAAACCGGTGCCATTCATGGCCTGTTCGATATCCGCGAGGTACTGGTCGAGCTCGGCATCGGGGAGGGCTTGTTCGAAGGAAACAATCATCGTATGCGTTATCATGTCTCGATTCTCGGCCGGGAACGAGGGCGGCGTCCAAGACCGATCGGACATTCATCGATAACCTGGAGGCATGATCGAACTGGAGACGCGGGAGATCGAGTACTTCATCGCCGTCGCCGACGAACTGCATTTCGGCCGGGCGGCCGTCCGGCTCTCGATCGCCCAGCCCGCCCTGTCGAAGGCGATCCGGCGGATCGAGGCACGGCTCGGGGTCCCGCTGTTCGTCCGCTCCAGCCGCCAGGTGTCGCTCACCCCGGCCGGGGAGTCGTTGCGGGAACACGGCAGGCACGCGCTCAACGCGGTCGGTGCCGCGGTCCGGAACGCCCGCCGCGCCGGCGACATCGAGGCCCACCTGCGGCTCGTGCTCAAGCCCGGCTGCGACGCCGGCCTGTTGTCCGGGATCCTGGCCGGGTACGCCCACCGGCCCAACGCGCGCCGGGTCGACATCCTGTTCAGCGGCCCTGCCGATCGCACCGATTTCCTGCGTGATGGCCGGGCGGACGTCGGACTGCTCTACGCGCCTTTCGACGATCTCGGCGGTCTGGCCCACGAGACGCTGTACACCGAGAGCCGCGTGGCCATCCTGCCCTCCGGGCATCGGCTGGCAGGCCGGGACACGCTACGCATGTCCGATTTGGACGGTGAGCCGCTGCCGCGCTGGAAAGGGGTGCCCGGTGGTGACGGAACCGGACCCGAGGTCGCCGACGTGGTCCAGTTGGTCGACATGGTCAAGGTGGGCCGGATGGTCGGCGTCCTGCCCCGGTCACTGGTCGAACCGATGAAGGCAGGCGTGGCGTGCGTCCCGGTCGCCGACGCGCCGCCCAGCCGCCTCGTGCTCGCCTGGAACGCACAGGACCGCCGTCCACTGGTCGCGTCTTTCGTGGCCGCCGCGCTGGAGGCGAAGCCGCACGAGACCGGCATCGCTCGACCCTCACCAGGGAACAGAATCAGTCCACAGTAGACAGCACCACTTTTGAGGAACGGTCGTTCTTGACTGATCGTTCCTCAAAAGGCTATGGTCGTGTCATGGGCAGGCGAAGGGCGTTCGACGAGGACGAGGTGGTGCGCGCCGCCGTCGAATTGTTCGGTGGCCGCGCGTACGACGGAGTGTCCATCGACGAACTCGTCGTCCACCTCGGGGTGCACCGCAACAGCCTGTACAAGACGTTCGGCAGCAAACGCGGCCTCTACCTGATCGCCCTGCGCCGCCACCTCGCCGACGACGTCCGCCCCTTGGCCGAAGCGCTCGCCGCGGCAACGGACGCCGCGACCGCGCTACGGCTCGTCACGGCGGCCGACCTCGGTCTGCTGCTGCTCGCGGCGGCCGAACGGGCACCTGCCGACGAAGAGGTGGCCGCCGAGGTGGCGGCGGCGTTGGCCGCCGTCGACCAGGCGATCGCCGACGCGCTCGGCATCTCCACCGCCCTGGCCGCCGCTCTCACCGCCGCCGCACTGGGCATCCGCTTGCGCGGCGATCCCGACGGCGTCGGCACCGCGCTGGCTCGACATCTCGATCCCCTCGACTGACAAGGAAAAAGACATGGCACTGGTCACCATCGACGGCGGCGATCTCGTCGTCACGATCGAGGGTCTCGACAAGCTCTGGGCCTTGAAGAGCAGCCTGACCATCCCGCTGGCCAACGTCCGCGGCGCGACCGCGGATCCCGGCATCACCGCCGGTCCCAAGGGGATCCGCGCGCCGGGCACCCACCTGCCCGGCGTGATCACGGCGGGCACGTTCCACCTCGACGGCGAAAAGGTCTTCTGGGACGTCAAGGACGCGTCGAAGGCCGTCGTGCTCGAACTCGCCGACGAGCGCTACACGCGACTGGTCCTCCAGGTCGACGACCCGCGCGCGACCGTCGCGCTGGTCGAGGACGCCCTGCGCTGAAAGCCGGTGCCGATCGGCAGTGTCCGGTCCTGCCGGTCGGCACGGGTCTCTTCCGCCGGGTCGGGCGAGTGACCATGCTGGCCGGATGCGTTTCCTCCCCACCTCGCCACGTGCCCGCAAGGGCCTGGTGTTCGGCCTGATCACCGCGATGGTGCTGGCAGCGTCGGTCTACGGCCTCGATCTGCTGGTCAACGCACGGACTTTCCAGTTCTACGGCGGTCTCACCCACCGCGTCGACGTGCCGGACAAGATCGTGGCGCTCACTTTCGACGACGGGCCGGATCCCGCGGGCACCGCGGGACTTCTCGACGGCCTGGCCGCCGCCGCAGTGCCCGCCACCTTCTACCTGACCGGCCGGGAACTCGAACGGAACCCGGACCTCGGCGCGCGGATCGCCGCCGCCGGCCACGAGGTCGGCAATCACTCCTATTCCCACGAGCGGATGGTCTTCGTGTCCGCCGAGACGGTGGCCTCCGAGATCGAGCGCACCGACGCGCTGATCCGCCGGACCGGCTATCGCGGCGAGATCACCTTCCGCCCGCCCAACGGCAAGAAGCTGCTGGCCCTGCCGCGCTACCTCGCCGAACATCAGCGCCGGACGATCATGTGGGACGTCGAACCGGACTCCTATCCGGACGTGGCCGCCGGCGCCTCCGGCATCGTCGAGCACACGGTCGAGCAAGTCCGGCCCGGCTCGATCATCCTGCTGCACGGGATGTACCAGAGCCGGGCCACGACCAGGCAGGCGGTGGTCCCCCTCGTCGAGCGGCTGCGCGGGCTCGGCTACCGGTTCGTCACGGTGTCGGATCTGCTGGCCCGGCGGCCGGGATGACCGCCTTTTCGTCATCGAAAAGCAGCCCCTGTTTTCTGTACTTGCAGGTACAAAAAATGGCTCCTACGCTCGTCCGAGTACAGGGCCGCCAACCGGGTGGCCAGGTTTTTTCTCGGCGTGACAACGGATACAAGGGATTTCGATGCGTGCTGTAGTGGTGGAAGAGTTCGGCGGCCCCGAGGTGCTGAAGGTGCGGGACCAGCCGGATCCGGTACCGGGACCGGGCGACGTACTCGTGGACATCGAGTTCGCCGGTGTCAATTTCATGGACACCGGCTCCCGGGTCGGATACGGCCTGCCCCAAGGACTTCCGTTCGTCCCCGGGGTCGAAGGAGCGGGCACGATCGCCGCGGTGGGCGACGAGGTCACCGATCTCGCCGTCGGTGATCGCGTCGCGTGGGTCTACGCCTACGGGAGCTACGCCGAGCGCATGGTGATCCCCGCCGATCAGGTCGTCCCGGTTCCGGGTGACGTGCCCGGCGACGTCGCCGCCGCGATGATGATGCAGGGCCTCACCACGCATCATTTCGTGACGGAGATCGCCCCGCTCGGCAAGGGCCAGGTGGCGTTGGTCCACTCCGCCGCCGGCGGTGTCGGCCGGATGGTCACCCAGTTGCTCAAGCTGCGCGGAGCGCGCGTGATCGGCCTGGTGTCCAGGGAGGACAAGGTTCCCGTCGCCCTGGCGGCAGGCGCGGACGACGTACTCGTCTCGACCGGCGGCGCCTTCGTCGAACGGGTCAAGGAGCTCACCGGCGGCGAGGGGGTGCACGCGGTCTTCGACGGCGGCGGTGCCGCCACCTTCGACTCCTCGATCGAAGTGCTGCGACGAGCGGGCACACTCGTCTACTACGGCCCGCTGATCGGCGACATCCCCCAGCTGCGGATGACGGATCTGCCCAAGAGCGTCAAGGTCTCCTATGCCGTGTTCGCCGACCACGTCCACACACCGGAGCTGCTGCGCGAACACACCCGTGACCTGTTCCGGAAGTTCAGCGAGGGCGACTTGAAGGTCGAGATCACGAAGCGCTACCCGCTGAGTGAAGCCGCACAAGCGCATGCGGACATCGAGTCACGCCGCACCTCTGGAAAGCTGCTCTTGGACCCCTCCGGTCGATGAGCCGTCAAGGGGCGGCATGACTCGTTCCGGACCGCCTGATCGCGACCAGGAGCAGAAGCCATGACAGACCCACGACGACCGTCCTCCGTCGACGAGATCGCCCGCCTCGTCGGCTGGAGGGCCGGAGATTTCCGGCCGGAACTGGACTGGGAGGCCGTCGAACGCGAGCTGGGCACGCCGCTCCCCTCCGATTACAAGGAATTGCTGACCCGATTCCCGTCCGGTGCCTTCCGCGGGTCCATCGAGGTGGACAACCCTGGGCAAAGCGCCGGAGAACTGGCGAGCACCAAACAGAACAACGAACAGCTACTGGAAATCTTCGCGGACGAGGACACCGGCTACCTCACCGGCGTGTCCTATCGGTTGTTCCCCGAACCCGGCGGGCTCTATCCCTGGGGACGCAACGACGCGGGCGGAACGTTCTGGTGGATCACCGATGCGGCCGATCCGGACACCTGGCGGATCGCCTACAACGACCGGGACCACTGGCACGAACACCCTGGGCCGATGTCCGCGGTCGTCCACGAGATCCTGGCGAGCACCGGCGAGGACAACATCCTGGGCTGGGACTTGGCCGGGAAACCCGTGGAATTCACCGGGTTCGTGGGAGACCGGATGGTGGTTCACCCGGCCGAGCCTCAGACCACGCCGTGACGACCCGGCCCCTGTCGTCCACGGATCGCCTGGAACCGCAGGTGCCTGTCGCGACAAGGTCGCTGCCTGACGGCTGATGTTCCGGGCGCGATACTGGCCTTATGACTCCAGCGAACCGCCCGGACAAAGTCCGCTTGAGGGCGTTCACCGAGCCGACCTCGCCTTTCTC